>CAZOYJ010000187.1:0-6728 GCA_964583905.1 uncultured Roseivirgaceae bacterium
AAGCATTTTTAACAACATAGTATTGACTGGCAACCTGGGTTAGTTGTTGACGGAATGCATCCGGCACTTCCAGAGATTTTGATTCCGGTGCGCTCATCATGCTGTAGTTGCCGCTGAGTTGGGCGGAGGCATCCACAGAGAACACCCCGTTTGATACCACCTCTTCACCTTCTTCCAACCCCTTCTCCACTACATACAAATCTTTCATACGCGAACCGAGTGTTATTTCCCTCCGCTCGAAAGCGGGCATCGCACCTTTTTGTTTCACATATACAATGGAGCGCTTGCCTGTCCAGAGTACGGCCGTTGCTGGAATAGCCAAACCTTTTGCAGTTGTGTTAAGTTTGGTTTGCAAGGTGGCATTCACCAGCATTTCAGGTTTCAGTAAATTGCCGGTGTTGGGCACCACGGCACGCACATCCACCGAACGGGTTTCCGGATTCAATGAAGGATTGATGTATTGGATGGTTGCCTTGAATTCTTTTCCGGGCAGGGAAGGAACGGTAAAGTTAATCGTTGATCCGGTTTTGATCCAGGCCAAATCACTTTCATACGCATCCAGCACTATCCAAAGGGAACTGAGGTTGGCGATCTCCACCATTACGCTACCCGTAGAAACATAGTCGCCAAGCGAAACCTGGCGTTTGGTGACTACACCGGTTGCATCGGCATATACATCGAGTGTGGTAACCACTTCATTTGAGGTTTCAATTTTTTCAATCTGCTTATCGCTGATTTTCCAAAGGCGAAGTTTTTCCTTAGCGGCTTCGTACAGCTGAGGAGAAATTGAGGTCATCTTTTTTGCTTCAAGCAATTCGCGTTGGGCAGTCACTAATTCGGGTGAGTAAATGGTGGCGAGTCTTTCTCCCCTTCTAACTTCCTGGCCTTCGAAATTCACAAAGAGTTTTTCAATCCTTCCGGGAAATTTGGCAGTGACCACGGATAATTGCTGTTCGTTCACTTTTATTTTTCCGGTGAGTGCCAGTTCATTGGTTGCCGATACGGATTTCACTTTAATGGTTTGAATGTTGGCTAACGCGATGGCTTCGGGTGTCATTTCGTGAATAAACGGGTTAGACTGACCACTCCCGCTTTTTGAGACGGGTATCAGGTCCATACCGCACAACGGACATTTACCTGGCCCGTCTTGCCGGATTTGCGGATGCATGGAGCAAGTGTATTCCGTTGCTTGTTCCGCTTGCGCATGGTCGTGTGAAGCAGATTCTCTTCCTCCAAAAATTAACCAGCCGAGGAATAACCCGACTGCGAGGAGGATGGTGTTGATGACGATTGATTTTGGTTTCATATGTCGTTTGATATTTGTCGATATGTATTGATATTCATGGATATTGGTTGATACTTATGGATACTTGTTGATATTGGTTCTAATAATCAATTTCTATTCATATCCACCAATATCCATTCATATCCAATTCAGTTTATTCCCATTAGTTTAGTAATTCCAGATACTGTTATATGTTGTTCAGTCAAAGTAGTAATCTGCTGTTGCCCATAGTTCAATAAAGACTGCCGTTGCCTCAATATTTCTTCTATGCCGCTGCTGCCGGTTGAATAAGCCGTTGTCATCAGGCGGATGGCTTGCTGGGTTATGGTCACCTGGTCGTTCAACAATTTCAATCGCCTGTTGCTGGTTTCATATTCATACAACAAATTTTCCAGCTCGCTAAGCAAATCGAGTTTGGCAGCTTCTTTATTTTGTGTAGCCGATTGCTGCATGAACGCAGCCTCCTTTCGCTGGGCAGTATACTTTTTACGGTAGAGCGGTAAGGTCATCGTAACCATCGGCATAAACATGTTTTCACCGCCCATTGTAACACCCATTAACTCATCTTGCCGCGGGCGGAATACCATGTAGGATAGGCCAACACCAATCATCGGTCTGCCCATGAGTGTGGCCATGCGTTGTTGGGCTTCGCGTGCTTTTTCATCCCAGGCGTACATTTTCACCATCGGGTGATTTTGAATGACTGAATCTCGAATCAAGGAGAGTGATGCCGGCAAGGGTAAGGGTGTTAAGGTGTCGGCCATGACAATGGATTCGTTCGCAGGCCGGTTCAACAGGTTATTGAATCGAATTTCCAATGGCTTACGCGATGCGTTGAGAATTTCCATGCGCGTGTCCAATTCTTTCATTTGCAACTGAATCAGGAGTACATCCACCATCGAACCGGACGAGCCGCCCTGCATGCCACTCACTCCTGATGACGTGGAGGCAGAAGAAGAGGGGGTTGGATTTGCGCCCATGCTCATGCCGGTCATCCCACCGGTGGTGGCAGAAGTTTGCTGGGTGCCTGAACTCTGTGTACTCATCGGTGCGCTGCCGCTGGTTCCGGTTTTGAACCGGGTAAGCGCCAGTTGCTCGTAGGTTTTTAAAATTTCTTTCTCCTGCTCCAGTAGCTTTCGTTCTTCATCTACCTGGTATAACCGGTACCATGTTGAGCGCACTTCGTGAAAGAGATTGATTTTTGCTTCCTGGAAAGATGCAAATTTCATCTGCGCCATGTACGTGGCCTCATGCTTTGCGGCTCCCAGGGTTCCCGCCCATGGAAACATCTGCATCACGGAAATTTCTGAGAGTTGTTGCCCCATGAAGCGTTCCATGTACAATCCTTCTTTGGAGATGAACATCGCGAATGATAACTCCGGGTCTGGCAATGCACCCGCCTGTGGCACTCTCTCCAAAGCGGAGTAGTACTCACTGTATTTTGCTTTCAGTGCTGGATTGTTTTGCCCGGCAAGTGTTAGATATTCTTCTAATGATTGAGCTTTCGCATAGTGGCTAAGAACAATCAGATTGATGGCAAGTATGCTTAGAGTTCTTTGAGCAGCCCTTTGTGTCCTTTGTGGTAAATAATTAACCACAAAGTTCACAGAGAAGGCACAGAGAGCACAAAGCTGAGTAATGATTTTTTTTGTTTCCATGACTATTGAGTTGTCAGTTTTGGATTTTTCTTTCTTCGTTCCAGGAGTATAACACCGGTACAATAAACAGCGTAATTAACGCCACCAACATTCCCCCGAAAGCTGGAATGGCCATCGGGATCATAATGTCCGAACCTCTTCCACTGGAAGTGAGTATGGGCAGTAAGGCAAGCAGTGTTGTTGCAGTCGTCATCAAGCATGGGCGCACCCTGCGCATGCCCGCTTCGAGAACGGCCTTACGAACCTCGCTTATGTTTTCAGGTTTATGTTTCTGTAAACTTTGTGTGAGGTAGGTGCCGATAATCACGCCATCATCGGTTGCAATGCCAAACAAGGCGATGAACCCTACCCACACGGCAACACTCAGGTTGAATGCCCGCATTTGAAACAACTCGCGGAAGTTGGTGCCAAATACGGTGAAGTCCATGAACCAATCCTGTCCGTATAGCCACAACATCATAAATCCACCGGCAAAGGCCATCGCAATAGCGGAGAAAATAAACAGTGAAGTGGCCACAGACCGAAACTGGAAATACAAAATCAAAAAGATGATGATCAGCGAAAGCGGGATAACAACAGCCAGCCGTTTCTCAGCCCGTACCTGGTTTTCGTAGCTGCCGGAGAATTTGTAACTCACGCCAGCAGGAACCACCAACTCACCGGTAGCAATTTTATTGCTTAGGAATCGCTGCGCTTGTTCTACTACCGATACTTCCGCGTAACCCTCCTGTTTATCGAGCAACACATATCCAACCAGAAATGAGTCTTCGCCACGGATCATCATTGGACCGGGGCGATAGGTAATGGTGGCAAGCTCACTTAAAGGAACCTGTGCACCGGTTGGCGTTGAAATGAACACTTTGCTGATCGACTCGGGATCGCTGCGCCACTCACGTGCATACCGAGCACGGATGGAATAACGCTCACGGCCTTCAACGGTGGTGGTCATGCTCATACCACCTAAGGCCACTTCAATATATTCCTGCACATCCACTACATTCAAACCATAGCGAGCCATAGCTTTACGGTCGAGGTCAATTTCCATGTAGGGTTTGCCCAACGAACGATCTGCATAAACAGCTTCAGGCTTCACCGATGGAACTTCCTTCAACTGTTTTTCCAGTTCAAGACTAAACGATTCGATGGTTTTCAAATCAGGTCCGTAGACTTTCAAGCCCATCGGTGCCCGCATGCCGGTTTGCAGCATCACCAATCGTGTTTCGATGGGCTGAAGTTTGGGGGCGGATGTTACACCGGGAATGTTGGCCACGGTTACGATTTCATTCCAGATGTCATCGGGTGTTTTGATGTGATCGCGCCATTGGCGATAATACTCTCCGTTTGCAGCTTCAACCAATTTACCTTTTTCGTTGCGGATAAAATTTCCTTCATCATCAGTTTGGAAACGCAATTTTCGCCCGTTCACATCCGTGATGTACTCACTCTTGTACAAGATTATATTTTCATACATCGACATGGGTGCAGGATCGAGTGCGGTTTCTGCACGCCCTGCTTTTCCGACCACCATCTCTACTTCGGGGATGGCCGTTACCTGCATATCGAGTTGTTGAAGTACTTGCTTGTTGGCTTCTACTCCCGCATGGGGCATGGAGGTGGGCATCAGCAAAAAGGCGCCTTCATCCAGCGAAGGCATAAATTCCTTGCCCATTCCCGGGAAGGTATGCGTCAGCGAACTCCACACCGAAGTCGTGCGGATGTTCCAGCCTATGGCATCAAATCCTTTTTCAACAAATCCGAATACCTTGCCGAAGCCTAGCATAATGTTCAGGCCGAGTAACATGATGAAAGCCGGAATCAGCAGAAACTTCACTTTGTTTTCCAAACACCAGGTAAGCAGGCGCGGATAGAACCGAATAAACACCGTAAATCCGCCCAGCACCACTCCAATGATGATCAGGATAAATAGGAAATTCAGCAATAGACTGTTGGTAACACCGAGCGGCAACCATTCCGTAGCCAATAACCAGGAGACTGCTGCAACGGAAATAGCCACCGTGGCAAATCCATGATAGCGTGAATACTTTTCAGTATAGAAATGATTGATAAGATTATTGACAGCGAACAACAGCAGTGTAATTCCTGCCCAGGGCAAGTATGCAATCGCCACGAAAAACCCAGCCCCTGCAAGAATGATGTTTCCGGCCAGTTTGAATTTTCCTTTGCCAGTTTTCCACCCAAATACCCAATGCGAAAACGCAGGCATAATGACAAGTGTAAAAATCAAAGCGGCCACAAGCGCAAAAGTTTTGGTGTATGCCAACGGCCCGAATAACTTTCCTTCGGCAGCCTGAAGTGTGAACACCGGCAGGAAACTCACAATGGTAGTTGAGACAGCGGTGAGAATGGCCGATGAAACTTCAGATACTGCATTATACACCGTAGTAATTAGCGGTTGTTCCTTCGGAGCTTCTTCGAGATGCTTTAAAATGTTTTCATTGAGAATGATACCGAGATCAACCATGGTGCCGATCGCAATCGCAATCCCCGAAAGGGCTACAATGTTCGCATCTACATGGAAGTATTTCATGAAAATGAAGCACATCAGTACAGCCAACGGGAGCAAGGCGGAAATCAGGAACGAAGCCCGCAGGTTATACACCATCACAATGATGACGATGATCGTGATAAGGATCTGTAGCTTTATCGCATCATTCAGTGTGCCAAGTGTTTCATAGATGAGTTGGGTGCGGTCGTAAAACGGGACAATGGTGACTTTGGAGGTTCGTCCATCGTCCAGTTTTTTGGAGGGTAAACCGAGAGCGATCTCCTTGATTTTTTCTTTTACATGGTTGATCACTGCAAGTGGGTTGTCCCCATACCGCGCTATCACCACCCCGCCAACCGCTTCCGCACCACTCTTATCTAAAATGCCCAACATGGAGCGATCTGCCGGGCCGATGGTAACACGGGCAATGTCTTTGATGCGCACCGGAACATTTTGATTCACCCGCACAACGGCATCTTCAATGTCTTCAATTTTCTTCACGTAGCCGAGTCCGCGGATCAGGTATTCCACGCGATTGATCTCTACCGTGTTGGCGCCCACATCCCGGTTGCTGTTTCGCAACGCCTGCATCACCTCCATCATGGAAATGTTGTACGTCTTCATTGCAACCGGATCAAGGTCTACCTGGTACTCTTTTATAAACCCGCCTACACTGGCCACTTCGGCTACACCTTCGGCACCGGTGAGCGCATAACGAACATAGAAGTCCTGGATGGTGCGCAGTTCGTGCAAGTCCCAGCCCCCGGCCGGGTTTCCGTTTTCATCGCGGCCTTCGAGGGTGTACCAATACACCTGGCCGAGCGCTGTAGCATCCGGACCGAGTTTGGGTTGAACATCTTCGGGCAGCAAACCGGAAGGCAAGGCGCTTAACTTTTCGAGAATGCGCGAACGACTCCAGTAATATTCTACCTCATCATCAAAAATGATGTAGATGGAGGAGAAGCCGAACATGGAGGTACTGCGGATGGCCTTTACGCCCGGCATGCCGAGCAAAGCCGTGGTAAGCGGATAGGTAATTTGATCTTCCACATCTTGCGGAGAGCGGCCCATCCATTCCGTGAAAACAATCTGTTGGTTTTCACCGATGTCGGGAATGGCATCTACCGGCACGGGATCGCGCGGAAGAAAACCGATGTTCCAGTTAAATGGCGCGGTGACTATTCCCCAGCCAACGATAGCGAGGAGTACGAGTACCGTTACCAGTTTTTGTTCTAAAAAGAATTTTATTATTCGATTGATCATAGTTCTGTTCTATTGA
>CAZOYJ010000188.1:0-4470 GCA_964583905.1 uncultured Roseivirgaceae bacterium
TTGTCGGTCAGGCTAAGTTCGGGTAAGGAAGTAATCAGGTAGTAATATCCTTGCGCCATATTATTCTTCTTTGCCGAACAACAGTTTGTAAATTCGTGGCCGGGCGAAGTTGCTGAAGTAGTTTTCGAAATCTTCGCTTGTAAAATTGATTTTAAAACCCTGGTCAACCGCTTCCACCTGGAAACCATGTTGCATCAGCCCGGTAAATTCAATGCTGATGCCGGTGCGCAGTAATTCAGACGCTTTATTTTCAAGATATGCCCGGTATTGCTGGTAATCATCCTGCGGCAGCAGAATGCGCAGACGTTCTTCCTGCCCGAAATTGGCGAGCCAGTTATCAATCAGCTTGCTGATGATGGACTGAATAAAGGGTACATCCTGCACCGCCTGGTGCACTGGTTCATGCGTGAGTTGAAAGATAACCAAGTCGGTTATACGCTGCTTCAAGGCCCCCATAGCCTGGCGAGCCGAGAGCCGCATTTCCGATTCGTTTTTCTGGATTAATTCGGCAGCTTTTTTCTCGGCATGTTCTACAATCAGCGCGGCCCTTCCCTCTGCCTCATCCACCAGGTCGCAGGCTTTGCGGGCGGCCTCTTCCAGCATTTCGCGCGACCGCGCTTCGGCTTGTTGCACACCCTCACGGTAAATTTTTTCGGTTAATTGCTGAATACTTTCTTGCATAATCGGATCGTTTGGGGGTTCTTTCAAAGATACTAACTGCTACTTGTTTAAACCTGATATTGAGAAGTGTTATTCCTTACTTACATCAGTTCAAATCCTGATCAAAGTCAGGGTGTGAGCAAAAGAAAATAAGCACTATTTTGCCTGCTTATGACACACACCACGCTCGATAAAATGCTTGGCATTGATTATCCCATCCTTGTCGCCCCCATGTTTCTCATCTCCAACACCAAAATGGTAAAAGCGGCATTGGATCAGGGTGTAACGGCTGCGTTTCCGGCCCTGAACTATCGGACTGATAGAGAGCTTCGCGAGGCCATCCTGGAAATTAAGGCCTATTCGGATAAACCGTTTGGCGTTAACCTGATTGTGAACAAATCCAATCCGAAGTATAAGCATCAACTCAGGTTATTGGCTGAGTTGAAGGTCGATTACATCATTACCTCGTTGGGTAATCCGAAGGAGGTAATAGAAACCTGCAAACCGCTCGGGATAAAAGTCTTTTGCGATGTGGTGGATCTTACCTACGCAAAAAAAGTGGAGTCGCTTGGCGCGGATGCGGTGATTGCTGTAAACAGCCGGGCAGGTGGCCATGCCGGAAATATTTTGCCCGAAGAGTTGGTGACCATGCTGAGAGAAAATTTACAGATACCCATAATTGCCGCGGGTGGGGTAGCGAAAGGAGCGGATATTAAAGCTGCACTGGATTGGGGTGCTGCCGGGGTATCGGTTGGAACGATCTTCATCGCTTCCGAAGAAGCTGATGTATCCGCTGATTACAAACAAGCCTTAATCGACTACGGAGAAAAGGACATTGTGCGCACCAATAAACTTTCAGGCTCTCCGCTTACGGTGATCAACACCCCGTATGTGCAACAGATGGGAACGAAAGCTTCGTGGTTGGAACGGTTGATGAACCGGAATAAAAGATTAAAGAAATACATCAAAATGTTTTTGGCCGTTCGCGGTATGAAAGCCGTTGAAAAAGCCGCCACGGGGGCAACTTACAAAACCCTGTGGTGTGAAGGTCCTGCTATTGAACATATCCACCGTATTCGACCGATGAAGGAAATTATTCAAAGCCTTATTGCAGAGTTTGAGGATGCCAGGGTTAACCAGCCTATTCCGGTTTAAAAATAACCACTGCCGGTTTCCAGGTAATGGAGTCGCCAGGAATGCCGTGTTTGTAATTAATCACCTCCAGGCGTTGCGGTATTACTTTGATCAGCAGGTATTCGGTGGTGCGATTGCCGTAAAAGTTGATCCATTCGGTTTTCCAGCGCTTGTCTTTTTCAGTCTGGTCATTCACCAGGAAAGCCTTACCATACAAAGTAACGTAGCCGTTTTCATTTTGGTCAGTATAATGCAAGGCCACTGAAGAATTCTTCGTCAGCTCTTTTACCTTCCGGCTTTTCGGATTGGTAGCTAGCCATACAGTAAAATCAGCTTCCGGAAGAAAGGGATCCATGGTGCGCACCCGGGGATTGCCGTTTTCATCCAAAGTAACCAGGGCACAGGTTCCTGAATTGTTCATCATTTCGCGGGCAACTTTCAGGATTTTTTGTTGTGCAGTATCCTGGCTGTAGAGAAGAGGTGAAGCGCCCAGTACGAGGAGTAAGGTTAAGATGGATTTCATATTTGAACCTGTTTACAAAATTGTAAATTGCCGGAAACCGAAAGATACGCATGAATCTATTGCAAAAATTATCGCCTTACATGGTAAAGATTGAAGTGGGCTTACTGCTGCTGGTTGGCTTTAGTATTTGGCTTAGGGTTTCCAGGGTTTCCGTAGGGCAAGAGGCCGTGATGGTATTTATGTTTACTCTCGCTGCTTTTTATTTTTTGAACGCTTATCAAATCTACCAAACGGATCACTTCTTGATTATGGTTGTCATCAAGGTGTTTCATCTTTCTTCATCGGTATGTGTTATCGGCATATTGTTCGCCATCCTTCACTTTACGGGAGCTGGGGAGTTGTTGTTGATTGGAGGGTTATCCCTCGGTGTTGCCGCAATCCTGCTGGTGTTCAGGGCAATCACCCATTGGTTGCCGGTTTACCTGCCCTTGCTGTTGCGCCTGGTGTTTATCGGTATTTTTACGGGGAACACTTTTTTCAGCTTAAGTAAAACGTTAGCGTAATCGGATATGGAAAAGTTTCTGCTCTTTTTCGAAACCATGCCTACCTGGCAACGCGCGGCCTGGATTGTTACCTGCCTGGTTATCTGTTGGATTCTGGAAGGAAACTTTCCGTTGTTCCGGTTTACCTATCGCAAGTGGAAGCATGCCGGGGTCAATTTTGTTTTTCTCGGCACCACCATGATCATCAATACGGTTTTTGGATTGCTTACCGTAGGCGTATTTGAATGGATTGGGAGAAATAAAATTGGCCTTTTGCATTTAATCGATCTTCCAATTTGGGTTGAGTTGCTCATCGCCTTGTTGATTTTTGAATTAGTTGCGCAATATTTTGTACATGTGCTGTTGCACAAATTCAAATGGATGTGGAAGCTCCACATGATCCACCACAGCGATACCCACCTGGATGCCACCAGTGGTACACGGCATCATCCGGGTGATTTTGTGCTGCGCGAATTGTTTGCTCTGGGTGCGGTGATCCTTCTCGGTGCACCGGTTGCCTTCTATTTTTTCTACCGGATCCTCACGGTGTTCTTTACCTATTTCACGCACGCCAACATTTACCTGCCGCCATGGATTGACCAACCGCTGAGTTATGTTTTTATTACCCCGAATGTGCATAAGTTCCACCACCACTATATGCGGCCATGGACCGATACAAACTTCGGCAATATGTTTTCGAACTGGGACAGGTTGTTTGGCACATTTGTATACGATGATCCGAAAAAAATCCGCTATGGATTAGACACCCTTAACGACAGCAAAGATGAAGACATTGCCTACCAGTTTAAGATTCCGTTTGATAAATCGATTAAAACGGATTACTAAGCGATCAAAGGACTTGAAAACAAATTGGTGTGTGCGGATAAAGTACTGCCCGGAGGTTCAATTTCAACCCTTTCTCGTATTGGTAAACTCCAACTGCTGGAAATTGGGAGAGAAGAACCGATTAAGAAAGTCATCAGGATTACACGTATATTTCAAATAATTAAAAGCTCACGATCTTCTTTAAAAGGAACAAATTATGGAAAACATCATCAAGTCTTTGAATTCAATAGATGGCAATTACGTTATCATTTTTTTAATCGCCTTATTTTACAGCCTTGAGCGTCTATTGGGTACGCCTTTCCAATTTGACAGGCGTATCAATCACTTTTTCAACAACCTGGTTTTCATGTTTGCCTTTTACTTTGCTAGCCTGGCGTTTGCCGTAGTGCAGGTGGGCATCATTAATTGGTCGGCCATCAATCAGGTAGGCCTATTTTACTGGGTTGAAATACCCATGTGGCTCAAGGTCATTGTGGGTGTAATGTGCCTGGATTTCACCTCCTATTGGTTCCATCGTCTGGCCCATACTTCACCACTGCTTTGGAGGCTGCATCGTGTTCATCATAGCGATACCACTATGGATACTTCTACATTTTTCAGAGGTCATCCATTGGAAGTATTGGTCTTCGGCACATCGGCTATTGTCGCTTGCATTATCTTCGGTCTTGATCTGCCGATTTTTGGGGTCTATCTCATTATTCAATTACCTTTCCTGGTGGCGCAGCATGCCAACATTCAATTACCCGATTGGTTTGATAAGATTTTTGGACGTGTGTTCATCACGCCAAATATGCACAAGGTACACCACCACTACGCTCAGCCGCT
>CAZOYJ010000188.1:4480-6617 GCA_964583905.1 uncultured Roseivirgaceae bacterium
GACAGATAAAGTATTGGGAAGAGTGTTTATCACGCCCAATATTCATAAGGTGCATCACGACCAAAATCAGTATTACACCGATTCAAATTTTGCCGACATCTTTGTCTTTTGGGACAAATTATTTGGAACGTATAAGTATGTATCGGTTAAATCGCTTCATTATGGATTGAAGGAGTTTGATTCCAACAAAAAACAAACGTTTTGGTATTTAATGGTAAGTCCATTTATTAAAATCGACCGAGATGACAGCGACAATCCATAACACAGAGGCGCGTAAAAGTTATCCCTAAACCGTACCACGATGCAATCCCTTACCGCTCACTTTATCCTTTACTTATTCGCCATTGGCCTTAATGCCAGTGCACAAGTAACCGATCCGGAAAAAAAGGAAAGATTTAAAGCACTTTCTGCTGAACGTGAGAAAGATGGTTTGTCAGAGCCCTTTAAAGGAATTACGACTGATGGAAATATTCAGGAAGGATTATTCAAAATTGAGTTTACGGGAGTATCAACGGAACCAGTGCGTAAAGCAGCCAAGGCGTTTCTGGAATCGCTGGATAAAAATCAGCGGAGTAAAGTAACATTCTCCGAAGGGGATGATGAATGGCGGAAATGGATGAACCAGCACTTCTATATTCGACAGGGTGTTGCATTTTTTGAAATGTCGGAGAAACAGCGCCATGCTGCATTTAATTTGATGGGGGCCGCACTCAGTGCCAAGGGTCTTGAATTAAGCCGGAATATTATGAAATTGAATCATACGCTGGGAGAGATCAATAACAACTTTCAGGAATATGGCGAATGGCTTTATTGGATAACGATCATGGGAGAGCCTTCAGAAACGGAGCCCTGGGGTTGGCAATTGGATGGACATCACCTTATCATCAACTATTTTGTTTTAGGCGACCAGGTTGTTATGACGCCCTTGTTTGTGGGATCAGAACCGGTAATTGCTGAAACCGGAAAGTATAAGGGAATTGTGATTTTGCAGGATGAGCAGAATTCGGGGTTAAAAATTCTAAACTCATTAAATGACAAACAAAGGAGTGAGGCTATAATCGAGTTTTCAAAAGAAGGAAATAATAACCTCACAGAAGCCTTTAAAGATAATGTAGTTATCGATTACGCGGGCGTAAAAGTATCTTCCTTTACCAAAGAACAGAGAAACCAGATGCTCTTACTGATAAAGCTTTATGTTGACCATATGGACGATGGTCATGCGAAAGTTAAAATGAGCGAAGTAGAGAAGCACCTGGATGACACATGGTTTGCCTGGATCGGAGGTGGTGAAGATCATTCAGTGTATTACTACAGGATTCAAAGTCCCGTTATTCTAATTGAATTTGACCACCAGAAACCAGTTGCCACCAGACAATTATATGGAAGTGATGTTCACCGGCAACATATCCATGCGGTAGTACGCACACCGAATGGTAATGATTATGGCAAGGATCTACTCAAACAACACTACAAAGTACACCCACACCATTGATGTACGAGGGCGACCGTGTTGCCAGCCACATCAGCTACCGCCTGGCAATCGGTGCTGCCAGACAACTTTCGGGAATAGCAAATGCATCCACCAACGGCACAGCATCCTGCCGGATTTCCCAGCAAAGTTGGTTCATCAATTTTCGGATGGCCTTGGTTTTTACGCCTTCCATGTAACCTTGCTCCAGGTACCAGCCTTTGTTTTTATCGAGATGGGTAAGCGCAAACAGGTCACACAGTTTTTTCATTACGGTGCGGCATCCGCGATCATGCGTTTGTTCCACCGCTAACTGGAACTGTTCCAGGATAATGCGCTCCACATAGGCAAAGCCTACTTGTATCATATGGTGCTGGGCAGCGTTAAACGCATCGAACGAATCCATACCACTATCAATATGACGCTTTAACCGTTTTGCCGCTGAGGTAAGGATATCTCGCTCGCGGTAGCGGAAAGCATTGAGGTGAAACTCCGGATCAAGCAGGTGCGCTTCATCGGTCTTGCGCACAATGAGCGGGTTCAGTTCAGTAATGGAAGTTTTAGCCTGGTCGGCTACATAATTTAAAATGGTAAACACATTTATATTGCTGAATTCCTGGCGGAATTCCGTGAGCCTGCTTTTGGCTACCAGTTGCATCAACACGGTAT
>CAZOYJ010000189.1:0-6579 GCA_964583905.1 uncultured Roseivirgaceae bacterium
ATGAGGCAATTCCAGATTCATACAACTCCGCTGCAGCTTTTTCTTTTAACGGCCCGATTTCGGAATAATAATTTTTAGGATTATGAACAACACGCAACGCCCCGGGTGATTGGCGAATGGCCTCATACAGGTTGTTTATTTTTTCATACGATACCAGGGCGTTACGCCATTTATTGGGTGCGTTGGAAGCGATTTGATTTTTAGCATCGGTTTCAAACCATTCTACGGCAAACGGGTAACTGTTGCGCAGTGTTTCTTGTGATTTTTTATGATCGGGGTTTTGCCGCAGCCGCCCGATGGCTTGCATCACGGCATCGTAGTAGTCGCCTCGCTGATATGATTTTTTACCGGATGAGCATGCCGCCAGTATTGCCGTAATAAAAAGCAGGGGTAAGTATCGGAATCGCATGGTTAATTTTTGAAATGCAAACTAACAAAATCAATGCCTGAATAACACTACCGGGCCGGAAAGAAATACACCAGGATGTCGTCAATGGCATCTCTGAAATTTCCCCACGAGTGACTTTGGTTGGTTTCCAGGTATTGGTAAGTGCAGGTATTTTTTTCCAAAATGCCTTTCATTTTCACGGCCCCTTCGCGCGCATCGTGGATGGAGCCGGAGGTTAGGAAAATCTTTACCGGAGGATTATCGGCCTGGTCGCAAAACGTATAAATTTCCGGCTTAAACCAGAAGGCTGGCGACTGGATCCCGGCCAGTCCGAACAGATCGGGTTTGGAGAAGGCAAAATAGGCTGCGGTTAGTCCGCCCATAGAAGTTCCTAATATCCCGCGTTCGTTAGCATGTTTGGAAACATTTAACCGTGATTCGATTAACGGAATAAATTCATCGGTAAAGAAGGCGAGGTATTTGGTGTTCATGGCCAGCTCGCTCATTCTGCGGTTGTTCGATCGGTTAACCGGTTCGCGGTGATCGATTAACACCACCAACACGGGCTCCATTTTTTTGTCGGCTATCAGGTTGTCCAGGATAACCTGCATGTTACCCATCCGCTCGTGCAGGTACTCGTAACCATCGGTAACGTACAGCACCGGATAGGTTTTAGTTTTGGTATAGTCGTGTGGATAATATACCGAGTAGGTAACCTGGTACCCCAGGGTTCGGCTGTCGAAGAGCAGGTCTTTTTCCAGTTTGCCGCGTGAAATGTTTTCACGGTACACGGTTACCGGGTCGGGTTTCCAATCGGGCATGCGCAGTTCGGAATTCGGGCTGCCGCCACCCACACCCGACCACTGCTGATGCGGGTTTACCGGATCGATAATCCAATCTTTCTCGTTCAACAGGATTTTGTAATCCAGACGGGCATCTTTCGGAAAGGAAGCCTTCAGGATCCAGATATCGGTATTGGGAATTTTCTGGCCCTTGTTGACGAAGGCAGCATCACGGCCCCACCCATTAAAATCGCCCATCCACTGAACCGAGCTGGCCGGAGCGCGATAGAAGAAGGCAACCGAATCTTCCACCGCTAACGGAATCCTGTTTTCCCGTAACAGGCTTTGCCAATGGTCGTTTATTTCCTGTTGGGTTGTGGAAGTATAAAATTTCCGGATGGTTTCCGTAAAGGTTGTGTAGTCTTGTGCAAACAAGGCTATCGGAACCGAAAAAAGTATGGTGTAAAGGGTTTTCAATTTCTTGCTTTAATCGCTACTTCATCCTGATCATCTACCCGTAAACTCAACAACCCCGCTATGATCATGGAGACACCTCCGGCTACTAAGATATAAATCGCCTCACCGTTAAAAAAGTGGGTAAGCATGAACCCTAAAATTGTTCCGGCAATGATCTGGGGGATGACGATAAAAAAATTAAAAACACCCATGTAGTAGCCCATTTTTTCGCCCGGCAAAGCCCCGGAAAGCATGGCATACGGGATAGACAAAATACTGGCCCAGGCGATACCCACACCGATCATTGAGAACCATAACCAAACCGGATCAGCGATTACATAAAAGGACATCAACCCAAGGCCACCGCAGAAGAGTGCAATCAGGTGGGTTACCCTGCGACTGGTGTATTTTGCCAGTACCGGTAGAAACAAGGCAGCCAGGGCAGCAATGCCGTTGTACACGCCAAATAAATTACCTACCAGGGTAGCGCCTTCGTTGTAGGCCGTTGAAGTTGGATCGGTTGATTTAAAGATATGACTGGTTACGGCCGAGGTGGTGTAGATCCACATGGCAAACAAGGCGAACCACGAGAAAAATTGCACCGAAGCTAATTGTACCATGGTTTTAGGCATGGTATTGAAATCGTAAACAATGTTAACCAATCCCAGGTATGACTGTCCTTGTTTGATGTAGTACGATGCAAGCAGGTGCACGAAACCAAACAGCCCCAAGCCGATGGACAATACGTAAAGTTCCTGTTCAAGTTTGAACGTGTAGACCAATACAGCGATCAATGCGCCAAGCGTCACCAGCCATGATCCTGTTTTTGTAAATTTCGATTGATGATGTTCCTCATTTTCAATTTTCCGTTTCTCGCGGTTTCTCAGTACTTCTTCAACACCCGGTGCCGGTGGATATTCTTTCGTGCTGAACACGGTCCACATTACGGTGGCGAATAACATAAATGCTCCTATATAAAAAGCGTATTTCACCGAGTCGGGTATAACGCCCGGCTCATCGGCCACGTTGGCAATGCCAAACCAGTTGGTAAAAATCCAGGGCAGGAATGAGGCGATGATTGCCCCGATGCCGATAAAAAAACTCTGCATGGCAAATCCCGTGGTGCGTTGTGCGGGTGGCAACATGTCGCCAACAAATGCCCGGAAGGGTTCCATGCTCACGTTGATGGAGGCATCCATAATCCACAATACTCCAACCGCCATCCACAGCATGGAGGAGTTGGGCATCATGCACAGGGCCAGGGAAGCGAAGATGGCCCCGAAGGCAAAGTACGGTCTTCTGCGGCCCCACTTCGGGTGCCAGGTGCGGTCGCTGTAATACCCGATGATGGGTTGTACAATTAATCCCGTAATGGGTGCGGCCAGCCAGTACATGGCAAGGTTGGCCGTATCGGCACCCAGGGTTTCAAAAATCCGGCTGGTGTTGGCGTTCTGTAAGGCAAACCCAAATTGAATGCCCAGAAAGCCAAAACTCATATTCCAGATTTGCCAAAAGTTAAGCCTGGGTTTGGTTATTGAATCAGATGACATAGGTTAGGTGGTCGTGTTGGCGATTGATTTTAGTCACCACTTCAGTTCCAACAGGTGTTGCTCAAGCGGGAAGGAAATATAAGGCAAATCCCGAATAGTTGGCGCTTCGGATACTTGTCCTACCGGATCGTAATGGGCAATGGCTTGCAGAAATGAATAGTCGCGCTTTTGTACCGGGTATGGGTGTTGGTTTACCGACACCGTATGTAGGGTTGTAAAGCCATGGAAAAATACAGTCGCTGTTTTGTACTTGGATGGATAGGCACCTTCAGTGGCATGCAGCAAAAACTGTTGGCTTTCAGGTCTGTATTCCAGCACACGCTTGCTGCATTCGCCATCCTGATAGCGAAAGGTTTCACCATCGTCTTCATAAAGTTCAAAAGTGTTTTGCACATTCCCTTCGTACAGATGAATTTCCAAATTGACTCCGTGATCCTGCACGGTATTTCCCGAATGTTCACGCATCGGTAGGATGGAAGATCCTCTTACAAATACCGGCAGTTTATCGAGTGGGCAATCGGCTACGATGATTTGGTTGCTGGCATACTGCCCATCGGTAAAGAAATCGTACCAGTTGCCTTCCGGCAGATAAACCTTAACCAGTTCTTTGTTGCTTTCAACCGGGGCTACCAGCAGTGCCGGGCCGAAGGTATACTGGTTGTGGAAACGATGATCGTAGATCGTAGGATCAAACGAATAATCAATCGCCAGCGATCGGTTAATGGGCATTCCTGTTTCAGAGGCTTCGTAAAATAACGAATAGAGGTAGGGCAGGAGGCGGTATCGCAGTTTGATGTAGTTACGGGAAATCTCTTCTACCCGTTCACCGAAGCTCCACGGTTCTGAGTCACGGGTGTTAATCATGGTGTGGCCTCTGAAGAAGGGGGAGAACGCACCAATGGAAATCCACCGGGCAAAAAGTTTTTCATCGGTATTGCCCACGAAGCCGCCTACATCGTATCCGGCAAACGCAATACCGGTAAGGCCCATGCTGTTGACCAGGCGTACGCCCAGCATCATGTGTTCATCGTAGGCTACATTATCGCCTGTCCAAACGGCAGCATAACGTTGAATGCCGGAAAAAGCCGAACGCGTAAGGTTGAAGGGGCGCTTGCCGTTCATCAAGTCTTTTGTGCCTTCATAGGTACTTCGGGCCATCTGAAAACCATATATATTGCGGCCCCTACGCATGGTGGTTTTGTTTCCTTCAAAGTCGAGTTCAAGATTTTCCGGCAGCATGTGCCCCCAGGTGGCAATTTCATTCATGTCGTTCCAATAGCCTTCAATGCCGAGGTCGGCATAAACCTTTAATTGTGCTTTCCACCAGGCCCGGGTTTTGGGGTTTGTAAAATCGGGGAAGTGGCACCAGCCGGGCCAAACCTGTCCGGTATAAAATTCGCCATCGGGGTATTTGATAAACACATCGTTAGCCTTTCCATCTTCATAGGTATGATACCCGGCTTCTACTTTTATACCCGGGTCGCACATAACGACCACCTGATAGCCCATGTCTTTCAGGTTGCTCATTAATCCTTTCGGATCGGGGAAGTCATTTTTGTTCCAGGTAAAAATTTTATAGGCATCCATGTAATGGATGTCGAAGACCATCACATCGGCAGGAATATCTTTTTCCCGAAAGGTTTGGGCAACGCGTAATACTTCCTTATCGGGATAGTAACTGTAGCGGCATTGCTGGTAGCCGATACTCCACAAGGGCGGAAGTTCCATGCGCCCGGTAAGGTGGGTGTAGTGTTGAATGACTTCCGCCACGTTAGCACCATACATGAAGTAGTAATTCATTTCACCGCCATCGGCTGCAAAGCTGGCGAAGCGGTTGTTGGAAGCCCCAAAATTAAAATACGATTTAAACGTATTATCGAGATAGATGCCATACACCAGTTGGTGATGCAGTCCGATATAAAAAGGCGTGGAGCAATACAGGGGATCTGTTCCTGCGTGATACCCATAGGCATCGGTGTTCCAATGGGTATAGCCATGTCCTCTTCTGTCTAACGGTCCGGTTTTTTCGCCCAGCCCGATAAAGCGTTCCCCGTCCTGGAGTTTTTTATACGTGGTTACCTGTTCGCCATTCCAGCTTGTGCCCAGGGTATCGTCAGCGTTGATGATTTCATGCTGCTGATTGAGGAAGGTAATCCGTACGGGATTTTTTGTAATCCTGATGTGCAAGGCATTGGAAGATAAAATCAAGTGATCTTCATGATCCTGGATCGATAGATGTACGGGCTCGGGTGAAGCTACGATGCTATACGAAAAATCTTCCAGGAAATTTTCTCTGGAAAACGATATGCGTACACAGGTTGCGGTATAGAATTCAGCTTTAAAGACGGTTTCCGTAGTTGTACCACTTATACCATTGGCCATCTTGTTCCACGATTTCAGGTTTCCTGCATCGCGGCTTACTACCGAATTAAATTTTGACATGCCTAAGGGATCAATTTTGCCGTGAAAATAGTGGTAAATGACGGATCGGTTTGTTTAACGTTTTAAATAAAGTTCAACAAACGGTTTCTGAAAGTAGTGATTTGGCTGATTAAAATCAGCCTAAAAGGTGACGATTACAGGCTAGTAAATTGATCCATGATCCTGTAATTTTATTGCTTAAACAGAAAACGATTGCGATAACGATTCCTTTAAAAAATGCCCGTTTTTAATAGAAATATGGAGTCTAAAGCTCTACTTTTAATAGTTAAATAATACGCCAAATTTTAATCATAAACTTATGACAAGATTCTACGAAAATGCAGGGAGGATTTTTACTGTATCGCTTCTGCTTTGTTCCACGTTATTGTGGGCTCAAAGCAGAACGGTAACCGGTAGAGTTACTTCCGGTGATGATGGATCACCTTTGCCGGGGGTGAACATCCTGGAGAAAGGTACCAGTAATGGTGCCGTGACGGATGCAACTGGAAATTATTCATTGCAGGTTGCCGGACCTGATGCCGTGTTGGCCTTTTCGTTTGTAGGGTATGCTACATCCGAAACTACTGTTGGAGCGCGATCCACCATTAACGTTGTATTGCAATTAGACGTAATGGCACTGGCAGAAGTTGTGGTGACGGGGTATGGCTCAATAGAAAGGAAAGATGTTACGGGAGCCATCTCAGATATCACCCGTAAAGACTTTAATAAAGGTGTACTCACTTCACCCCAAGACTTAATAATAGGTAGAATAGCGGGTGTAAATGTGATTACCAATAGCGGAGCGCCTGGCGCAGGAGCAACCATCCGCATTCGCGGAGGCTCTTCGCTTAATGCTAACAATGATCCGCTCATTATTATTGATGGTTTTCCGGTTGACAATGGAGGCATTGCGGGTGTTGAAAACGTGTTGACGACCATCAACCCTAACGACATTGAGTCCTTTACAGTATTGAAAGATGCT
>CAZOYJ010000190.1:0-6463 GCA_964583905.1 uncultured Roseivirgaceae bacterium
GTGCTGTACTCCGCGATTATGTGGATGAACCGATTCTTCCCGGTGCAACCCATCGCCACGTTGTTGATTTTGAGTGGTCGGCAAACCAGTTCCTGAAATATGTTTGTGCCGAAGCAGAGCTTGAGGATATTTATCCGGATGACAATACATTTTGCCTGACCCTCAGCAGCCCGGTTGTTGCATTGGTACCCTTTCCGAATCCGGTAACCCGTGGTAATGACGTAGTGTTGGAATGGATTTCCGAAAATCAGCAGCCGGCAGAGGTCCTGCTTGTGAGCAGGTTAGGACAAATTGTTTCTTCGTTTACCGCGGAATCAGCAGTCGGGTATAATACAGTGCGCTTTACCACTTCCGCCTTACACCCGGGCCTGTACATCATTCAGCTTCATCAGGGTAATTACCGTGCATCCTTCCGGGTAATCGTTCTGGAATAATCTAATCGAAGCATCAGGTTATCAGGTTTTTTGGTTTATTTTTGCCAAATAAAATTTGGTTATGAAAAACATTAAGCTTGATAATACCGACCGGAAAATATTGGAATTGCTTCAGCGTAACTCCAACATCACCAATGCATTGTTGGCTAAAGAAATCGGACTTTCACCCGCACCAACCCTGGAGCGGGTTAACAAATTAGAGAATGCCGGAGTGATTAAAAGTTATCATGCGGTAATCGATCCGGCTACGGTGGGTTTGGGTGTAAGTACGTTTGTGATGGTGACACTCAAAGGCCATAACAAAGAAAACATCAACAAATTCATGCAAGCCATTAAGGAGGTGGATGAGGTGATTGAATGCCATCATATAACCGGCTCAGGCGATTTTATTTTGAAAACCATTTGTGCCGACATTGCTGCCTATCAGCAGCTGATGTTGGAAAAAGTTTCCAATATCGATGTGGTGGATAGTTTACAGTCGATGGTGATACTATCTACCTTGAAAGACAGCCGCATACTCCCCATTCCCAATTAATGTATGGTATCCGAACGCTCTTTGATTCTGGATGGCGCCCAGGTGAAGCAAAAAATCCGCAGGATTGCCTTTGAAATTTACGAACAGAATTTTAAGGAAAAGTCTATCGTAATAGCCGGTATTGACGGGCAGGGGTATGTGTTGGCCAAACAAATCGCTAAAGAGTTAGAGAACATTTCACCGGCTGAAGTAAAACTGGTAAAAGTAAGCCTTGATAAGCTTGCGCCACAGCAAAGTGAAGTTACCCTGGATTGCGACATCAAAGACGTAAAGAAAAAATGCATTGTGCTGGTAGATGATGTGCTGAACACCGGCCGTACACTGGCGTATGGTTTAAAACCTTTTCTGAATACGGAGGTAAAGCGGATTGAGACAGCAGTACTGGTAAATCGCAGCCATGCTAATTTTCCGATTTACCCGGTATACACCGGCTATGAATTGGCCACTACCATAAAAGATCATGTGGAGGTGGTGTTGGGCAAGGAAGCGGCAGTTTATTTGAAGTAATGTAAACTATTTGCAGCGATCAATCGCTTCGTCATCGACCTCTCCAAACCACACCAGGCCGTACTCCTTATAAATTCCAACGCCCACGGCTTTCCAGTTGATGTTTTTCCAGACGCCTTCATTAATAATAACTGAATTGTGCCCCGGGCTGAATTTCCACACCTTCAGCGCTTCGGCAGCTGTAGCGCCTGTAGAATTGGTGTAGGAGATTTCATACCCATTGGAAGCATACCCGGTAATTTCACGCGGTTTGCTCCACATGCATTGGGCTTGCTTGTGGTCTTCGGTATAACAACACGCTTTCCATTTTCCTTTAGCCGACCAGCTGTGCATGTTGCACCTGCCGTTTTTTGCCTCGAAGTTTTCCGATAAATCTTTCGCGTGCAATTGCGCAACATGGGTGAGTTTGGCCGACAACGGAATAGCGTCCAGGTTTTTACTTTTCCGGTACTCCATCAGCAGGCTATACAATTTCATTTCTTCAGCACTAATGCAAACGTTTACATCTTCGGAAATGGGTGATCCGGAGCTTAACAGAAGGATGATTAGGATGAGCAGGGGTGAACGTTTCATAAAGGATTTTTAAAAAAACGCCAGATCGGCCGTAGACCATTCATTTATTTCACGTTTTTTTTAATTTCGGGCTCTTTACAGGAGTATAAATTTAATCAACATAACATGAGCGATCAGCGAATCAGCATTCAGAACGGGAAATTAACGGTTCCCGATCATCCAACCATTCCATTTATTGAAGGTGACGGCACTGGGGTAGACATCTGGCCGGCCTCGCAACTGGTTTTCGACCAGGCGGTGGAGAAGGCCTACGGTGGAAAACGCAAAATAAACTGGAAGGAAGTGTTGGCCGGGGAAAAAGCGTTTAATCAAACCGGAAGCTGGATGCCCGATGAAACCATGGCGGCCTTCCGCGAGTACCTTGTGGGCATTAAAGGCCCGCTTACCACCCCGGTGGGCGGAGGTATCCGGTCGCTCAATGTAGCCCTGCGCCAGGATCTTGATCTGTATGCCTGTGTTCGTCCGGTGCGCTGGTTTACGGGTGTACCTTCACCGGTGAAAGAGCCAAACAAAACCGATATGGTCATCTTTCGCGAAAATACCGAAGACATTTATGCCGGGATAGAATTCCAGGAAGGAACGGAAGACAACAAGAAATTTATGACTTCCTTCAAAGAAACTTTTCCAAAGCTTTATAAAAAGATCCGTTTTCCCGAAACATCGGGTATCGGTATCAAGCCGGTTTCAAAAGAAGGAACTGAGCGCCTGGTGCGTGCGGCTCTTGAGTTTGCAATCTCCCACAAAAAACCGAGCGTTACGCTGGTACACAAAGGCAACATTATGAAGTTTACCGAGGGAGGCTTCCGCGATTGGGGTTATGCCCTGGCCAAAAATGAATTTGGTGCAAAAGACCTGGATGGCGGACCGTGGCAAGTGATTGAAAAAGATGGTCATAAGATAGTAATCAAAGATGCTATTGCCGATGCTTTCCTTCAGCAAATCTTGCTTCGTCCGGATGAATATTCGGTTGTGGCCACCCTCAACCTGAATGGCGATTATATTTCCGATGCGTTGGCTGCCATTGTGGGCGGTATAGGTATTGCACCAGGCGGAAACGTGAACTACGTTACCGGGCATGCCATCTTTGAAGCCACACACGGCACAGCGCCCAAATATGCCGGACAGGATAAAGTGAACCCAGGCTCCGTTATTCTTTCCGGTGTAATGATGCTGGAGTATCTCGGCTGGCAGGAAGCTGCTGATTTAATTGTAAAAGGACTGGAGGGAGCGATTGCTTCCAAAAAAGTTACCTACGATTTTCACCGGCAAATGGAGGGGGCCACGCTGTTGAAGTGTTCGGAGTTTGCACAAGAGGTGGTGAAGAATATGTAGACACTCACACTAAACATTAACATAAAAAGAGGCAGTAATTCGATTGACTGCCTCTTTTTATTTAACCGCTATCAAGCGTTCAAATCACATTAAAGGCATGCGCAAAGCGGGTGATGTCATACGTGGTTTCAGCGCTTAGTTTTCGCTTGATGTTTTTGCGGTGTGTGGCCGCAGTTTTTTCTGAAATGGAGAGTTGGTTAGCCATGATTGCCGAACTCAGGCCTTTCGCCATAAGCCCTAAAATTTCCTTCTCCCGTTTGGTAAGCGTGTTAAACACGTGGAGGTTGGCGCGGAGAAAATTATTTTCCTCGAGTAACCGTTGGGCCTTTATGGCGATGTGATGCTGCGCATCTACGGGTATAGCCATGCTGATGATGGACACGGGTTTGCCCTGTTCATCGCGCTGGAAAATTTTAATACTGGTAAGATACCACGTCCACTCGTGTTCGGGTGATTTACGAACCTGTTGAAAAACCGAAAGAGATT
This sequence comes from uncultured Roseivirgaceae bacterium, assembly GCA_964583905.1. Classification (GTDB taxonomy): domain Bacteria; phylum Bacteroidota; class Bacteroidia; order Cytophagales; family Cyclobacteriaceae; genus UBA2336. The sequence goes on from CAZOYJ010000190.1 coordinate 3,868, forward strand.
CTTCGTCATTGTTTCGTTCTAATAAACCTAAAACCTTGGGCACATAATCCCTGGCATCCTCGGGATTGAAAAACCGGTCGTGGTACTCGGTTCCCATGCGTTGAAGATCATCCAATGATACCCCAAGAATTTCCTGCCCTCGTTTCGACATAAAGCGCACACTCCCGTTGGTGATATCATTTATGATTATAATGGCAGGAATAGAATCCTCTGCTTTACGGATTCTTTCAAGCATATCCTCAGTATGCTCTTCTATAGACATTGCGTTTTTCTTTTTTGGCTCTCGTGGAAGCGTATTGAATGGTAATTTACAAAAATACCCACAAGTGGGTATTGTATTGGTTTTGGAAAATGATCTGATTTGATTGACTGTTGGCTATTACTATGGCTGAGATGGCTTCATCTGTTCTTCATCTTCGCGGTTATTGCGCCTGTTTTTTTCTGTTTATCGTTACCACCCAGCATGCGCAAACCGTTGAAACCATTACCTCCCGGTTTGATGGCGAGAACATAGTTATCACCTACGACCTCAATTACAGCAATACTTTTGAGAAATTTAAAGTTGACCTTTACTGATTTAGATTGTTAACTGAACCTAACCCAGTTGGCCATGAAAAAGAACATATACGTGTCAATGCGATACCTGTTGTTGGTATTGCCGTTTTGGTTTGTAAACTGTGACAAATCAACAGAACCTTCCATAGAGGATCGGGTTACTGCGCTACTAACAACCGGAACATGGAGCCCAACGGCTGCCGGAGCCTCCATTACCTTAAGTGGCACCGATGTGGTCAATGATTTATTCCCGGGGTTCACCCTGCGATTTACCCGCGACAGAATTTTTACCACCGGCACAACACCCATATGGTTAAGGGAAGACACCTGGCAATTCAAGCCGGGCAGCAATGCCACCATCATCATCCGTGGAATGGACGGACGAGAAATACCCATCCTTGAAGTCACCAACACACAATTGAAAATTTCCCTCGAGTGGGATAAAACCACTTTTGGAGGCAGGCAAAAATCATTGCCCGGTCTTTATGAATTCATATTAAATAAATAGAACTCTTTAAATAGCTCAACATGAGACACACGCTATCAACCTTCCTGGCAATTTTATGTTTAATTGGTGTAGCCATTGCCCAGAATAAATCATTAGGGGTGGGTACGAATACGCCAAATCCAAATGCGGCTTTGCATGTGGAATCACCAACGAATAATCAGGGTTTTTTAATGCCCAGATTAACTACAGCGCAACGTTTATCCTTCGTACCATTGCCAACAGACATTGGACTTATGGTTGCTGACATTACCCTTGGTTCCATTCAGGTATGGGACGGAACTAGCTGGGTAGGCTTAGATAAGACATTACCAGAGACCTATGAACTTACCGATGTTGATATGGCGAATGATGATAATGCATTAAGTATTGTCTATACAGGAGACTTACCAAAAACACTTTTGAACATTGACTTTGTTAAGGCAGATAATCCTAATATTGTAAACCCGGTTCGCATAATACACCGTGGACAGGGCGCTGCATTACAATTACTTCAGACAGGAACATTAGGTACAGGAGCATTTTTTGCATTGACAAATTCAGTTAACCCACAACCTGTTTTCCGTGGCATTACTTCTGGAATTGGAAGGGCAGGTTGGTTTGAGATAAATAATTCAACAAATCCATCAGCAGCAATTCATGCTACTACAAACGGAACAGGTGGCGCAGCTTTTTTTGAAAACACAAATACAACAGCTGCTGGCGCAACAGGTTTAACTTCCCGTATCAATACGAATACTTCCGGTACCGCTATTGACGGACAGTCTTTTGGTCTAGCTGGGCATGGTGGAGCCTTCATTATAACAAATGCAAGCAATACCTTTCCAACACTTAATTCAGTCACACAAGGCACGGGGAATGCTGGCAATTTTATCATTGCTAATGCATCTAACAGCAGCGCTGCAATTGAAGTGTCAACCAATGGACCCGGCATAGCAATCAATGCAACTAACAGTGGCCCAGGAAACGGATTTGCAGGGCACTTCACGGTTACAAATGCATCCAATGATTATCAGGCATTAAAGGCATACACAAATGGAACGGGTCCTGCCGCGACATTTGAAATCCTTAACGGTTCAAGCACAAATACAGCTTTGGTAGGGGCCACTACTGGCATTGGCAACGCATTTGTGGCCGACCACAGGGGTGGGTCAGGAAACATTGCCTTGTTTCAAAGCAGCGGGAGTAACGAGGCCCGAATTGATAAAACAGGCAAAGGATTTTTCAATGGAGGTACACAGGCAAGTGGCGCTGACATAGCGGAAATGTTTGATATAGAAGGCTTACGAAATGATTATGAACCGGGCGATGTACTGGTGATTTCTGAACGCACAGACCGTACCGTAGAAAAAAGCAATGCCCCTAACTCTACAAAAGTCGCTGGCGTGTATGCTACCAAACCAGGTGTAATCCTTACTGAAAAAAGCATTGAAGAAAAATTGGACGGCCTGGTGCCCATGGGGGTGGTAGGCGTTATTCCAACAAAAGTGTGCTTGGAGAATGGCCCAATTAAGCGTGGGGACTTGTTGGTCACCT
>CAZOYJ010000191.1:0-5502 GCA_964583905.1 uncultured Roseivirgaceae bacterium
CGAAAAAGAAACCGGTGTGACGCGCGTGGTCGACCCGATGGGTGGCTCGTGGTATGTGGAATCACTCACGGCACAACTGGCGGAAAAGGCATGGGCGTTGATTGAAGAGGTTGAAAATCTTGGCGGCATGACGAAAGCCATTGAAAGCGGCATTCCTAAAATGCGCATTGAACAAGCCGCTGCCGCCAAGCAGGCCCGGATCGATTCAGGAGTAGAAGTGATTGTTGGGGTAAACAAATACAGAACCGATGAAAAGCCTGACTTCGAGATTCTGGAAGTCGACAAGACAGCCGTGCGTAACGAGCAGATCGAACGACTCAACCAGCTAAAACTAAACCGCAACCAGGCCGATGTAGAGACTGCCCTGGAAGCGCTGGCACAAGGTGCTGCGACCAAATCCGGAAACCTGTTGGCGTTGGCCATTGATGCCGCCCGCAAGCGCGCCACGCTTGGTGAAATTTCTACCGCGCTTGAAAAGGCGTTTGGCCGCTATAAAGCCACGATCAAATCCATTTCAGGTGTATATTCGGGCGAGATGAAAAACAACCAGCATTTTGAAGCGGCACAAAAGCTTTCCGATGAATTTGCCGCACTTGACGGGCGCAGGCCGCGCATTCTGGTAGCCAAGATGGGCCAGGACGGTCACGACCGTGGCGCAAAAGTAATCGCTACCAGCTTTGCCGACCTGGGTTTTGATGTCGACATCGGGCCGCTTTTTCAAACGCCCGAAGAAGTGGCCATGCAAGCCGCAGAAAATGATGTTCACATTGTGGGGGCCTCAAGTCTGGCCGGTGGACATAAAACACTTATTCCGGAGCTGATCACCGCGTTAAAAAAAATCGGACGGGAAGACATCCTGGTGGTTGCAGGGGGGGTTATTCCGGAAAAAGACTATGATTTTTTATACCAGGCGGGCGTTTCGTTTATTTTCGGACCGGGTACAGTAATCCCGGATGCTGCTAAAGAAATCCTGAAAAAACTGATCGCCCTGCACTGAAATCATCACTATTATCATGCGGGGTAGGATTTATGCCCGATGCTCCCGGAAAGGTGCCCGATTTTCTTTAGCTTAGAGGTCTGATTCGCTTAACCAAAACTTTTTTGCCATGATTCGATTGCGGATGATCCTTGTGCTTTGTGTTTCTGTCTTAATGACGGTATCGGCTGTTGCCCAAAAGAAGTTCGACAAGGCATTGGCCAAGGCCGATAAAAACTATAACGCTGGTAAATACGAAGCAGCCCTTTCTTCGCTGGAAAAATACAAAAACATGGTGGTGGCTAAACTGGGGCAAAACAATGCTCAAATGGTTGGTTATCATGTGCGTAACGCAAAATACAATCTCGCGTATGGCGTATTAACCAACTTCGAAGGCAGTATTACCCAGGCGCTTAACGTTAGTACTGCCGTATTCGGGCAAAATTCCATCAACTATGCCAGCGTGCTCACCGACATTGGCGAGGTGTACAACCAATACGGGTATTACCGCTTAAGCCGCGATGTATTGAAAGAGGCCGGAGAGATCATCAAGGTTACCGACAATGTAGACCCCAATCTAAAAACCCGTCATACACTGGCTACAGCCGAAGCCATGATCGGGCAAGGCTATAGTAATAGTGCAATCGCCTTGCTGCGTAGCCAGGAGGGTGTTATTGCCGGAAGAGCTGTAAAACAGGAGTCGTATACGGAAGATGGAAAATTAAAGTCCCGCAATGTGCCGGCCGAAGAATTAAAGCCACGTTTCACGCACTATGCCAAGTTACTCATGTTGCTTACGCATGCCTATGGAAAGAAGGGCGATATCGACAGTGTTGAAATTGCCCACAATATGGCACGACCATGGCTTAATAAAAATTTAAAAACGCTGAGTGAAAAAGACATCAGCCTTATTTTGGCAGAGGCCGATTACATCTACACCAAAATGTATGTGGAGAACAACGATGGCGACATACCACCCGGCTTAAAGAAGTCGGTTAAGTATGCCGATTTCGGGTATCAGCTTACAACGCTAAAGAAGTTTTCCTCTCCATCGGTACCGCTGGCGCACGAGCTCTACCTGGCCGAACTCAATCAGTTGCAACGCCAGGAAAATAAAGCACGGTACTCCAACCTAAAAGCTGAATATGAACGCAACCTGAACAAATACTTCTCTAAAAATAGCGTAACTAAAATTAACCTGAAGTCGGTGGAGTTTGACGGCAAGCTGGCAAAAGACAAAACGACCAACCTGGAATCGGATGCCATCTCCATTGTGTCGTCAAAAACCTTACCGCGCAATCACAAAACCACAGTTCGGATTCTGGAATTTCTTCACGAAATGTCACAGTATACAAGAAGGTATTCAGCTGCGGAAACCTACCTGATACAGATAAACTCCATTAAAAAAGACCTTTATGGTGAAGATTCGCCCGAATACCATCTCGCACTGGTGAAGCTCGCTAACTTCTACCTGGATTATACCAACAAACTGGCCCAAGCCAGCAAAATCTATGAGGAGAGCTACATCAATTTTCTCTCAAAGGAAATTCACCCGAAGCACAAGGATCATCTTGACATATTGTTTCACCTGGCAACCTATTACGAACTAACCGACAAGTTTACGCTTGCTTCCGCTACGCTTTCAAAAGCCTCGGATGCGGCCCGGGTAAAATACGACAACGAAGACCCGGCCTATGCCATTGCCCTGAATCAGCAAGCCAAACTCAGGCTTAAGCTGGGCGAATATGAAAAAGCCGAAACCGATATCAGTCGGGCACTTGCCATTTTTGATCTGAAACAAAATAAAGACCCGAAATGGCTGGCCGATAACATCAACACTATCGAAACGCAAGCCAAATTATTTGGTATTAAGGCCATGTTTGATGAAGCCCAGGCCAACCTCGATCGAACCAAAAAAATGATCTCGCGGTCGAAGACCAACATCAGCAATGAATTATCTACTGCAGAAGAACTTTCCAGCTTATTGATTCAACTGGGGTCCTATTCGCAAACCAATGAACTGCTGAACAAGTTGATTCCTGAATATGAAAAATTGTACGGCCCTGAATCCGTACGGCTCATTGATCCTCTGGTTAACCGCGGGAGAATTTTGCTGGCCCGTGGCGATTATACCGATGCCGAACGTACCGCCATGCGCGCCAACCAAATTGCGGTTAGAACATACGGCAACGCCTCCACCAAAACCGCTTCCACCCAACGGCTGCTCAGCGACATCTATTCAAACCTGGGCGATTACGATAAAGCCGAAGACAACATTTCCAAAGCCTTGGCCAGCCTGGAAAAGCAATTTAGCAGAAACCATGTTGAGGTGGGACGCTCGCTATCCCAACTCGCGCTAATCAAATTCTTTGATGGTGATGATAAACGGGAAATTGAAAAATTAATGATCGAAGCCCGCGACATCATTGCCAATAAGCTGGGCAAGGATAATCCGCAATACGCTGAAATCCTGAAAAATATTGCACAATTATACATTGCCGATAAGCGATACGAATTGGCGTTCAACTCCTTATCCATTGCCGAAAGTATCTGGACCCAGAAAACCGGATCAAAAAACAACATCAACACTGCGGCCATATTTACCCTTACGGGCGATGTGTATTACCAAATGCGCGAGTACCCAAAAGCCATCGAGCTATACAACAAATCGAAGGGCATGTATGAGAAAAATTTTAGTAAAACACATCCTGAGTATGTAAAAATTCTTTCCAAGCTCAGCAAGGTATATTACATGCAGAAGGATTATAAACGTTCAAAGCAAAATATAGAAGAGGCGCTGAACAATTATGAAAACTTCATCAAGCAATTTTTCCCGGCCTTAAGTGAGCGTGAAAAAGCCAAGTACTGGAATACGATTAAAGGCGATTTTGAATTTTACACCACCCTGGCCCTCAGTAACCTGGATGACTTTAAGGATTTGGCTGGAAAAGTGTACAACTACCAACTCCTAACCAAAGCCTTGCTGCTGAGTTCCTCCATTAAAATCCGTGAACGCATTTTAAACAGCCCCGATGAGAACCTGAAAGCCCAATACAACAACTGGGTGGATAAGAAAGAACTGCTTACCCTGGCGCTTTCTATGAGTCCATCTCAACTGCTTGAAAACGGTATTGATCCGGCTGCGTTAACCCAGGAAGTTGAACGCCTGGAAAAAGACCTGAGCCAGAAATCGGAATTGTTCGGGCAGAATTTTGAGAACAAACGCATCACGTACGATGATGTTAAAAAATCGTTGAAGCCCAACGAAGTGGCCATTGAAATGGTGCGGTACCGTCACTTTAACCATTCCTTTACCGATTCGGTGGTGTATGCCGCTATCTACATCCGGAATGATATGCGCAGGCCCGAGGTGATTATGTTGAAAGATGGAATCCGAATGGAGAGCCGGTACTTCAAATATTTTAACAATGCTATCCAATCGCGCATCCACGATAATTATTCATACGATGTTTTCTGGGGGCCCATACAGCGGCAGCTTGGTCAAACCTCCACCATTTACCTGTCGGCCGATGGTGTGTACAACCAGATCAACTTGGAATCCATCCCCACACCCGATGGCAAATACATCCTCGACAATTCCAACATTGTAATGGTGAGCAACACCAAAGACCTGTATTTGAAAAGTTTAAAAACCAGGCAAGTACCTGAAAACACCGCCTCCATGTTTGGCAACCCCACCTTTTACATTACTGCTTCCGCGGATAAGCGGATTTATACAGACTTACCCGGTACTGAAAAGGAAATCAACCAGCTTCAGTTTCTGTTGAAACAAAAAGGTTGGCAAACTGAAAATTATCAAACCACCAAAGCAACCGAAGAACAAATCAAGGAACTAAACAGTCCGAAAATTTTTCACATTGCTACACATGGTTTCTACAAACCCTCAGAAGAGTTGCGCCTGCAGGATGAAATGGAAGGAAATGAAGCTGAGTTAGCCAAGAACCCGCTGCTTCGCAACGGACTGCTGTTGGCCGGTGGTGGCGACCTGCTGACTAAAACCGAGTTTAACTACAACATCGAGAACGGTATCCTCACTGCTTACGAAGCCATGAACCTGAACCTCGACAAAACGGACCTGGTGGTATTGAGTGCCTGCGAAACAGGGTTAGGCGAATTACAGTCGGGTGAGGGGGTGTATGGTTTGCAACGGGCATTTCTGGTGGCCGGTGCAAAAGTGTTGGTGATGAGTATGTTTAAAGTGGATGACGAGGCAACCCAAAAACTCATGCTCAAGTTTTATCAGAAATGGCTGAACACCAACAACCTGCGCCAGAGCTTTACCGAAGCCAAGAAAGAATTACGGGCGGAATATCCCGATCCGTATTACTGGGGTGCGTTTATGATGATCGGATTGGAGTAATAAGTATGCAGTAATAATAAGTAGGCAGTAGGCAATGGCTGATTACCAATTTTGCCTATTGCTTACTACTTATTGCCTACTGCTTATTGCCTATTGCCTACTGATTTATTCCTAATATTGCTCCATGAAGACACTGGCCAGCGAT
>CAZOYJ010000191.1:5512-6460 GCA_964583905.1 uncultured Roseivirgaceae bacterium
GTTCATCCTGAAATTATGGAAGCCCTGAACCGGGTTAATGTTGACCACATGGGCTCGTATGGTGCCGATGAAATTACGCACCGCACCATCGAAAAATTCAAAACTTTTTTTGGCAACGATATCGAAGTTTTTTTCGTGTACAACGGCACAGGAGCCAATGTGTTGGGGCTGAACGCTGCCACGCAATCCTTTCATTCCATTCTTTGTTCAGAACTGGCCCACATCAACGTAGATGAATCGACCGCTCCGGAAAAATTCACTGGATGCAAATTAGTGGGCATCCCAACCGTGGATGGAAAAATCTATCCCGATCAGATTGAAACCAAAATCCAGCGGTTGGGCGATCAGCATCACCCCCAAGCCAAAGTAATTTCCATTTCACAGTCTACGGAATATAGTACGGTTTATACGGTTGATGAAGTGAACGCCATTTCTGCGGTTGCAAAAAAATACAACCTGTACCTGCACATGGATGGCGCCCGCATCAGCAACGCAGCCGTAAGCCTCGGTAAAAGTTTTCGGGAATTTACTGTCGATGCCGGTGTAGATGTACTTTCCTTTGGCGGAGCAAAGAATGGGTTAATGTTTGGCGAAGCTGTAGTCATTTTCAACGCTGAACTGGCGAAATACTTTTACTACCTCCGCAAGCAGGGCATGCAGCTGCATTCCAAAATGCGTTTCATCAGCGCTCAGTTTGAAGCCCTGCTTACCAATGATTTATGGAAACGCAATGCCGAACATGCCAATCAGATGGCAAAAAAATTAGAACACGGTTTGCGGCAAATTCCTGAAATTAAAATTACCCAACCTGTTGATGGCAACGGTGTATTCGCCATCATTCCAAAAGAAATCACCGAAGCCCTGCAGGAAGAAATGTTTTTCTATGTGTGGAACGACCGCACCAACGAATGCCGGCTGATGTGTTCGTTTGATACAAAGGAGGAGGAG
>CAZOYJ010000192.1:0-6401 GCA_964583905.1 uncultured Roseivirgaceae bacterium
GCCGCCCACTGTATTTAAGACTACAGCTGAAGCCATAACAACCGGGCCGGGTGTGTGATATTGTGTGATCAGTATCCAGGGGGCGATCCAATATAAGCCCAAGGCGATGAAAACAAATACTCCATAGGTAAGGCGTACTTGCTGTTCCCATTGTTTATCCGGAAAGATGGCATCTTTCATCAGCCACAGTATGCCGTAGCTGCCATGCAGTGCCAGGTAGAGGTATGCACCGGATGAAAAATTCTGCGAATAGAACATCAGCCCAAGTACATAAAGTGCTGTTGTGCCTTTGTGCAGGTTAATAGGGTACTTTAGTTTCATAAGCAATTGTAAAGCTGTTAACGATTTTCGGGCCACGACCAGCACGGGATGCAAACTGTTCGTTCTATTTCATCTTCCTCATTGTCCGGCAAGTTGTGGAAGAAGTTCAGTCCGGTTACCTGCTCCACGCTATCGATGCTTACGGCATACTGAGTTAAGGATAGTGTTGATCCTTCGTTTGGAAGGATAAACCCGATGCCTTGCATTTTGCCGGGTTTATAAATGAGCAGAACTTTATAGAACTGTTCGGGTATAGCCACGTGGTTTTCTCCGATGGTCGGCAATCCATCTTTTAACACCGGGCCGGTGACAATGTAGATTGCTGAATCCTGGAGCGCCCATTGACGCACCAGTTCTTCCAATCGTTTCCACACGCCACGGTTAAAGGCCGGCACTTGCGGGCTGATGTTGCTGAAGTAAAAGGATTCGGCCATGGCTTTTTCCGACCAACTCATGTCAGCGGCAGGGGCGAGGTGGCCGCGGTCGTAACCCGAGCGGGTATAATCTTTATTCGTAGCGGTGCCGGAAGTAATCTTTGGATCAGGTTTGAAGCGATCCGTTCGTTCGGCAGCTTTTATCGATTTTTCAAGGGTTAGCGAGTAGGCAACCCAATGCGGCTGTTTATACATAGGGTTAAAGTACAATGAAAACCCCGTGTGCGTGATGATTTCATCATCCGGTTGGATTTGGGGCCATTCTACCAGCGGAATGGTGAACCGTTCGTTGTCGGAGGTTGTTACCGGTAGTGTACTTCCCGGTGTTGGTTGCACCGATTTTACACCGGTGCACGCACCGGTAAAGACTACTAAAACAGAAATGAGTAAAGCTTGCATAGGAAAAGTCAGAAATAAAAGTAAGCGATACCGAAAATAGAAAAAATCACGTACCTTCCATGATGTTATTTTTATGGTTGTTTTTTTTCAGCTTACCTGCAGTGCAGGAAGTACCCTTTAAACCGGATGAAGAGTTTTCCATCCGGCTGGACATGAAGTTTGCTAACCGTCCGACTACCTCTTCCACGCAAGTGAACCTGGCCGAAACGCAAGCTGATTACGAAAAGCGTTTACGGTCAGAACCTCTGCCGCATTTAACCCTTTACCTGACGGTTAACGAAATCAATCAAGGTGAATCCAGGATGAAGATTATGCGCGATGGCAAAGTGGTAGCCAATAACCGTAAATTTGAAACCGGCAAAGAAATTAAACTGGATGTGGGCTTTACCGATGACGCCAAGGATAGAGTATCCGGGTATGAGCACAAAATCTATTTTCTTTCGGCCGATAAAAAGGAAGTCAATTGCATTCTTATCGTTATCGAATCAAACGGTGATTACTTGGTTAACGGGAAAAAGCGGGGCCGTTTTTAAACCGCGTAGAAGTTCCTATCTGCTACCGTTTATCCGCGTATCCGGCAAATCCTATAAGTCCCGAAAATTTCTGTATCGAATTGAGCGATAATTCTTTACTTAGCAAAAATTTACGTTGCATGAATCGTATCCGTATTGGCATGTTGTTGCTTCCGATGGCCGTTATCGGGCAGGTATCACAACCGGACGCGGCTCAACTCAAGCAAAACCTCAAGCGATTGAATTTTCTTGGATCGGTTTTATATGTAGCAGCACATCCTGACGATGAAAATACCCGGGTGATTACCTACCTGGTAGGCGAACGTCATGCGGCCACAGCCTACCTGTCGATGACCCGTGGCGATGGAGGACAGAACCTGATTGGTCCGGAGATGGGAGCCTTGCTGGGGTTGATTCGTACTCAAGAATTGATCGCGGCCCGGAAAATTGATGGCGGAGAACAATTCTTTACCCGCGCAAACGACTTTGGGTATTCCAAATCCGCGAACGAAACTTTCCGCATCTGGAATAAAGACGAAATCCTTTCGGATGTGGTCCGGGTGTACCGTTCCTTTCAACCCGATATTGTGTTAACCCGGTTTCCACCCGATGAGCGTGCCGGCCACGGGCATCATACCGCTTCCGCTATACTAGCACAGGAAGCTTTTGAATTGTCGGGATTGGCCAGTGCCTATTCGAATCAATTAAACAATCTTCCTGCCTGGCAACCCAGGCGCTTGTTTACCAATACCGGCCGGTTTTTCAGCAATACAATTGACGAAAATACGCCTGGTATTCTCACGCTGAATGTTGGCGGATACAATGCTTTGTTGGGACAATCGTATTCAGAAATTGCGGCCACGAGCCGAAGCCAGCATAAGAGTCAGGGTTTTGGCGCAGCCAGCCGCAGGGGCGATGCACCCGAATATTTTGAGTTGGTGAAAGGCGAACCAGCTGCCACCGATATTTTTGAGGGCATCAATACTACCTGGAGCCGCGTAAAAGATGGGGAACGCATTAAACCGCTGGTCGATAAAGCCATCCGCGAATTTGATTTGGAGAAGCCCTACCTGACCGTGCCGGCATTGCTGCAAATCAGAAAAGCGATTAAGGGATTGGAACCGGGTGTTTGGCGCGACCGGAAATTAAAGGAAACCGAACAACTGATAAAAGATTGCCTCGGTCTGTATGTTGAAGTAACAGCCAATTTGTATTGGGCTTCGCCCGGTCAGCAGGTGGTGTTTAGTTTTGAAGTAATCAACCGATCGCCCGTGGAGGCAACGTTGAAGCAACTCACCTCCAAACAACTTGCTTTTGATTCTGTGCTGACATCCTCGTTAGCAAACAACATACCCCTTGCGTTCAGAACGAAGAAAGCAATACAATTGAATCAGCTGTATTCCGATCCCTATTGGTTAAAGGAACCGCACGGCATCGGGTTGTTTACGGTGAACGATGCTTCCCTAATCGGTAAACCGGAAAACGATCCGGCTGTAACCATTCAAACCGAAATCATGGTGGGCAGTGAAGTGCTGAACTTCCACGTGCCTGTGGTGTACAAATGGACCGATCCGGTGAAAGGAGAGTTATACCGCCCGTTTGAAATTGTGCCGCCCGTTTTTTTAAACCTCAGCGATGCCGTCATGGTTTTTAAAGATGAGGCCCCCCGCCAGGTGAGTGTACTGGTAAAATCTTCACAGGATAATTTATCCGGAAACCTGATGCTTGCCCTGCCTAAAGGGTGGAAGCATGAACCGAAAGCTGTACCGGTAACACTGGCCAAACGGGGTGATGAAGTAACCCATACGTTTACGATTTTTCCTTCCCAGGCGGAAATGACCGATGCGTTACAGGCAGTTTTTACAACCGGTGGTAAGGCCTATACTTATTCCATTCAGACTATTCAATACGATCACATTCCCACGCAGACGCTTTTGCCCAAGGCAGAAACAAAGATTGTTCGCACTGACTTAAAGCGGGAAGGAAACCTCATTGGTTATATCATGGGTGCGGGCGATGATGTGCCGGTAGCCTTGCGCAACATGGGGTATACGGTTTTGGAGTTGAAGAATGGCGACATTCACCCCGATAACCTGAAACGAATGGATGCCGTAGTGTTGGGAGTACGGGCGCTCAATACCAACGACCGGCTCCGTTACATGATGCCCGACCTGCTTGCGTATGTTCGGGATGGTGGAACACTAATTGTGCAATACAACACAACCATTGATCTTAGTGCGTTTACACCTTACCCGTTAAAACTTTCGCGTGAACGTGTTTCGGAAGAAGATGCTGAAGTGCGCATATTAAAACCCGACCATCCGGCCCTGCAGTATCCGAATAAAATTACCCCGGGCGACTTTGACAGATGGGTGCAGGAGCGTGGCTTGTATTTTCCGAATTCATGGGATCCGGCTTTTGAAGCCTTGCTGTCGATGAACGACACAGGCGAACCTGCGCGTGACGGAAGTCTGCTCATCGCGAAATACGGTGCCGGGCATTACGTTTACACCGGGCTTTCCTTTTTCCGTGAGTTGCCTGAAGGTGTTGCTGGCGCTTATAAGCTTTTTGCCAACCTTGTTTCACTTGGAAAGCCTATGGTACAAGACGTAGTGAAACCAGAAGCGGGGAAGAAAGCGAAGGGAAAAGGAAAATGAATTTTTTAAATATTCAGAGACCTGTCAGGATTTTAAATCCTGACAGGTCTAAAGAAATATTTTTTTAAAGAAATGGATAAAACCGAAGCGAATAACCCGCCTGTATTCAAAACGTGGCGCCATTGGTATGCACTGCTGCTGGGCGCATTGGTTGTTCAGATTATACTTTACCTCTGGCTAACCATTTCCTTCGCATGAGTTGGGTTGATTGGGTTGTTTTGTTCGGTACCATTACCCTCATCGTTTCTTACGGAGCATGGAGAACGCGCGGCAACCGTACCATGGAAAATTATTTGCGTGGCGATGATACCTTGAAGTGGTGGATGATCGGCATTTCCATAATGGCTACACAGGCCAGCGCCATCACATTTTTGTCAACACCCGGGCAAGCGATGGAAGATGGGATGCGCTTTCTGCAATTTTATTTCGGGTTGCCGATAGCCATGGTTATTATTTCGGTAACGTTCGTGCCCATCTACTACAAATTAAATGTGTTTACGGCATATGAATATTTAGAGTCGCGGTTTGATCTTAAAACGCGTTCGCTTACCACCTTTTTGTTTTTAATGGGGCGGGGACTTTCGGCCGGGATTACCATTTTCGCCCCCTCACTGGTCTTGTCTACGATTCTGGGTTGGCCCATTGCAGCCACTACGCTGTTAATTGGCGTAATGGTTATTATCTATAGTGTAACCGGGGGCTCGCGTGCAGTCAGTTTAACCCAACGCATGCAACTTTCGGTGGTGATGGGAGGCATGTTGTTGGCCGGGGTAATGGCCTTCACGTTATTACCCGATCATGTTTCTTTTGGTGACACGGTTCAGCTTGCAGGAGAGTTGGGAAAGTTTAACCTGGTAGACCTGGAGTTCAACCCGAATGAACGCTACAACATCTGGTCGGGGTTGATTGCCGGTACGTTTTTGTTTCTTTCGTATTTCGGCACCGACCAATCGCAGGTGGGTCGGTACCTGGGTGGAAAGTCGTTAACCGAAAGCCGGCTGGGGCTGATGTTCAACGGTCTGCTGAAAATCCCGATGCAATTTGTGATTCTGTTCATTGGGGTGCTGGTATTTGTCTTTTATCTCTTTAACCAGCCTCCCGTATTTTATAATTCCGTTCTTAAAAGCCGTGCGCTCGAAACCGAAAAGGCCCGGGAGTTGCAGGTTCTGGAAAAACAGTATGATGAAGTTTATGTCCAAAAGCGGCAGGCTGTTGATCTATTGGTGGAATCTATTCAACGCAACGATGAGCCTTCCATAACGGCATCGCGTGAAGCTGTGCTTAACCTGACCGACCAGGAAAAAGCCATTCGCGAAAGCGTAAAGACTACCATTAAGGAAGCCATACCGGCCGCTAAAACCCAGGATCGCGACTACATGTTCCTGAACTTCGTGTTGAACAACCTGCCGAACGGAATAATCGGGTTGTTGCTGGCGGTGATGTTCCTGGCAGCCATGTCGTCTATGGCCGGAGAATTAAGCGCACTTTCATCCACCACTTCCGTAGACATTTACAAGCGTTCCATCAACCGGAATGCATCCCCCGAACACTACCTGAAAGCTTCACGCTTCTTTACCATTTTGTGGGCAGTACTGGCGATGATTTTTGCCATGTTGGCCAGTTTTGCGGAGAACCTCATTCAGTTTGTAAACATTGTCGGTTCTATTTTTTACGGAACCATACTGGGCGTATTCCTCGCAGCCTTCTACGTAAAACGGATTCAAGGCACGGCTGTTTTCTGGGCCGCGATTTTGGCTGAGGCCGTTGTGCTGTATTGTTATTTCTTTACCGACCTGGCCTTTTTGCTTTACAACATTATTGGCTGTGTGATTGTGGTGGTAGCGGGGTTGGTAATTCAGGGTTTCATTAAACCCAGGTTGGTTAATTGAAATGCCTAATTCATTGTTATGAATGAGTATATTTGGTTATTCTAAAACATTGTGGGACAAAAGGGACATATGCGACAATTGTCGCATATGTCCCTAAAGTCAATAAGAATTATGAATGAGCAAAAGAATTCTGATGGCTTTATACCTCAGCATGGCGGCTACCGAAATCTGATAACCTATCAAAAGGCT
>CAZOYJ010000193.1:0-6391 GCA_964583905.1 uncultured Roseivirgaceae bacterium
ATTCAAATACCTGTTAATTAAATGAAAGTTTTAAGCACATATATAATCGGATTATATTTGGCAATACTTCCATCTTTCAGCAGTGCACAGAACAATCCCTTTTGGGATGTACCCACAAGCAAACAGACAGATAGTTTAAAAAAAGTATTGACGGCTTCAAGGAATGATACCCTTAATATGTACCTCAACCGGCAAATCGGCATGCATTATCAGGAACTTAACCGGCATGTTGGGTTAGCATATTTCAAGGAAATGCTGAAGCTGGCAAAGAGAACCAATCAGCAAATATGGGAAGCCGAAGCCCATAGCAGGGTTGGATATGTTTCCTGTTTGATGCAGAATTATTCGGGCGGATTGAAATCATTGTTGTTGGCCAAAACAATGGCCTCTGAACCCCGGGCAGAGAAAGGAATGTGGAACCCTGGTCTACTTTCCCTAAAGGCCGACCCTTATGTGGTTCGTATGACGGTATTGGCTGACATCAATCAACATTTTGGCATTGTACATTATTTCACCGGAGAGTATTCAAAAACCCTTGATTATAATCAGCAGGTTAGAAGAATAAATGAAATATTGAATGATGATGCTTTGAGATCACTTACCTATTTGAATATAGGGGAGGCCTATTTAGGACTTGATCAACTCGATTCAGCGGAATTTTCATTTAAAAAATCGCTGGATTATAGTGATAAGTCAGGGTTTAAAAAATACAAAGGCCTAGTCTTGTATGATATTGGAAGAATAAAGGAAAGACAACAAAATTTCGAGGAAGCAAAAAAATACTATCGGTTAAGCATTGAAACCAATATTGAGGAAGACAGTCCCGATTTTGAAGGAATGGGGTATCAGGCTTTGTCAGATCTTTGGCAACAATCCGGAAATATGGATTCGGTTTTCTTCTTTTCCCGGAAGGCCTTACATACCTATCTTAGCATTAATGATACCCTGGGCCTAATCGCAGCAAATGCATCTCTTGCTTCCGCTTATGATTCATTAATTATAACAGACAGTGCCTATTATTATCTTAAAAAAAGTATTGCGCTTAAAGATGGTTTGAATAAAGAGGAAAGAATTAAAAGTTTTCAGTTGACCGGATTTAATGAGCAGTTCAAATTACAGGAAATGGAAGCAGAACAACTGCGTACAAAAACAAGAATCAGAACGTATTCATTTAGTGCAGGAACTATTGTGCTTTTATTAGTCAGTGGTATATTCTACAGGAATTACAGGAGGCAAAGAAAAGACAGGGTTACTATCGAAAACTCATATACAGAACTGAAAGCCACACAGGCACAACTAATACAGTCGGAGAAAATGGCTTCCCTTGGAGAACTCACCGCAGGCATTGCGCATGAGATTCAAAACCCTTTGAACTTTGTCAATAATTTTTCTGAAGTAAACACCGAGTTGATCGATGAATTGAATGAAGAAGTCAACAAGGGAAATCTGGATGAGGTAAAAGCAATTGCAAAAGATATAAAAGATAATGAGGAAAAAATCCTTCACCACGGCAAGCGCGCTGATGCCATCGTAAAAGGAATGCTTCAGCATAGCCGCAGCAGCAGTGGCGTAAAAGAGCACACCGACATTAATGCGTTAGCCGATGAATATTTGCGATTGGCTTATCATGGCTTACGGGCAAAAGACAAAACCTTCAATGCTAAATTTGAAACGGATGTTGATGCATCGCTTCCTAAAATAAATGTGGTGCCGCAAGATATTGGCCGGGTGATTTTGAATTTAATCACGAATGCCTTTTATGCTGTGAATGATAAAGCTAAACGTGAAACGGGAGACGTGAAAGGTGATTCGTCTCACGTTTCACCTTTCACGTCTCAATACGAACCAACAATAATTGTTTCAACAAAAAACCTCGACAGTACGATATTAATCTCTGTGAAAGACAACGGCAAGGGCATCCCTAACTCCATCAAAGAAAAAATCTTTCAACCGTTTTTCACTACCAAACCAACAGGGCAGGGAACTGGATTGGGTTTATCATTGAGTTATGATATAGTGAAAGCGCATGGGGGGGAGTTGAAGGTGGAGACGAAGGTAGGTGAGGGGAGTGAGTTTGTGATTCAATTAACTGTCTGAATCACGGGTTTAAGGGATTTCGCGATTGCACGGATTAAAATATGGCTGAGCTAAAATATAAGGACATCACTGAAAAATAATAGGTGCTTCATTTGAAGTACATAAGTTTCTGGGTAACGGTTTTCAGGAAGTTATTTATCAACGAGCATTGGCTTGGGAATTAAAGCAAGCCGGCCTTGCCTTTGCGCGAGAAATAGAGCAAGACATATACTACAAAGAACTATCCGAACCTATTGGTACCCGCAGAGCTGACTTTGTGGTGGAGGGCAAAGTGTTAGTAGAATTGAAAGCGGTTATAGAACTGGAAGATGTGCATCTTGCACAAGTATTGAATTACCTGAAGGCCTATAAGTTGGAAGTTGGACTGCTAATTAACTTCGGAAGTAAAAGCCTTACCTTTAAAAGACTTGTTTTATGATTGGCCGATCCGTGAAATCCCAGAATCAGTGTAAATCCGTGATTCAGACAATTTACAATATCGTAAAGGCGCATGGTGGAGAGTTGAAGGTGGAGACGAAGGAGGGTGAGGGAAGTCAGTTTGTTATTCAAATACCCATTGTCTGAATCACGGTTTCGAGGGATTATAGGATTGCAAGGATTATAACAGGCATGCAATCATACATTATTGAATGGGTCACATGATGTTAATTCACTTGTACCTTTGTGTCATGACTAAAGTTCAATTCATGTAGCTATGAAAATACTTTCTGCAAAAAGGCTGTTGGTATTGACTGCGCTAACTTCCTTTTGTTTTATCATTATCCGCCTTCATGGGCAATCAACTTTGAAGGATACGGTATACATTGATCAGTTGTACACCCTATCAAAAAAATACTGGAATAACAGGGGTGACAGTGCGCTCTACTACTTACACCAGGTGGAAGCGCTATCAGGAAAAATAAAGTATAAGCGAGGTGAGGCCTATGCCTTGTATGGGTATGGTGTGCTTGAACCGGTGTTGTATAAACGGTTTCAATACTTCACACAATCGCTTTCAATCTTTGAAACGATCCATGACAAATTCGGAATTGGACTTAACCTCATAAAGATTGGTGGCATTTATGAGCAAATCGGACAACAAGAGAAGGCACTTGAATACTATACAGAATCATTGACCGTAAAAAAGGAGGTTGATGATTTTGGCGGAATTGCCCTGGCCTTAATAAATATAGGGAAATATCATCAGCATAAAGGCAATCTGGAGAAAGCTCTTCAGCATTTCGAAGAATCCTTAGTATACCGATTGAAGGAGGGCACCCGTCAGGGAATTGCCTATTCACAGGTAAACATGGGTGAAGTGTTGTACCAACAAGACAAAATTGAAATGGCCTTGGCCATGGCCGATTCTGCTGTCTAAAATTTTTTACAGACACCGGATACACCTGGGCAAATATGGTCATTGCTCTTAAAAGGAAAAGCATTGCAAAAGCTAGGCAGAGCAAAGGAGGCCGAAAAGATATTCCAGTTAATTGTTGATTACCCAGCCAGATTTCAGTACCTGCATACCGCCCTATTGGCAAAAAAGAAATTGATTGAACTATACACCACACGTGGTGATATACAAAATGCATTTCAATTGCAGACGGAATACCTGGTAGCTAAGGATACGTTAGCAAACAGAGATTATCGAACTGAGACACAAAGACTGGTAAACGAGCATGAGTTTAACCAACAGCAGGCAGCTGAACAGGAAGAAGAAAAATTCAAAAGCGGTATTAGAACGGTTGTATACCTGTCCTCACTTTCTATTTTCCTTTTGATAGGGACAATATTATTTGTGAATAACCGGAAAAAGCAAAAAGCCAATATGTTTCTGACGCAAACGCTGGCCAACCTCAAAGCAACCCAATCCCAACTGATACAATCAGAGAAAATGGCAAGTCTTGGTGAACTCACCGCGGGCATTGCTCACGAAATCCAAAACCCATTGAACTTTGTGAACAACTTTTCGGAAGTAAGCAACGAGTTGCTGGACGAAATGAAGGAAGAGATTGAAAAAGGAAATGTGGATAACGCCAAAACCATTGCACTTGATGTAAAGCAAAATCTTGAGAAAATTCTTCACCACGGCAAGCGCGCGGACGCCATTGTGAAGGGCATGCTGCAGCACAGCCGTTCAAGCAGTGGACAAAAGGAACTAACTGACATCAATGCCCTATGCGATGAATATCTTCGCCTTTCCTACCACGGTCTGCGCGCTAAAAACAAAAGCTTTAACGCAAAGTTTGAAACGGATTTTGATTCCACGCTTCCCAAAATAAATGTAGTGCTGCAGGATATTGGACGTGTTGTTTTGAACCTGATCAACAATGCTTTTTATGTAGTCAATGAAAAGAAAAAGCAACAACCTGAAGGGTATGAACCCACGGTTTCTGTTAGCACTAAACTATCCCCCGCTGGCGGGGGTAAGGGGGTGGTAATTTCAGTTAAAGACAACGGCACTGGCATTCCCGACAGCATCAAAGAAAAAATCTTCCAGCCATTCTTCACTACCAAGCCAACAGGACAAGGCACTGGATTAGGATTGAGTTTATGCTATGATATCGTGAAAGCACATGGTGGGGAGTTGAGTGTGGAAACAAATCCCGAAGTTGGTTCAACGTTTACCGTGACACTTCCCGAATAATCGCCATGCAGGCTTGTTGAAAATTCTCTATATTTGGTACAGAACAGCCGTCATTGGTGGTCCATTAAAGCAGTCTCAACCAATTACCCATTCCTATGCCAAAATTTGTAATCGAACGAAATATTCCTGATGCAGGAAAGTTTTCCCCCGAAACACTCCGGTCGATTTCCCAAAAGTCGCGCGAAGTATTGTGCAAGCTGGGCACCGACATCCAATGGATTCATAGCTATGTTGCCGGTGATAAAATCTATTGCATTTATATCGCCCCCAGTGAAGAATTGATTTTAGAACACGCACGAATAGCTGGGTTTCCTGCCAACAGCATAACTAAAGTTTCCGCCATCATCGAACCGGCAACTGCTGAGTAGAAGTAAAATTCAGCCGGAACAGTAAGGATTGGTTCAATGTTTCAGGAGGTTACCAAAGCGGATGCGCCCAGACCCTATACATACAGTGGAAGTACAGAAGTTGATTGACCAGGTCGCCACCCTGGAGAAGGAGTTGGAGGCGATGACCAATGACCTGGCGCGAAAAAACCGGACGTTGGAAATTGTTGATGCACTTGAGAAGGTTAGGGCCAGAACAATCAACATGCGCAGCAGCTCCGAGTTATCGGAAACTTCTGCCGTTTTATTTCATCAACTGAAGGAACTGGGGATTAATGCCATTCGCACAGGCGTTGGAATTTTTGATGATGCCAATGAAGCCCTGGAGCTTTGGGTCACCACGGTTTCCGACACCCGAGAGGTTATCCGGATACTTGATTATTTCAGCCTGCACATCCACCCTGTTTATGAGAATATCATTCCGGCCCGCAAGCAACACAAGCCTTTTTCGGTTACGGTGCTGAACGGTAAGGATGTGAAGGAGTATTATCAGGCCATGTCCACGTACCTTTCACAACTGCAAAACCAGACGTATCATCAGGAAGAATTTTTTTACTCCTTCTTTTTTGAACAGGGCACGCTAAATGTAAATACCAGCCAGGCGCTTACGGAAGAGGAGTGCTCAATCGTAACGCAGTTTGCACAAGTGTTTGGATTGATTTACACCCGCTTTCTCGATTTACAAAATGCCGAAGCGCAAACCCGCGAGGCCATGCGGCAGCGATCGCTTGACAGGGTGCGGGCAGAGACCGCTTCAATGCGGACGGCACAAGACCTGGAACGAATCACTCCGGTTATCTGGCAGGAGATGGTAAACCTGGGATTGGAATTTATTCGCTGTGGAGTATTCATTATTGACGAAACGGAGCAAGTTGTGCACGCTTATCTTTCAACGCCCCAAGGAAAGTCGATTGGTGTGCTGCACCTCCCGTTTGAAGGCCTTGACACTACCAGGAAGATCATTGAATACTGGCGGGCAGGAAACGTCTATTTAGAATATTGGGACCGTCAGCAATTTGAATCGTGGGTTCAGTCAATGCTGGATCAGGGACAGATCACCGAGGTAGAAAAATTTAAGGCCTCCGGAGCGCCTATTGAATCGCTGAATTTACAATTTACTCCGTTTGCGCAGGGAATGCTTTATGTGGGCAGTCACGAATATCTCGATCCGACCCAGATTGATTTGCTGTTTGAGCGTTTTCTCTCGATGGAGCGTGATGAGCCCCCTGATATCGATGTCGATTTTGAACACGAACGCCGCGAGGAAGTCATCCAGTGGATT
>CAZOYJ010000194.1:0-6321 GCA_964583905.1 uncultured Roseivirgaceae bacterium
AATTGATGCCAGTTCTTCCATTGAACTGGATTTAACCATAGCCAAAAGCGTGGGCGAAGGCTATACCAAAATCCTGGTGGATTGCAGTTCGCTCGAATACATTTCGTCTGCCGGACTGGGTGTTTTTATGTCGTACATCGAAGAGTTTAAGGATAAGGATATTAAAATGGCCTTGTTTGCCATGAACGAAAAAGTGATCAACACATTTGAAATATTAGGATTGAGCGAACTGCTCACCATTGTGAATACCAAGGAAGAAGCTAAGAATAAAGTCGCATGAAATACACGTATAAAGTCGGTTGCAGCACTGAGAACCTGCGGGGGATTCGCGACTTTATTCGTGAGTCGCTGAAGAACCATGACATTTCTGACCTCGACATCAGTGAAATGGTGTTGGCCATTGATGAAATGTGCTCCAACCTGATGATTCATTCCCACCATTGTAACCCGAATGAATTATTTGAACTTCATATCGAAGCTAAGAAAAACCAGCCCATTGTTTTTGAAATAATCGATGACGGTACTGTGTTTGATATCAATAAGTTTCAAACGCCCGAAGTAGGCAGCATCGTTCATGAAAAACGAAAAGGAGGGCTGGGCATTCGCCTGGTTAAATCCATCATGGATAAAGTTGAGTATGAACAAACGGCCGGTATGAACATCTGCCGGCTTACTAAAAAAGTAGATTTCAATTAACTATTAAGATTGTATAGAATGATGAGAAGTGTTGCAACAGTTCTTCTGGTATTACTTTCTATAACAACCTGGGCGCAGAAACAAAAAAAGCAAGCGCAGGCCCCGGTGTTATTCACCGTAAACGATCGTCCGGTTAATACCGAGGAATTTATTCACCTATACAAGAAGAACCACCAAAACCAGAAGGGTGATTTCACAAAGCAAAAAATTGACGAATACCTTAACCTGTTCATCAACTTTAAGCTGAAGGTAGAGGAGGCGCGTTCACGCGGACTTGACACTACACAGACTTTCCTGACGGAATTCAATACCTATCGGGAAGAATTGCGCAGGCCGTATCTGCCGGAAGGCAAGATGCTCGACAGCCTGGTAAAACTTACTTACGACCGGTTGAAGGAAGAAGTAAGGGCTGCGCATCTGTTGATCGGCCTGAAACCTGACGCAACTCCTTCCGATACCCTTGAAGCTTATTCCAAAATCATGGAGCTGAAAAAGCGCGCCTTGGCCGGTGAAGACTTTGGTCAATTGGCCGCTGCTTATTCAGAAGACCCTTCTGCCAAAATGAACCAGGGCGATCTTGGGTATTTCACAGCACTCCAAATGGTGTATCCATTCGAAAGTGCAGCCTACACCGGCAAGCCCGGTGATGTGGTCGGCCCGGTACGAACCCGGTTTGGCTATCACCTGGTTAACATCATCAATCGTAAACCGGCACGGGGTGAAGTGGAAGTTTCGCACATCATGATTCGCACAGATGCTGGCCGGGATGAGGTGCAAGCTAAGAACATAGCCTTTGAGGTGCATGAACAACTTACCGGTGGAGTATCCTGGGAAGAATTGTGCACACAATATTCCGAAGATGTAAACTCAAAAAACAATGGCGGACGGTTGCGTCCATTTGGTGTAGGCGCCATGGCTACCGTACCCGAATTTGATCAGGTAGCCTTTTCGCTTCGGCAACCCGGTGAAATTTCCGATCCGTTTAAAACCGCGTATGGCTGGCACATCGTACGACTGGAAAATAAAATTCCATTGCCCCCGTATGAAGAACTGGCAGCTTCCCTTAAACCCCGGGTGCAACGCGATGAACGCGTGCAGGTTTCTAAACAAAAACTGACCGACCGGTTAAAAAAAGAATTCGCCTTTAAAGAAAATGAATCCATAAAAGCAAAAACGTTTGCACTGGCCGATACCTCGTTAACCAAAGGAAGGTGGCGCGTAGCTCCCTCCGGTTCCGAATCCATCTTCACCATAAAACCGCGTGTGGTACCGGTGAAAGAATTTATTCAATACGTTCGCAAGCAACAACGTGCCAACAACCTGGCACCCGATAAATACATTGCTCAACTGTACGATGCGTTTGTTGAGGAGGTAATGAACCGGGCCTATGAAGAAAAACTGGTTCGAACAAATCCCGATTACGAGATGCTGATTAAAGAATATTATGAAGGCATTTTGTTGTTTGACATCATGGAGAAAGAGGTTTGGAACAAAGCCGGAGAAGATACGTTGGGATTGCGGGAATACTTTAACCATCATACCGATAAGTACCAGGCCGGTGAACGTGTACAGGCTGAATTGTATTCAACATCTGCAAAAGAATCGCTGGCCGAATTTAAGGCTGCCCTTCAGCGCCACGATAGCATAGCCGTACAGGAAATGCTAAAAACACGAAAGATCCGTTCTGAAAAAGGTGCTTTTCAACGAAATGATCGCCCGGTGCTGGCCCAGGTAGACTGGAAGCCGGGGGATTATTCCATAGAAAACAGTGGAATGTATTACCTTGCGCGGATTTTGGAAATACTCGCCCCCGGCCCGATGACCCTTGAAGAAGCGAAGGCAACGGTTATTTCGGATTACCAGAATTACCTGGAGAAGAATTGGGTTGAGCAGCTTCGTAAAAAATACCCTGTAAAGGTTAATGAAAAAGGAAAGCAGTATGTGTATAAGCAACTGGTTCGTTCGTAACGGACTTTTTGGGCTTATCGTGTTGGCCGGATGCGATCTTATCCAAATGAAAAAAGACAAGGCGACAGCCGAAGCCGAACGGATACCCGTTGCCCGTGTTAACCGCACGTTTCTGTATAACGATGAGCTTACAGGCATTGTACTGCCGGGCACCTCAAAAGAAGACAGCACCGTCCGGATAGAAGCATTCGTCAACAGTTGGATCCGGAAGCAATTGCTCATCCAGGAAGCAGCCAAAAAAATAAACATTAATGAGGCGGAAGTGGAGCGTAAAATCCTCGACTACCGGTATAGTTTGATTGCATACGAATACCAAACCTATTACATCAAACAAAATCTGGATACAGCCGTGACGGTTGCTGAAATAGAAAAGTATTACAAGGAGAATCTGGACAATTTTATTCTAAAACAAAACATCGTACGGGCAACCTTTATTAAAGTACCCAAATCGGCACCGCGCACCAACAAGGTTAAGGAATTGATTTACTCCAAAAAGGATAAAGATATGGCTGAACTGAAATCCTATTGCCTGAGTTTTTCAACTGCCTACCACCTCACCGACTCTACCTGGATGGTGTTTGATGAGCTCGTAAAAAATTCCCCCTTGGCAGAGATTCCCAACAAAGTACAATTTTTAAAAGCTACCCCCTATTATGAAACTTCGGATGATGCGTATCTTTACTTTTTGAAAGTGGATGAATACCGCATCTCAGACAATATTTCACCGCTGGAATTTGTGAAGGCCGACATCCGGGCGATAATTTTGAACAAACGAAAGGTTGCCCTGGCCCGGCAGTTGGAAGATGATGTGTATAAAACAGCCGTAAATGAAAAGGAATTTGAAATTTATAAGTAATGCCCTTGTGAAAAAGTTAACCGGATTCGTATTGCTGATCGCATTGGTTTCTTCATGGTGGCAAGCCCAGGCCCAGGAGGAAGAAACCGGCTTCGTAGTGGATAAGATCATTTCCAAAGTGGACAACTACATTGTGTTGAAGTCGGAGCTTGACCGTGCCTATCAGGATTATGTGTCTAATGGCGGAAATCCTTCAACCGAAGTGCGTTGCCAGTACCTGGCCATGCTCATCCGTAATAAATTAATGATGGCCAAGGCCGAAATCGATTCCATTGTTGTAAGCGATTCGGAAGTAGACGCCAACACCCAGCGAAGGATGGAAATGATTTTGGCGCAATACGATGGCTCACCAACCGATTTGGAGAACAAATTCGGAAAGACACTGGAGCAAATCCGGACGGAGTTGCGCGACCAGATTCGCGAGCAGATGGTGGTAAATGAAATGCAGAGACACATCACCAAAGGCATTACGGTTACCCCGGCAGAAGTAAGACGTTTTTTTAACAAAATTCCAAAAGACAGTTTGCCCTTTTTCTCAGCCGAGGCCGAAGTAGCCCAGATTGTAAAGGTTGCCAAAGTAAGCGAGAGCCAGAAAGAAAAGACTCGACTTGAATTGATTGAATTGCGCAACCAGATTTTAGGCGGTGAAAACTTTAACGCCCTGGCACGAAAGCACTCGGCCGACCCCAGCGTAACCATGAATGGCGGTGAGATGGGATTTGTGGGACGAGGCATGATGGTACCCGAATACGAAGCCGCGGCCTTTAAACTCAAGCCCGGTGAAATTTCAATGCCGGTAGAAACCATGTTTGGCTTTCATATTCTTCAACTCATTGAAAGGCGTGGAAATGAATACAACACACGGCACATCCTCATGTCGCCATCACCCTCGGAAGAAGACCTGGATTTGGCCCGTAAATACCTGGACAGCCTGCGGACAGTTATTTTAAACGAAGGCATCAGCTTTCAAAAAGCCGCCAAAGAATATTCAGACGATGTTGAAACCAAAGGCAATGGCGGGTTCTTCAGCGATGAAGATGGCAGCATGCGTGTTTCGGTAGATGAACTCGATCCGGTGGTTTTCTTTGCGATTGATTCCATGAAAACGGGCAGCATTTCAAGACCGTTAACCTACCGTACCGATACGGGTAAGGAGGCCGTTCGGATTCTGTATTACAAATCGCGCATCCCACCACACCAGGCCTCACTTAAAGACGATTGGCAACGCATTCAAAATGCTACCCTTAACCAAAAGCAAAACCGGGCGTTGGAGAAATGGTTTGACAAGGCCCGTCTTGATGTATTCATCAGCATTGACCCTGCCTTCGATTTTTGTGGTATATTAGACGATTAGCCCGGGCAGACGTTCGTGTAAAAACCCGAACACCCTTCCGCAGTTTGCGTTAGGTTTGTACGGTAAGCCCCGGGTAATCCGGAATTGTTTTTGGAATGATGTTGAATGTAGCTATTGACAATGACAAAATTTGCCTCTGATGTTGAAGCGGCCGATTCGCTGGCCGCAGCGTATAAAATCCTAACCCAGGAGATTTCTAAAATAATTATTGGCCAGGATGAAGTGGTGCGGCTGGTACTTACCGGCATATTTTGTCAGGGCCATTCCTTATTGATTGGTGTGCCGGGCCTTGCCAAAACCTTGCTGGTACAAACCATTGCCACATCCCTCGACCTCCAGTTTAAGCGTATCCAGTTTACACCCGACCTGATGCCGTCTGATATCATTGGTGCCGAAACGATGGATAAGGAACGCAACTTCAAGTTTGTGAAGGGCCCCGTGTTTGCCAATATTGTATTGGCCGATGAGATTAACCGAACACCACCTAAAACCCAATCGGCACTGCTGGAGTCAATGCAGGAATATGCCGTTACCATTGCCGGGCAGCGGTATGAATTGCCCCGGCCTTTTTTTGTGCTCGCTACCCAAAACCCGATTGAGCAGGAGGGAACTTACCCGCTTCCGGAAGCCCAACTCGATCGGTTTATGTTTAACATCTGGCTCACCTATCCTTCGTTTGCCGATGAGGTAACGGTGGTGAAAAACACCACCACCGATGAACCGCGCACGGTAAACAAAACCCTTACGGCCGAAGAAATCATGGGGTACCAGCACCTGGTGCGCAGGGTGCCCGTGCCTGATAACGTGATTGAGTATGCCGTGCGGCTGGCCAACAAAACCCGGCCCGGCACAGCAGGCGCTTCACCGGTTGCCACCGAATATCTGGAATGGGGTGCCGGTCCGCGGGCTTCGCAATTTTTGATTCTGGGCGCCAAGTGCAACGCATTGCTCAACGGCAAATACTCACCCGATATCGAGGACGTTCAATCCATTGCCAAGCCTGTATTGCGCCACCGCATGGTGCGCAATTTCAAAGCCGAGGCCGAAGGCATTACGGTGGATGGCTTGATTGAAAAGATGATGGAGTGATTTAGTTATCAATCTCATCGGTAATGGTAAGCTCATTACCATTCAAATAGGTTACGTATTGCCGCAACGGCCGCCAGGCAGGACCACCCGTAGGATTACCGTCCCAGTTAAACGTTGAGCTGCAACACGAATCAATCATAAAAAGTGTGGAGACGTCAGCATCCACCGTTGCGCAAGCGCTGTTTGGCTGATAGGAACAATTTCGTTCGAACGCATAATACACATTGTTCGCTTTTTTGTGGAGAATAATTCCGCGCACCCCGGCATTCCCGCCAATGTAAATAACCCCAACGGTGTTGAGGTTGTTGTATTCCGGTAAGGACAGGTTAATGACGATCGGTTCAAAAAAAGCTATGGG
>CAZOYJ010000195.1:0-6253 GCA_964583905.1 uncultured Roseivirgaceae bacterium
CGCCATCCACGACAGGCGTAATGTGGTAAATGTGGTGTCAGCTTTCGATTTGAATGATCGTTGGACCCTGGGCACAAACTTTACCTACAGCACCGGGCGGCCGATTACCTTACCAGCCGGGAAATACGAATACGAAGGTTATAACCCGGACGTGGTTACCGAGCGCAACGCCTACCTCTTACCCGATTACCACCGGCTTGATTTATCGGCAACGTATTCCCCGCGCAGGAACAAGGCACGCA
The DNA here is from genome assembly GCA_964583905.1 of uncultured Roseivirgaceae bacterium. Taxonomy (GTDB): domain Bacteria; phylum Bacteroidota; class Bacteroidia; order Cytophagales; family Cyclobacteriaceae; genus UBA2336. Next base: position 243 of record CAZOYJ010000195.1, read on the forward strand.
AATGGCAGGGGCAGTGGGTGTTCTCGGTTTACAACGCCTATAACCGCCAAAATCCATTCACGATTTATACCCGTACCCGTGTAAACAGCGAGGGTGAAGTAATTGGCGATGGATCGAAGGAAGCGCGGTTGGTTTACCTCTTTCCGATTCTACCTTCGGTTACCTACAACTTTAAATTTTAATACCGATGAGAACGAGACTTCTATTAATCTTAACAACTGCCATCGTGTTGGCTGCTTGTGAAAAAACCATTGTGCTTGATCTGAAACAGATGCCCGAAAAGGTTGTCATTGAAGGAGTGGTTACCAACCATCCCGGTTACCAATATGTAAAAGTATCGCGGTCAGTAGGATTTTACGACTCCGGCTCAACCCCCCGCATTACGGATGCAACGGTTACCATTACCGATGACTTGGGGAATGAAATTGATTTTATACACAATCCCAATAATCATCCGGATTCGATGGGCTATTACCTGCCGGCTCAATCGTTTACCGGCCAAGTCGGTCGTCATTATATCTTGACCGTTGTGATTGACGGAAAAATCTTCAAAGGTGAAGACACCATGCTTCCGGTTACAACCATGGACTCGATCCGGTACCGGATTAACCATCGCGAATTCAATAACCCGATGCGGAAAAACAAATATTACGAGTTGTTGCTGTATGCAAAAGAGCCTCGCGAAACCCGCGACTATTACCTCTTTACGTTTTTCAGGAATGATACGCTGAGCCGTTACCATTCGGGCGACATTTACTTTAGTGACGATAAAGTTTTGGGCGAGGAAATCAATGGGGTGCAATCGCCTGTATTCTTTGCCGTTGGCGATACAGCCCGGGTAGAAGTGTACAGCCTTACCCGCAAAGCCTATGTGTATTACAGTGATCTGGAAAAGTTGCTGAACAACGATGGCGGCATGTTCAGTCCGCCCATGGCCACACCCCGTACTAACCTGAGTCATGGAGCGTTGGGCTTTTTCAGGGTAAGTGCCATTGATATTTCAGGTATTCGGATTGAATAGGCGGAGTTCAAGCGCCTCTTGAGAAACCTCCGAGTCCTGAAGACCTCGGAGGTTTTATTTATTTCCGGTAACTTTTCATTTCAATTTGTTGCTTTTCACCACCGGGAGTTGAATATTTCATCTTTGCTTTGTGCGAATGAAATACCTGGCTCTTCTTCTTACCTGTTTACTTGGTTTAAGCGTACATGCTCAGGAGGTCTTAAACAACAATCCACCCTCCTTAAAATGGCAAAAGATCAACACCCCCAACTTCCGGATCATTTACCCGGAGGGGTTTGAATACCAGGGTCAGCGCATGGCCAATACGCTGGAGCATATCCGAAAGGCTGAGTCGCGCACGATGGGCGTAAGCACCCGTAAAATTTCAGTCATCTTGCAAAACCAATCGGCTGTTTCCAACGGGTTTGTCAGCCTCATCCCCAGGCGGTCGGAATTTTATACCATGCCTCCGCAGGATTATAATTTTACCGGTACTACCGAATGGCTCGATCAACTGGCCGCCCACGAGTTCCGCCACGTGGCACAATTCGACCGGGCAAATACCGGCCTCAACAAAGTGCTGTATTATATGTTTGGTCCGGCAACCCTCGCGGCCATGTCGGTAACGGCTGCACCACAATGGTTTTGGGAAGGCGATGCAGTAGTAACAGAAACAGCTTTTACCCAGGGTGGCAGGGGCCGGGTGCCCAACTTCGGACTGGTTTTTCGCACCAACTTTATGGAGGGCCGCACCTTTAATTACCACAAGCAATACTTGCGATCGTATAAGCATAATATCCCCAATCACTATGTCTTTGGATATTACATGGTGAGCTATTTACGCGAACGCACCAACGACCCAATGATTTGGGAAAAAATTGCCGGTCGCGCCTGGCGGGTTCCGATTATACCGTTCACCTTTTCCAATGCCATTAAAAAAGAAACCGGCCTGTATGTTACCCAATTGTACAACGAGATGGCTGCCGAACTTTCGCACCAGTGGACACAGCAGACAGCCGGGTTACAATTAACACCCTTTACGTCATTACCGGTAACCCGAACCGGGTACACCGATTATTCTTATCCGCAGGTGTTGGCCGATGGTACGGTGGTAGTATTGAAAGGCGGTATTGCCGATTTTTTGCAATTCCGGTTGTTGGACGAAACCGGTGAACGCAGGAGTTTTATACCCGGGCAAGTAAACGAAAGCGGCATGCTCTCCGCAGCCGGCAACCTGGTGGTGTGGAATGAATATGGCTTTCATCCGCGCTGGCGCATGCAGAGTTACTCCTTGATCAAAATGTATGATCTTAAAACCAAAAAACTAAAAGTAATTACGGCTAAATCGAGGTATGCCGGTGCAGCCCTTTCGCCCGATCAAACTAAAATTGTTACGGTTGAATCGGCAACGGACTATAAAACCGCGGTTATCGTGCTGGACACGGCCGGAAATGTGCTTAGAAAAATTCCAAACCCCAGTCAGGCATTTTACTCCATGCCCCGGTGGTCGGATGATGGAAAAAAAATCGTTGTCCTGAAAACCATTCGAGCCGGCCGTACGGTTTCCGTGTTTGATGCTGCTACCGGAACAGAAACCGAGTTGTTTCCCGTTACGCAGGAAAACATCGGGCACCCGGTGATGTACGGGCCGTATGTTTTTTACAACTCACCGCTAAGCGGCATCGACAATATTTATGTATTCGATTTGTCCACGCAGCAAAAACTTCAGGTTACGTCCAGTAAATATGGCGCTTACAATCCGTTCATTTCACCCAATGGAAAATACATCTATTACAATGAACAAACCCGCGAAGGTCTTGATGTTGCCAAAATTCCTTTTGAGCCATCCACCTGGCGTACCTTCCAGGTAGTGAAGGAGCCCAAATCCTTTTACCAGGTAATTACCGAACAGGAAGGACGGCCGAATTTATTCGACAGCATTCCACAACAACCCTACACAGCTAAAAAGTACAATAAGATTTCGGGTATTTTTAACCCATACAGTTGGGGCGCTTATTTTGACACCGGACTTACCCAAGCCGACATCGGGATTTCTTCGCAGGATATAATGAGCACAACGGTAATCAAAGCCGGTTACTTATATGACATCAATGAACGAACCGGTGCCTGGCGTGCCGGGGTGAGCTACCAAAACTGGTTTCCGATTATTGATGTGGACGTAACGTTTGCCAGGCGATCGAATAACGAAGGCGACCGGGTTTTTCTAGCCATCGATACGCTTCAGACTGCACCGGAACTTAAATTGGATTCATCCTATTTTTTACAACCCGTAAATTTTAACTGGCAGGAACGAACGCTTGAAGCTGGATTACGGATTCCATTAATTACAACCAACTCACGGTATCATGGTAATGTAACATTCTCCAATTACGTAGGCGTTACCCAGGTTTCGGATTTCCGAAATTCCATTAACAACGACCGCTTTCTCTCGTATGTATACCGGAGCGGACCGGAAACACCGTTGCGTCCCACCTACGAACGGATTTATTTTTTTAGAAACTATGTTGGAGAAGGTACCCTGGTTTCCAACCGGTTTCAGTTTTCGGCTTACCGGTTGCTGAAGCAGAGCCGGAGGGACATCAACAGCAAATGGGGACAAGCGGTTTACCTGAACTGGTACAGCACTCCGTATGGTGGCGACTTTTCCGGAAATCAGTTTTCATTTTACACCACGTTGTATTTTCCGGGCTTGTTCAAGCATCATTCCTTGTGGGGATACTGGGCCTATCAATCTACCGACATTCCACAAATCCGCTCAAACGGTGATGGACTGAACAACTACCTTTTCCGCAACCAGATTCCGCTACCTCGTGGCTTGTCGGTTTTTCGGTTCGAAAAATTTTATACGATTGCCGGTAATTATACCTTCCCGGTGGTGTACCCGGATGTTGCCTTAGGACCGCTGGTTAACCTACAGCGCATCCGTGCCAACGGTTTTGTGGATTATGGTTTTGGCAGCAGCCCAACGTATCAGGCACAGGAAGTTTTTCTTTCCTTTGGAGCCGAAGTGAAAATTGACCTGAACGTGATGCGCCTGCTCAACCAGTTCAACATTGGTTTCCGGTATTCGTATGGGGTGAAGCCCTATGCAGTAAACAACTTCGAATTCCTGCTGGGCACCATCAATTTTTAGGATTTGCCCTTCTTGAATATCGACTTATTTAGACCTATTTTTGGCCTCCATTATGCGAAAACCTTAAAATTTTAACGGATGGCGGAGATAGTACTAATGCCCAAGATGAGCGATACCATGACCGAAGGCGTTATCGCCAAATGGCACAAGAAGGTTGGCGATACGGTGAAGTCGGGTGAACTGATGGCCGAGATCGAAACCGACAAGGCCACGATGGATTACGAATCGTTTAACGAAGGCACCATTTTATACATAGGCGCAAAGGAGGGAGAGGCGGTTAAGGTGAATGATGTATTGGCCATAGTGGGGAGCAAAGGTGAAGATTATAAAGCCTTACTGGAAGGTGCCAATCAATCGGCTGAAGCGGGTGGAAGCAAAGCTGAAGAACCGAAAGCTGAAAAACCCAAGGCAGAAGAGCCGAAAGCTGATAACCCCAAAGCAGAAGGTGAAAAGAAATCAGAACCATCGGTTGAAAAAGAAATCGACACCTCTGGCATAAAAGCAGAAATTGTGTTGATGCCCAAGATGAGCGATACCATGACCGAGGGTGTGATTGCCGCCTGGCATAAAAAAGTGGGCGATGCGGTGAAGTCGGGTGAATTGCTTGCCGAGATTGAAACCGACAAAGCCACTATGGAATACGAATCGTATAACACCGGTACGTTGTTATACATTGGTGCCGATGCCGGCAAGTCGGTTGAGATAAACGGAGTGTTGGCCATTATTGGTGAGAAAGATGCCGACTGGAAAACCCTGCTAAAGGCACATCAATCAAAACCAACTTCATCGGCACAAGCCGCGCCAGCCGAAAAAGAAAAATCGGAGACACCCGCTCAACCGGCCAAAGCAGCTGCACCGGTTTCGGTTCCGGCTTCTGCCACCACCGGCAACGGCCGGATAAAGGCCTCACCCTTAGCCAAGCGGTTGGCGAAAGAGAAGGGATTCGACTTGCGTCAGATTCCAGGTACGGGCGACCAAGGAAGGATTACCAAGAAGGATGTAGAAAACTTTAAGGGAGCGGCCAAGGGCACTGCTTTTGTTGTTCCTGAATTTGTTGGCGAAGAAAGTTTTGAGGATATCCCGGTATCGCAAATGCGCAAAACCATTGCGCGCAGGTTGGCCGAGAGCAAATTCAGCGCTCCGCACTTTTACCTCACCATGGAAATCAACATGGACAATGCCATTCAGGTGAGAAAAAGCATCAATGAAATCAGCCAGGTTAAAGTATCCTTTAACGATATTATTATTAAAGCCACAGCCATTGCACTGCGCATGCATCCCGATGTAAATGTTTCATGGCTCGGTGAAAAGATCAGGAAAAATCATCATGTACATATTGGTGTTGCTGTTGCCGTTAAAGACGGATTGGTGGTACCCGTTGTTCGCTTTGCCGATAACAAAACCTTTTCGCACATCGCGGCCGAAGTAAAAGACCTGGCCCAAAAGGCACACGACAAAAAACTGCAACCCAGCGATTGGGAGGGAAGCACCTTCACCATCTCCAACCTGGGCATGTTTGGCATTGAAGAATTTACCGCCATCATCAACCCCCCCGATGCGTGTATCCTTGCCGTAGGAGGAATCAAGGAAACAGCGGTTGTGAAGAACGGCCAGCTTGCCGTGGGCAGCATGATGAAAGTAACGCTGTCCTGTGATCACCGTGCCGTTGACGGGGCCACAGGCGCTGCTTTTCTGAAAACGCTTAAGGAGCTGCTGGAGGAACCGGTTAAGCTGTTTGCGCAGTATGTTTAAATCAGGGATCACTATGAAAATTAAGCGCGTGATTACCAAGTTTGCATGAAGGAAATTATCTATGTGAAATTCCTGGATGATGCAGGGTTGGAGAAACTCAGGATT
>CAZOYJ010000196.1:0-6084 GCA_964583905.1 uncultured Roseivirgaceae bacterium
GGGTGTCGCAGCGTTTACCTTTTCTGCACAGGCACAAAGTGTCTTAAAGATCAATGTGCTTGATAAATGAATTCGCTATTCATAAATACCATCTTTTGCGTATTTGCGACCCTGAATTTTTTTTCTATCTTTCTACCATTATAAACCCTAATAACCATGAAAAAAACAATTCTAACATTTTTTGTCGCTCTTGTAGCGTTCTCCGCCACTGCTCAGTTGAGTGGTGGGTTAAAGGCTGGTGTTAACTTAACTAGTCAAAAATGGGAATATCAAAGCGACAGCGAAACTTTCAGCGGAACCGGTTTCCATATTGGCGCTTACGCTAACTTCGCATTAAGTGATGCCCTTTCACTTCAGCCTGAGTTGCTTTACAACTCGCTTAAAATATCTGAAGATGGTAGTGATATCACCTTAAACTACATAAGCATCCCTGTAATGTTTGTTTATGGATTTTCGGATAACCAATTCAACATTCAGGCTGGTCCGCAACTTGGATTACTTCTTTCAACGGATCCTTCCGAGTTCAAAGACAATGATGGAGTAACTGGAACCGACTTTGGAATTAATCTTGGTGCTGGAGCAAACTTTGGAAAAATCAATATTACTGCCCGCTATTGTATGGGCCTTGGTAATATTGCCGGAGATGCACTAAATGACTTTACAATTAAAAACAACGTTTTCCAGATATCACTTGGGTTTAAATTATTTGGCGAATAAGCCCTAACATTTTAACTAAATATGCCGTGGAAGAATTTCACGGCATTTTTATTTACACTTAACAATACTAGAATGCGCAGATTATTCGGTTTACTATTTCTTGTAACCTTAACCGGTTATCTTCAAGCCCAAACGTTTATTCCCCGTTTCGGATTAAGCATTGCCAAAACCAATGCCGAATCGGAAGAAGGATTCAACCAAAAGTTTAATTTGGGTCTTACGTTTGGCATAGGTGTGGAGTTTAGTTTAAACTCTACCGTATCACTTCAGCCCGAACTGAATTTTGTACAAAAGGGTTTCAGAATGACATTTGATGAATCGGATCAGGGATTTTCCTTATCCGTGGACAGTCGTGCCTACATTGATTACCTTGAATTACCGGTACTGTTAAAGCTGTAGTTCAGTGAAGGGGATACCCGCTTTTATGGATTAGTTGGCCCCTCAATCGGAGTAGGCATTGGTGGAAAAGTTAAAAGTAAAGTAAAGTTTGATTTTGGTGGAGGAGATAGTTATTCTGCTACGGTTTCAAATAAGATTAAATTTGGTGAACCCCCTCCTGATTATGATCCTGAAGAAGATACGGAGGTATATCTGGATAACCGTATTGATTTCGGAATCCATGCGGGAATAGGCGTATTGGTGAAAAATTTATTTATTCTTGAAGCCCGTTATAACCACGGCTTTAGTCCGCTCATGGATGATGACAAAAAGTCAAAACACCGCGTAATTCAACTCACTGCAGCAGTGCCCTGGAGTACGGTGCAGAAGCTTACGAAAAAATAAAGTTGATTGGATTTATCAAAAGTCGCCTTGCCGTTCATCGGCCGTACATTGTTTTTAGTCTGGTAATAATGCTGTTGATAGAATTAACTTCATAAAGCGATATACAAGGGCAAGGTTTAAAGTATAAATTGCCGGACTAAAAGTTGAAGCTCTATGAAAGTACTAAAATCGTATGTCGCTATTTTGTTTTTGTTGATCGGTGCCACACCGTATGCCGATGGCCAGGTAGCCTTCGGCCCCAAGGCCGGGGTTAACCTTACCAATTTGAAGGTAACCGATCCGGAAGGCAGTTATAATACCCGTACGGGTTACCATGCTGGCGTGTTTTTGCGAGGCAAATTTTCAAAAATTGCCATTCAGCCCGAGGTGTTGTTTTTTACACAAAGCACCGAGGCCCGTGAAACATTGCTGGGCAGCTACAAGGATAACTTCACGTACCTGAGCATTCCGTTGATGTTGAAATTTTACCTGATATCGGGGTTAAACCTGCAGGCCGGACCCCAGTTTGGGTTTCTGCTGGATGGGGAGCGTAAATATGATACCCGTATAGGCCAGGGCTCATCCGATTTAAAGGATTATTACAAAAACAGTGATGTGTCCGTTTCACTAGGAGGCGGCTGGGACCTTCCATTTGGGCTAAGTGTAGATGTGCGCTACAACATAGGTGTGCAGGACATTAACAATTGGGCCGATGGCGATGAAACCAAAAGCCGGATTTTCCTCGTATCGTTGGGTTGGAATTTTTTGAAGTAACACCCTAATTCTTTCAGGAATCCTGTCAGGTTTTAAAAACCTGACAGGATTTATTTTTAAAACCTGGCCGTATTATTCAACCATAATCAGGTAATAATTCTTCTTGCCTTTTTGCGCCAGCAAATACCGGTTATGCAATAAGTCGTATTCGGCTTTCTGATTGGAATCGGATACTTTTAGTTTGTTGATGCTCACCCCACCGCCCTGAATCATTTTACGGGCTTCCCCTTTCGAAGAAAAGATTTTTCCTTGGGTTAATTCAGATAATAATTCCGTTACGGTGGGCAGGGCTTGCCACGCATCCCTGCTAATGGTGCATTGCGGAACACCTTCCAATACGCTCAGCAAGGTGGCTTCATTCAGGCTTTGCAAATCTTCGGTTGTAGAATGGCCGAATAATATCGATGAAGCTTTTACCGCTACGTTATAATCGGCTTCCGAGTGAACCCGGATGGTAATGTCTTTAGCTAAAGCGAGTTGTAAATTGCGCAGGTGAGGTGCCGTAGCGTGCTCATTCATCAAGGTTTCAATTTCTTGTTTATCAAACAGGGTAAATATTTTTATGTAGCTAATGGCTTCTTCATCAGAAACATTTAGCCAGAACTGGTAAAATGTATACGGGGAGGTTTTCCTGGGATCAAGCCAGATATTTCCTGACTCTGTTTTACCAAACTTAGAACCATCTGGTTTCGTAATGAGTTTGCCCGTAAGCGCATACGCTTCTCCCCGGAGTTTTTTCCGGATTAAATCATTTCCTGCGGTGATGTTGCCCCACTGGTCAGAGCCACCCATTTGCAATTTACAATTTTTGTGTTGGTATAAATACATGAAATCATAGGCCTGCATTAATATATAGTTAAACTCGGTAAAGGAAAGTTCACCTTCCTGGGCCAGTCGTTCCTTTACAAAGCCTTTACTCAACAAATAATTAACGGTCAGATATTTTCCGGCCTCCCGCAAGAAGGTGATCATATGAAGGCCATGAAACCAGTCATTGTTATTAACCAGTTCAGCCGGGTTGTCCTTTGCTTCGAAATCAAGAAACTTTTCCAATTGTATTTTGATACAGTCAGCATTGTGCTGAATCTCATCCAACGAGAGCAGTTTTCGCTCCTCTTTTTTGCCGGAGGGATCGCCAATCATACCGGTTGCTCCCCCAACCAACGCAATAGGGCGGTGACCACAGCGTTGAAAATGCACAAGGGTCATTATTTGTGCCAGGCTTCCAATATGCAAGGAGTCGGCAGTAGGGTCAAAGCCAATATAACCGGTGGTAGATTCTTTCAGCAGTTGTTCTTCGGTACCCGGCATGATATCGTGCAACATGCCCCGCCACCGTAATTCGTCAACAAAGTTTTTCATCGTCAGCCTTAAAGCTGCAAATATAAAGGAGAAAGAATAGCACGCGAATTTTAATGATTACCATTTGTACTTTGCGGAGCAATTTCATTATCGTGGCGGGCGATCTCGGTAAACGACCCGGTATTCAAATCGAAGTACCACCCGTAAAGTTTCGGGTATACACTGCTTTGCCAGGCTTTTTGAATGATGGATAGCGCACTCAGGTTTTTGATTTGTTGCTCGATGTTTAATTCGGCCAGGCGCACCTCGCGTTGTTCGGCATCCAGCGCATCCAACTCGGTACGGTTGGCCTGGTACGTTGCCCGCAAATCGGCTAACCATTCTTCAATAAAGGGCTTATCCGTTCCTTCCATCGCTTCGCGCAAGCTGCTGCAATGGCTGTAGCCGCACACAATAATGTACTTGATTTTAGCCACCTCAATCGCATCCTGCAACAAAGCCATGAGGCTCAGGTCATTGGCCTTCACCAGGTTGCCCATGTTGCGGTACACCAGGATTTCGCCCGGTTCGGTATTTGTAATTTCACGAACCGGCACGAGGCTGTCGGATGATCCAATCCACAAAATGGAAGGCGTATGCAAGGCCGACAGCCTGGAAAAATAACCATTGTCGAGGGCAAGTTTTTCCATGGCCCAGGCTTTACTTTCCAATAAGATGCGTTCGCGCGAGGTCATGTTCTGAAGATTTGGTTTGAGGAAGTGATCGTTTGATTCAATTCAACGGTAATGTTTCTGCTTTTGGCCGATTCCTGGAAATCGTAAATCGTTTCGAGGATATCGTTATCGATAAAGGTTGAGCGGGCTCCATCAATGATCACATAGCTGTTATCCGGAATTTCACGGAGGGTGTTGCGCAACAAGGCTTTATTCAGAAAGGAAACATCTTTCGTGAGTCTTATCAGGTATTGATTTCCTTCCTTCACGCTGAATAGTGCACGCTTAAAGTTGGTGCGCAATACAAACAACAGACCAATCCCCAAACCAATAAAAATTCCCTGGAGCAGGTTTGTGAACAAAATGGCCAGGATGGTTACCATAAAAGGAATAAACTGCGACCAACCCTTTCTGAATTCGTTTTTAATCAGCGAAGGTTTAGCCAGTTTATACCCCACTACGAGCAGAATGCCGGCCAAGGCTGCCAATGGAATCTGATTCAATAGTCCCGGTATGAACAGGGCCGTAGTGAGCAGGAGGAATCCATGAATGATGGCGGATGCCTTCGTTTTGGCGCCTGAATTTACATTGGCCGAACTTCTGACAATAACCGAAGTAACCGGAAGTCCACCGATCAATCCGCTGACCAGGTTTCCAAGTCCTTGTGCTTTCATTTCGCGGTTAAGCGGGGTTAACCGTTTGTAGGGATCAAGCTTATCGATGGCATCAATACTCAATAGGCTTTCCAAACTGGCCACCATGGCCAGGGTAATGGCTACCGTCCATACTTTGGGATTAATAATAGACGAAAAATCGGGCAAGGTAAACTGGCTGATAAAAGAGGAAAAATTTTCTGCAACAGGTAATGATACCAGGTGTTCAGTACCAATGTAGAAGTCGGGCAAGTACATTTTATACAACACATTGGCCAGAACACCAACCGCCACAACAACCAGAGGAGCCGGAACAATGCTGGTGAATGTGGAGCGTTTCAGGGCGGGCCGTTCCCAGGCAATCTGAATGACGATTGCCAGAAAGCAAATCAGGGTTGCACCGGGATGGATGTCGTTAACCGCATTCAGTAATTCGGAAAACGTATTTTCACCATCGGCCTGAAGGAAGCTGTCGTCACCAAAAAAATCGCCATCGTAACCCAGGGCATGTGGAATTTGCTTCAGGATTAACGTCAGCCCGATAGCCGATAACATTCCCTTGATCACGGCTGCCGGGAAATAATTACCGATAGTACCGGCTTTTGCTATACCCAACCCGATTTGCATGAGGCCTGCCAATACTACAGCCAGCAGAAAGGCCTGGTAATTATTTAAATCAAGAATGGCCGCAAATACGATGGTCGTCAGGCCTGCCGCAGGCCCGCTCACGCTTAATTGTGATTTGCTATACCCGGCTACCACCAGGCCGCCAACTACGCCTGCAATGATACCCGAAAACAAGGGGGCACCCGAAGCCAGTGCAATTCCCAAACAGAGGGGGAGGGCAACCAGGAAAACTACAATGCTTGCGGGGATGTCACTTCTTAGGTTGCGCAAGGGATGAAGGGAACTACTCATATCTAAAACGGGTATGCAAAAGTTAAAAAAAGAAGGGATTCTAACCACAAGATAGGATTAAATCCCGCTTCCAATCGAAAAATTACTCCCTGGTTTATTGAATATTTGAAGCGACCGTGAACATTATTTGTAGGGTTCATTATTCATAATGGGTCTCGTTGCATTAATGAGCACAAACTGCTAAAGTCAACATTTGGTGATCATCAAACTTTATTTACGAATGATGATTGAAGATGGAAGTTTTT
>CAZOYJ010000197.1:0-6046 GCA_964583905.1 uncultured Roseivirgaceae bacterium
TATCTCAGCAACAGCATCCCAGAAATATGTACTTTACCGCATGGTTACGTGACAACGACAAGAAACTGGAGTCGGTATCGAAATTTATTCAAAACAAAGGCTACCGTTTTGAGGTATTGATGGACCTGGACAATAAGGTGATCAACTCCTATGGGGTGGAGGGCATCCCCACCAAATTCGTTATTGGGCCTGATGGCCGGATAAAATTCAAAAAGATTGGTGGTGGCGCAGCCGATAAGTTGATTGACGAACTGTACATTATGATTGACCTCGTGAAGGAGGGTGATGCTAAGAATCAGGAAGTGAGCCTGCTAACTAAGTAAGGTGATTGCACAATTAAATTAAAAGGAAAGGCTTGGTCTTTCCTTTTTTTATGTCTGATGGCAGGACGTATCTTCGCAAAAGTCAAGTTGAATGATGCAATCGCACCGGTTAGTCTTTGTATTTTTTGCTTTGGCCAACCTCGTCATCGGCATGTTGTCGGGATTGGGAAGGTTGGGCATCAACATGCCCTTACCCAAAACCTATGTTCACCACGGAGCCATTATGGTAGGCGGGTTTCTTGGAAGTCTGATTGCACTTGAAAAGGTAATCCCGTTAAAGCAAAATATATTTTATGTCGGCCCACTGTTAAGTGCGGCAAGCATAATTGCATTCTGGCTGGGAGAATTTCAGGTAGCCACCGGCATGCTGATCCTGGCCAGCGTTATGTTTATTCTCGTGTACGGATTTTATTTACGAAAGCAATTTAACCTGTACCTAGTACTAGCAATGGTGGGCGCATGTTGCTGGCTAATAGGAAATGTGATGTTGTCGTGGAAACTGTTTTATCCGATGGCCTTTCCCTGGTGGATGGGCTTTTTAGTGTTTACCATTGTTTCCGAACGGCTGGAGCTTTCCAAATTTTTACCGGTGTCGAATACTCAGAGGAATTGGCTCCTCGGTTTTATGGGTTTGTTCCTGTTGGGTCTGGCACTTCCGTTTCATGGTATCGGAACGTATGCAGCCGGGTTGGCTTTGGCTTTCGTTAGCGTTTGGTTAATGCGCTTCGATGTTGTGCGGTTAACCCTTAAAAAGGAGGGCTTGATGCGCTTTACGGCCATAGCGCTTTTATGCGGGTATGTAGCCTTGTTGCTGGATGGTTTTTTTCTGATCGTGCTAAAAGATGCTTCGTTGGGTTATGATATAGTGGTGCACACTTTTTTTATCGGCTTTGTATTTTCGATGATCTTTGCGCACGGCCCGATTATTTTGCCCGGGGTGTTAGGGCTTTCTGTAAAACCCTATCATCCTTTGTTTTATCTTCCGTTAGTCACGTTGCAGGCATCTTTGGTGATGCGCATTGCAACAAATGTTACGTTGCTCCCGTATGAATATCGCGCCATCAGTGGATGGTTATCCATGGGGAGTATTCTGTTATACTTTGTGTTGATGCTTACGTTTACCATCCGGGCAATCCGTCATGCAAAGGTTACTTAAGCTTCCCCTGATTTTTTTCTTTATTGCTTCGTGCCTGGGGTTGTTGTTGCGTTGGCATTATGTTCAGCCGATAGCCGGTTTTAAATATCCGTACTGGCTACATGCCCATTCGCACCTGATGTTTTTGGGTTGGGTATTCAATGCTTTGTCGATTGGCTTTGTAAGCCGTTTGTTGCCGACTTCAACATACATTCGGTATACGCGGATTTTTGTCATCATTAACCTGTTGGTGGCCTGCATGCTGATTTCATTTCCGCTTCAGGGTTATGGTGTGGTTTCCATTATTGTTTCTACGCTACACACAGTTATGGTAGTTTGGTTTTCGTTCCGTTTTTTCAGCGACACAAAAAGCACCCGAAACACCCATTCCGTTTGGTTTGCACGAACATCGTTGATGTTTTTTATTATTTCTGCTGCCGGTCCGTTTGCCCTGGGTGTGCTCATGGCAAATGGTTTAGGACAAACCCAGTGGTATTACCTGGCCGTGTATTACTACCTGCACTTTCAGTATAATGGAGTATTTACATTTGGTGCACTCGCCTTGTTCTTCGGATTGTTGGTGGATAAGGGAATTACCCCGGCTGATCATCCCGTTAGGATGATAAAAATCCTGCTGATAATTTCATGCTTTCCTGCGTATGTCTTGTCCACGTTGTGGACAACCCCCGGAGCAGTGTTCAATGCAATAGGTGCCCTGGCGGGCGGTATGCAACTAGTTGCTTTTGTATATGTTGTAATACTTGTACGTAGTGCCTGGAATGAAATCAAAACTAAATTCTCCCATCAAGCCTATGCCTTGTTGGCCATTGCACTGATAGCCTTTGGCGTAAAATTCCTGCTGCAGTTCATCTCGGCTCACCCATCGGTTGCACTGCTGGCGTATGAAGTGAGGTTTTATGTGATTGCCTACCTGCACCTGGTACTGCTCGGGGTGTCGTTTTTTCTGTTGGGGTGGTATTTTGAAAACGGTTTTATTCGCTCCATGCGCTGGCGTTACCTTATTCTGCTCATGGTTGGGTTTTTTCTTTCCGAACTGGTAATGGTCGGAGTAACCATTTTTCCAACGGCTCAGGTTCCGGCTTTGCTGGTGGGCACTTCGATGTTGATGGTACTCGGTATTGGCGGCCTGGTTTGGGATGCTCTCAGAAATTGGAATTCGACTGGTCGAATCTCATCGGATTAGCTGATCTTTATCAAGGAGAATTCAGCCGTACGAATTTACTTTTGAACATGACTTCGCTCAATTCCTATCCGGTAACCGGGTTATCCGATCAGCAAGTGCTGGAATCCCGAAAGCTTCACGGCCAAAATACAGTGGAACACCATACCGAAAGCGGTTTTTTCAGGGCACTGAAAGATGTGGCGAAAGAACCCATGTTTTTATTGTTACTCGCTGCGGCCACGATCTACTTTATTATTGGTGAAACAGGCGATGGTATTTTCATGGTGTTGGCCATTCTGCTTGTGGCCGGTATTTCCCTGTACCAGGATTCGCGTAGCCGTAACGCGCTGGATGCATTAAAAAAACTCACTCAACCCACCGGCAAAGTTATTCGCAACGGCAAAACAGTTGAGGTAGCCATTGAAGATATTGTGTTGGGCGATTTTATCGTGGTGGAAGAAGGCGCTTCCATTCCTGCCGATGGCATCATTATCCAGTCAAACGATTTCTCGGTGAATGAATCTATCCTTACCGGTGAATCTTTACCGGTTAACAAAACTGAACGTTCGGAAGATCATAAAGTATTTCAGGGTACTACGGTAACGGGCGGACTGGCCATTTGTGAAGTCACGGCCATTGGCATAAACACGGCCCTGGGTAAGATCGGCAAGAGCATGGAAACCATTAAGGAAGAAGCTACTCCTTTGCAGATTCAGGTTTCTGGCTTTGTGAAGAAAATGGCGTTGGTGGGCATTATTATCTTTTTGATTGTTTGGGGTATCAATTATTTCAACACGTTGGATGTTGCCGACAGTTTGCTGAAAGCGCTTACCCTGGCTATGAGTATTTTGCCGGAAGAAATTCCGGTGGCGTTTACAACCTTCATGGCGTTGGGGGCCTGGCGACTGATGAAGATGGGCATCATCGTGAAACAAACCAAAACGGTAGAAACCCTCGGTAGCGCCACAGTTATCTGCACCGATAAAACCGGCACGATTACGGAAAACCGGATGAGCCTGGCAAAAGTATTTGTGCTGGCCACTCAAAAAATTTCCGGGTCCGATGAGGATTGGCAGGAAAAAGAAAATCAGTTGGTGGCCAGTGCCATGTGGGCGAGTGAACCTATTCCGTTTGACCCGATGGAGATTGCGTTGCATAACGAGTACCTTCAACACACTCCCCTTGATGAACGCCAACACTACCGAATGATTCATGAGTACCCGCTCAGTGGTATGCCGCCCATGATGACACATGTTTTTGAACATGCATCCGGTAAACGGATCATCGCAGCCAAAGGTGCACCGGAAGCGCTGATGAATGTTTCATCGTTAACCGATGGTGAAAGGGAAGTAATTACTGCGGCTGCAGAGTCGTTTTCGAAAGAAGGATTCAGGGTGTTGGGCATCGGGGTTGCTGATTTTTCCGGAAACAATTTTCCCAAACAGCAGCAGGAGCTGAAGTTTTCGTTCAAAGGATTGGTTGCCTTTTACGACCCGCCAAAGAAAAACATGCGGGCAGTTTTCGATGCCTTTTATAATGCCGGAATAGCGGTAAAAATTATTACAGGCGATCATGCCGCCACCACCTCTACCATTGCCCAACAAACCGGCTTCAGGGGTGCCCATAAAACCATGAATGGGGAAGAATTGTTGCGGCTGCGTGAAGATGAATTGAAAGCGAAAGTAAACGAAGTGAACATTTTCACGCGGATGTTTCCGGAGGCCAAACTAAAAATCCTGAATGCGCTTAAAGCTAACGGCCACGTGGTGGCCATGACGGGCGATGGTGTTAACGATGGCCCGGCACTGAAAGCCGCACACATTGGGATAGCCATGGGAAGGAAGGGAAGCGAAATTGCCAAACAAGCATCTTCTTTAATTCTTACCGATGATGACCTGGCCCGCATGGTTGATGCCGTGGCGATGGGAAGAAAAATATACACAAACCTGAAGAAAGCTATTCAGTACATCATCTCCATTCACATTCCGATTATCCTTGCAGTCTTTATTCCGTTGGTGTTAGACTGGGCTTATCCGGCCATCTTTTCACCGGTGCATGTTATTTTTCTTGAATTGATCATGGGCCCAACGTGCTCTATAATATACGAGAACGAACCATTGGAGAAGAACGCAATGCTTCAAAAGCCCCGGCCCTTCACCACCACATTCTTTAACTGGCATGAACTAAGCACCAGTATCGTACAAGGTTTGGTGATTACGGTGGGTATTCTGCTGGTTTATCAATATGGTGTAGATCAACAGGTGGGTGAAGCCGTTACCCGGACTATGGTATTTGTAACACTCATTTCGGCCAACATTTTTCTAACGTTGGTAAATCGTTCCTTTTACTATTCAATTCTGGCTACAGCGCGCTATAAAAATAACCTGGTTCCGTTGATCCTAGGCGTTACCGTTATGCTCACGGCTTTGCTGCTTTGGATACCGGCCCTCACACACTTCTTCCGGTTTGAATCGCTTATGGTCCACCAACTTTTAGTAAGTGTGGTAGTTGGATTTATTTCGGTAATCTGGTATGAAGGCGTAAAAGCTTATAAGCGTATGGTTCAGGCTTAGAACAAAGGGAAGTTTCCGGTTTTCGTGTGACTATTGTTACAACATCACCCAGTGAGTCATGCTACTTTTGCCGAAAATTTTACTTCTCTTTGCATATGGAAATTCTGGGCTATGCCGCTTCCATTATTATGGGGCTTACCCTTGGCTTGATTGGTGGCGGAGGATCAATCCTTACTGTTCCCATTCTGGTGTATTTGTTCGGTGTTGACCCGGTACTGGCCACCGCCTACTCGTTGTTTGTGGTTGGGCTAACCAGTGCGGTCGGATCGGTGAGCCATTTTAAAAAGGGGAATGTTGATGTTAAAACGGCTTTAATTTTTGGAGTGCCTTCAATTGTTGGCGTGTACAGTATCCGGAAATTTGTTGTGCCTGCTATTCCCGATCCGGTGTTTTCAGTTAGCGAACTGGCCTTGACCAAAGGTGTATTCATCATGGTGTTGTTTGCCGTGCTGATGGTGCTGGCATCGGTTTCAATGATCCGCCAAAATGGGAAAAGCGCTAAGGCTGGTGAAGTAAAGTTTAAATTTCCATTAATCTTTCTGGAAGGTTTATTGGTGGGTGGCCTAACCGGCATGGTGGGTGCGGGCGGTGGTTTTTTAATTATTCCAGCGTTGGTGTTGCTGACCAGACTGCCCATGAAACAGGCTGTAGGCACCTCTTTATTAATTATCGCATTGAAATCGCTACTTGGTTTTACCGGTGATTTAGGTTCAGGTATGCCAATTGACTATAGCTTTATGCTTATTTTCTCAGGTTTTGCTATGGCCGGTATTTTATTGGGAAGTTACCTGACCCGATTTATTTCCAACGAAAAACTCAAACCGGCTTTTGG
>CAZOYJ010000198.1:0-5740 GCA_964583905.1 uncultured Roseivirgaceae bacterium
CTACTGCGGCTACCACCATCCGGCTGGCCAATACCCGGTCGAAATAGGTGGGGGATCCACCGCGTTGCAAGTGGCCGAGAATGGTGACTTTAATATCGAAGTAGTCGGTACGTTCCGCTACCTTTCGCGCAAGTTCGTTGGCGTTCCCGATTTTTGATCCTTCGGCTATGACTACCAGGTTAGAGCGTTTATTTGTTAACTCACCAGCGGTTAGCAATTCGTACAAACTTTCGAAGGTCATCCCATCTTCCGGAATAATGATAGCGCCTGCCCCGCCAGCTACGCCACTGTACAAAGCAATGTAGCCGGAGTTGCGCCCCATCACTTCAATGAAGAATAACCGGTTATGCGATAAGGCTGTGTCGCGGATTTTGTCGATTGCTTCTACCGCAGTATTGGTGGCCGTATCAAAGCCGATAGTATAATCCGTTGCGGCAATATCATTATCGATGGTTCCGGGAATACAGACACACGGGAGGTTATGTTCCTTGTACAGGGCGTGCAACCCCATAAAGGTTCCGTCTCCACCAATGGCCACCAAGGCATCAATGCCAACGCTCTTTAATTGGGCGTAGGCTTGCATTCTACCGGCTGGTGTTTTGAAGTCTTCACTGCGGGCGGTTTTTAAAATCGTTCCGCCTCGTTGAAGTATATTACCTACTGAGCGTGCACCGAGTTTAACGATATCGCCATCAATCATACCTTCATACCCGCGCATGATGCCGTAAACTTCTTTCTTATGAAAAATGCTGGCACGAACTACGGCACGTATAGCTGCGTTCATGC
Organism: uncultured Roseivirgaceae bacterium; assembly: GCA_964583905.1. Taxonomy (GTDB): domain Bacteria; phylum Bacteroidota; class Bacteroidia; order Cytophagales; family Cyclobacteriaceae; genus UBA2336. The sequence goes on from CAZOYJ010000198.1 coordinate 787, forward strand.
CCGGAGCATCACCTCCTGATGTATAGACTCCGATTCGTTGTATGGAATTTGCCATAGAAACCTGCTAAAACGCCCAAAATTAGCAGTTCAATTGGATTTATTGCAGGTGACTTTTGTTAGTCTGATTTCAATCGTTTGAAATGATTGATGAGGCCGTTTGTAGACGAATCATGTGAGGATACTTCCTGGTCGCTCTTCAATTCGGGCAGAATTTTCTGAGCCAATGCTTTGCCCAGTTCAACTCCCCATTGATCAAAACTGAAAATATTCCAGACAACACCTTGAACAAAAATCTTGTGTTCGTAAAGCGCAATCAAGCTGCCTAACGTATGAGGCGTTATCTTTTTCAACAGGATGCTGTTGGTGGGTTTATTCCCTTCAAACACCCGGTAGGGAAGATGAAAACGGATTGCATCATCGCCCATGCCGGAAGCCTTAAGTTCGTGCAACACTTCTTCCTCCGTTTTGCCGTTCATGAGGGCTTCAGTTTGTGCAAAAAAGTTGGACAGAAGTTTAACATGGTGGTCGCTCAGATCATGATGACTCTGAGCCGGAGCAATAAAGTCGCAAGGAATAAGCTTGGTACCCTGGTGTATCAGTTGATAAAAAGCATGCTGGCCGTTGGTGCCCGGTTCGCCCCAGATAACCGGGCCGGTTTGATAGCCAACCGGCTGCCCGGTACGATCAACTGATTTGCCGTTGCTCTCCATATTGCCTTGCTGAAAATAAGCGGCAAACCGATGGAGGTATTGATCATACGGAAGAATGGCTTCGGTGGCCGCTCCGAAAAAATTATTGTACCAGATACCGAGCAGTGCCAGGATGACCGGAATATTTTTTTCAAAAGGCGCATGCCGGAAATGGGTGTCAACCACATGCGCTCCTTCAAGTAACTGAACAAAATTTTCAAAACCGATGGTGCAGGCAATCGATAAGCCAATGGATGACCACAGCGAGTACCGTCCGCCAACCCAATCCCAAAAGACAAACATGTTGGCCGGGTCGATGCCAAAATCAATAACGGCTTTTTCATTGGTGGAAACAGCAACAAAGTGTTTGGCGATCAATCCTTCGCCCTTGGTTTTTTCCAGGAACCACTGCCGGGCCGAAGCGGCATTGGTCATGGTTTCCTGCGTGGTGAAGGTTTTGGAAGCTATAATAAACAGCGTGGTTTCCGGGTTAACCCGCTTCAACACTTCCGCGAGGTGGGTACCATCCACATTGGAAACAAAGTGTGGTGTTACAGTCGACCAATAAGGCCGAAGCGCTTCGGTAACCATGTAGGGGCCAAGGTCCGAGCCGCCAATCCCAATGTTTACGAGGTCGGTAATGGGTTTACCGGTATAGCCTTTCCGGTTTCCCGAAAGCAATTCAGTTGAAAAGAGTTTTACCTGATCAAGCACCCGGTTTACTTCGGGCATAACATCAACGCTATCCACCATCACAGGTGTATTGGAGCGGTTACGCAAGGCCGTGTGCAATACCGAACGGTTTTCGGTCTGGTTGATTTTTGTTCCCTTAAACATGGCCTCGATGGAAGTTTTCAAATCAACTTCGTTGGCCAATTCGATCAGCAACCCCAGGGTTTCTTCGGTGACCAGGTTCTTGGAGTAATCCACCAGGATCTCGTTGAAGCGGATGCTGAATTTCTGAATCCGTTCAGGATCTTCCGCAAACAAATCCCGCATGTGGGTAGCCTGCATCAGTAGAAAATGTAATTCCAGTTTACGCCAGGCTTGTGTTTCGGTAGGATTAATGGTGGGTAACATAGGTGATTTGTTTGGCTAAAAATAATAAGGCCCCGCTGCTGCGAGGCCCTGTAGCGCGGGGGGGAGTTGAACCCCCGACCTTTGGGTTATGAATCCAACGCTCTAACCACCTGAGCTACCGCGCCATTTATTTCAGGCCCGCAAACTTACGAAGAATGGAATGATTCTGCCAAAACTGATTTTTATTTTGCTATACCAGATTTTCTTAATAATTTGAAAGCATATGGCAACGCTGGCCCAAAAGAAATTATTTACTTCCGATTATGAGATACATGCATCCATAAAAATGTTGTATCCCTATATTCAATCCCCGGGCGGACTGTCTGAATGGTTTGCAGATAATGTGACTATCAATAACCAGGATAAAACCTACGCCTTTATTTGGGATAATGAGGAACATAAAGCCCGGCTTACGGCACAGCGTACCAACCACTTTGTGAAGTTTGAATTCCTGCCCGAAAACAATGATGACGAAAAAGATCCTTCTTATTTCGAATTACGTCTCGAGTTTAATGATCTTACCCAATCCGTCTACCTGAAAGTAACTGATTATTCCGACTTCGATGATGTAAAAGAACTCAATGATCTCTGGGATAGTCTCATAGACGCACTGCGCAAAACGGTTGGCGGGTAAATCATTAAAGTATACCATACGTACACTATCTTTGGCGTAGAATTTGATCCAAAAGGGCAGATCACGCATTCATGAAAAAACTCGACAAGCTGATTTTGTCTTCCTTTCTGGGACCCTTTATCCTCACATTTCTGGTTGTGGTGTTTATTCTGCTTACGCAGCACATGCTCAAGTACTTTGATGACATCATCGGGAAAGGATTAGGCATTGACGTGATCGGGCAACTGCTCTTTTACTTTGCCATCTTTATGACACCAATTGCCATGCCTCTGGCGGTGCTGCTTTCCGCCCTGATTGCATTCGGTAACCTGGGAGAACACTTTGAACTAACCGCCATCAAGAGTGCTGGAATTTCCCTTGTGCGCACCATTCTTCCCATCTTTTATTTTGTGCTGTTGCTCACCGGTATCGCGTTTTACGTGAATAACAACCTGGTGCCCAAGGCAGCACTGGAAGCCTACAGTCTGCTCTATGATATCAAACAGAAAAAACCTGCACTGGATTTACGGGAAGGAGCCTTTTACAATGGCATTCCCGACATCAGCATCAAAGTGAATGAGAAATTCCCTGATGGCATTACGTTAAAGGATGTCATCATTTATGATCACCGTAAACATGATGGCAATAAAGATGTTACGATTGCTGATTCCGGTAAAATGTACACCATCCTTAACGAACGCTACCTAACGCTTGAATTATTTAAAGGCTATAATTATACCGAAGGTGCAGGTACTTCACAGGACATAACAGGAAAGCAACCAAATTATAATACCGAGACATTCAGCAGGAGTAAGTTTGCCAAGACACAGGTAGTTTTTGATTTATCCTCCTTTCAACTGGCGCGCACCGATAAGAAATGGTTCCAGGGTAATCGCATTATGCGCAACATGTTTGAGTTGGATGATGATCTGGATTCGTTGCGAAAGGAAGGTCTGAATTACCAGTTGGTACACTACTCCAATTATTATACGTTCTTCAGTTATTTTAACCGGCAGGACTCCATCGATTTTCCCATATCCATTGTCCGACATAAACGCGAACGGGATTCTCTGTCGCGTGTTGCCCAGGAGGCAATTGATTTGGAATACAGAAAGGAGGAACAAAATCGGTACGGAATTCCGCAAGAGGCTACCGATACAGCACTTCCGGTAATACCTGAAAACATACCCGCACAGGTACCAGTTAAACCCGCGTTGAGTAATCCCGCTGGCAGCCTTCCGAGGGGTCGTACACCCCAACAAAAGCAGCCTGCTAAAAGTAGAACAGTATACAACCAAAAGGCCATGAAGGCGGATACGTTGGTAAAAAAGAAACCGATTTTAACCGACTCCATGATATACGCTAAAACGGATAGCGTGTTCGCATTGCCAATAGAAAAAATCATCTATACAAATGCACTGAATAAAGCCCGTTCAGTGAAGTCAAACCTGGGCTCAACGCTGGCTTCGATGGAGGTTTACCGCACTGATGAACGGGTTTTCCGAATACAATGGCATAAAATCCTTGCCAGTTCATTTGCTTGTATTGCCATGTTTTTAATAGGAGCACCCCTTGGGGCCATCATCAAAAAGGGGGGGCTTGGTGTACCCTTCCTGGTATCCATTTTATTTTTTATTGTATACTATCTTCTTACTATGACAGGAGAAAAATGGGCAAAGCAAGATATAATAGGGGTGGAGTTAGGGGTCTGGGCTGCCGATCTAATCTTACTTGTAATTGGATTGTTCTTTTTGCGCCAGGCGCGTGTGGATGCACGATTATTTGAGGCTGACTTCTACCAGGTATTACTGGAAAAAGTTTCCCGCTGGGTGAAGGCGCGCAGGAATCATAAAATAGCGGATACAGATTAATATTTACGCGATTTTGGAGATTTGAGGCATTATGCCGTATATTTGCCGGCTGAAATAAGAAGAAAAACAACATGTATTTAACCGCTGAAACAAAAAAAGAACTGTTTAAGAAACACGGAACAGAAAAGAGCACAACAGATACAGGATCCGCTGAATCTCAAATTGCCCTGTTTACGTACCGCATTAGCCACCTGACAAGCCACCTGAAAACCAATAAGAAGGATTTCTCTACCCAGAACGGCCTTCTCAAACTGGTGGGGAAAAGAAAGCGTCTCCTCAATTACCTTCAGAAGAATGACATCTCACGCTACAGAGCCATTCTTGCCGATCTTGACCTGAGGAAGTAAGCCATACTCCAAAGATATAGGGAACCTGATCAGGGTTCCCTTTTTACATTTTTACAACTTCGTCAGGTCCGGTATCGGATACTGACCCTTACCAATTATTTATGACATTCAATGTAATAACAAAAAGCTGCAAACTCCCTGATGGACGGGAGATCACTCTTGAAACAGGTAAAATGGCCCGTCAGGCCGATGGTTCTGTTGTACTCCGGATGGGCAACACCATGCTATTGGCTACCGTAGTAGCCCGTGAAGAAGCAAATGAAGGGGTGGACTTTATGCCACTCTCAGTTGACTATCAGGAAAAATTCGCCTCTACCGGTAAAATCCCCGGAGGATTTCTTAAACGCGAAAGCC
>CAZOYJ010000198.1:5750-6004 GCA_964583905.1 uncultured Roseivirgaceae bacterium
TCCACGCTGAAACGCAGGTTAACGTATTCCTGATTTCTGGTGATCAGAATGCATTGCCGGATGCCTTGGCAGGATTCGCTGCCTCAGCTGCACTGTCTGTTTCCGATATACCCTGGGGTGGCCCCATCTCAGAAGTACGTGTTGCTCGCGTTGATGGCAAGCTTATTGTGAATCCTACATTGGCCGATAAAGAACGTGCCGATATCGACTTGTTGGTAGCCGCTTCCATTGAAAACATTCTGATGGTAGAAGGG
>CAZOYJ010000199.1:0-5986 GCA_964583905.1 uncultured Roseivirgaceae bacterium
GGAGGGCGGATGACATCTCAATTTCTTTCGAAGACCCCTAAGTCAGGTGTTGCTGGTATTGTCTTTTTTGGGTTTCCGCTACATCCTTCCGGTACCCCATCAACCGATCGTGCAAAACATTTATACGAGGTAAAAATGCCCATGCTTTTCCACCAGGGAACCCGGGATGCGCTAGCAGACAGTAACCTGATGGCTGAGGTTTGCGATAAATTGAAAAATACGACCCTTATCCCGTATCCTGGAGCAGATCATGCTTTTAAAATTTCAAAAAAAAATCTCATCCCGGAAATAGCGGAACATACCACAGTCTGGATGAGGCAAATAATGGATTCAGACGGTTCAGTACCGGGAAAATGATGATCATCATCTCCCGGCATAAGTTCAATCATTAGTATTTGCTGTAAATGTGCGTAAACTGGTGAATTAAGAAAAAACTAAAATTATGAGGCACACAGGGATTTGGATTGATACCCGCCAGGCTAAACTTCTGGATTGGGATGGTCGCAAAATCAGTTGGCGAATCATTTATTCTGGGGCAGAGAGGAAACCAAAAATTAAAGGTGAAACCTCAAAACGGACACAACAAAAGGGAATTGGATTTGATTATGCGAGTGCACAGGAGGCAAAGTTCAGGGAAGATCTTAAAAAATTTTTTTGTGCTGTAATAGAGGCGGTTACCACCAGTGATTCATTGTATTTATTAGGCCCCGCTGAAGCCAAAGTGTTATTGGAAAAGGAGTTAAAAAAAACGGCTACCCTGAAATCACGTGTGCTCAGGGTTGAGGCATGCGATAGCCTGACCGATAACCAATTGGCCGAAAAAGTGCTTAAATTTTTTAAAAGCAGGAAAATGGTTTATAAAACAAATAAGTAAGTGATGTCTGTTCGCCCACAGGAATTACCCAATTTTTTTGCTTTACTTTGTTTTATGCAGAAGACCCTCTTGTCGCTGTTTTTAGTTGGTTTCGTGTATTCAAATGGCTTTTCGCAGGTAGAGTTCACTTCTTCAAACCTGCCTATTGTAGTCGTTCACACCCATGCGCAAAGCATTGGTAATGAGCAGCCCATAGTAGCGGATATGGGCATTATTTATAAAGGAGCCAGCAACACCAATTTACTAACCGATCCATTTAACCATTATGATGGCAAAGTGGCCATCGTAAGTCAGGATGTCTCGTTTGTAGCCTATCCTAAAAAACAATACGAAATTCAGTTGCGTAATGCAGGTGGAAATGTGATGGAAGCCCCTATACTGGGAATGCCTGCTGAATCGGAATGGATTCTGGTGGCGGCTTATCCTGATAAAAGCCTGCTGCGCGATGCCTTGGGAAGCCGGTTGAATTGGTGGACGGGAAGGTACGTTCCCAGGTTTCAATTTTGTGAAGTTGTACTTAACGATGAGTACATGGGCGTTTACATCCTGATGGAGAAAATCAAACGCGGCCCAAACCGGATCAATCTTCCGGCAGCCGGTACATCCGGTAATAACCTTTCAGGGGGATATATCATTAAAACAGACCAGGATACGGGCAGTGGAGATAACGGATGGCACTCCACTTTTACACCTCCCAATCGCAGTGGCGAGCAAACCATTTTTTTCAGCTATGTATCGCCTCATACTTCCACTATTGTTAACCAACAAAAAGATTACATCCGTCAATTTATTACCGAATTTGAAACTTCGTTAGCGGCAAGCAATTTTACTAATCCCGGTCAGGGGTACGCCCGGCTAATCGATATGGATTCATTTGTCGATTATTTATTGCTGAGTGAGGTCACCAAAAACCCGGAAGCCTATCGACTGAATGCATACCTGTACAAGCAACGCCAATCTGCAGGCAACCGGTTATTTATGGGCCCCGGGTGGAACTATGCCTTTGCGTTTGGTAATGGAAATTCGTGCCAGGATAACTCAATTGAAGGTCACGTGCTTGACTATAACGTGGCATGCCCGAATGATGCCCAACTTGTACCCTTTTGGTGGAAGCGTTTTCTGGATGACCCTGCTTTCCGGCAAAGGGTAGATGCTCGATGGGCTGCCGTGCGCAACGGAGTTTATAGCACGCAGAATATCCTTAGCTATGTTGATTCATTGGCCCAGGTACTCAACCAAGGTGCGCAACAACGTAATTTTGAACGGTGGCCGGTTTTAGGAGGAGAGTCTTACCAACAGCAAATTAATCAATTAAAGAACTGGATCACCTTGCGCAAGGAGTGGCTGGATACAAAAATACCAAGGCTCATTACCGCAGCCGAAGAGCAGTTCCAACACCCAGTTGCAGTTTACCCAAACCCGTTTCACCAATCCATCCGGATAAGCTTTACGGCCGCACAATCAGGCGAAGCCACTGTGCGGTTGATGGATAGGAGCGGTAAACTGTTAGAGCAGTCTACTCTTGTGGTTGATCCCGGCTCCAACGAACATGAACTCCTCGTAGACGCATTATCTCCGGGTATGTATTTTCTACAATACCAGCTTAACGGCAAATGGGTGACTCAAAAAGTGATCAAAACGGATTAGCCTTTTCAGGCACTGCGCTGATAGATGCGCTGGTTTAAATCCCACGAAGTCATCTTATAAATCATGGCCTGTTCCTGGGGCGATAAACTTTCCTGCTGGTTGCGGGATGCGTGATAAGCTTCCAGGCTTTTATAAAATTGCAAACGGTATTTAAAAACGATCTTGCTGCCGATGGCTTTTTTAAATTCGCGCAAACTTGCCCGTTCATCCATCCAGAACAAACACAACTCATCGTTTTCGGATGTTCCCGGCATGTACGGAAACTTCGACCCCTCTAGATTTTTTATAACTTCTTCCTTAAATCCGGGCTTGCCGGCTATATATACTGTTACCCATTCCATAGAAAAACTTCCTTTCCTGCCTTTCGGCAGCATTAACTTGTTTAAAAAATGTTCTTTACCAACGTTCATACAGGTCTGCTTTCAAATCAAAAAATATTATGTAACTTACTGAATATCAATGTTTTTTAAATCATAATTGAATACACGCTTATTAACGAAGGTAATCGGAATTGGTTCACTATTTTTTTCAGATTTCAGGCTTTATTAAGAATTTTTTAACGTTAACTATGCTGGTCAGACTCTTATGAATCGTATTGTGCCCGACATTCCAGGTAACCGCAATCTTTCCGGATTGATTCGGTCCGGATACTCCCTTAACCGGAAGATTTCATTGGTGCGGGCCGGATCCGAGTATTTCAGTTTACTTGAAAACCTGATCCGTCAGGCCCGGCATGTTATCCATTTTCAAACCTATATCTTCGATGAAGACGATACCGGCCTGCAAATTGGCAAAGCCTTAATGGAAGCTGCCCGGAGAGGCGTAAAGGTTTTTTTGGTGGTGGATGGATATGCATCTCAAGACCTATCTGAAGCGTTTATTGAGCGACTCACATCCAGTGGATTACGCTTTCGGTTTTTTGAACCGTTACTGCGGAGCAGGGGATTTTATTTTGGACGAAGGCTTCACCATAAGGTTGTAGCGGTAGATGGTATGCACAGCCTTGTTGGTGGAATAAACATTGGTAATCATTATAACGATACGTTTGAAGAGGTGGCTTGGCTCGACTGGGCTTTGTATGTGGAAGGTCCGGTTGCACACGAGTTGCAACGCATTTGCGAGCCCCGGACCCAAAAAGCCTTGCTTAAAGTTCTGAGCCGTACGGTTAAACCTCCCTTGCCGGTACCCACCCTGGCCGATGGGCAATACCTTGTCCGCCCCAGAATAAACGACTGGGTAAAACGAAAACGGGATATTACCGTGAGTTACCTCAGCATGCTTAACCAGGCCCAATCCCATATCTATATTATTTCAAGTTATTTTATTCCGGGTAAGATCTTGCGAACGTATTTAAGCAGGGCCACTCAGCGGGGCGTGAAAATTAAATTGATTTTAGCCGGTATTGCCGATGTAAAGTTGGCCAAGCAAGCTGAACGATGGATGTACCGGTGGTTGTTGCGCAATAACATTGAAATTTACGAGTATCAACGCAAGGTATTACACGCGAAACTCGCCACCTACGATCAGCAATGGGTAACGGTAGGCTCCTATAACATCAATAACATCAGCGCGTATGCCAGTGTTGAGTTAAACATGGAGGTGCTGAATACTGAATTTGCGAAGGACGTTGAACACCGCCTAAACCGGATTATCGAAACAGATTGCATCCGTATAACCAGCGAGATGAACCAAAGCCTTTGGGATCGTTTTCTTCAGCGTAGCGCGTATGATATTTTCAGGCTCTTGTTGTTCTTGTTTACTTTTTATTTCAAGCAACGCGATTGATGCGGTCGAGTGAAATCAGTTGCCCCGGATTCGCTTGATTAATTCCGTAATTGTTTTGCGGTTCCAATTGGCCAACCTGCCGCGTTGAATCACCAGCAGATTATCCTCGGGGTGGCTTAGGTAATAATGAAATACAAATTTATTATCGGGCGTAGCCCAGCCGGTGATTTGGCCAAAGCGCAGATCGCTGAAAATTAATTTCCCTTCCCGGGTTTCTACTACATAATACCCTTGCGAAAAGCGTATGAGATGATGCAAGGATTCGTAGTCGCTTACCGACTTCAGGGCTTCTTTGTGCTGTTTAATAAAATGAAAATCAATCCCGGGTTGTGTATCGAATACCGACCGGTGACCAATATAAAATCCGGAATCAACTTCCACGGCAACAAACCAAAGCCAACTGTTCAGAGGGGTAGGAGTTGTTAAGAACCTATTAAAGTCTATGCCGGCAAGTTCCGTGGCATGTATAACATCCTGTTGAATTTTCAGTTTGTTAAACCCTGCATACACCACGTAGAGCAAACTGACGATAAGGCTGTACCGGGCCCATTTCAATCTTGAAGGATGGTCGGATTTAAGGTACAATAACATCAGGAAGGCTATACCCAGCGGAACAGAGAAAAACGGATCGGCCACAAACAAAAAATGCAGGGCATAGCGTTGGTGGCTGAAAGGCTCAAGCCAGCCTGTTCCGTAGGCATTGCAGCCGTCAATCAGCAAATGGATGAGCATTTGTACGCCCAGGAATATAATCCACGACCCCAGTCGCATCCCGGGTTTCCGGTACCAGCGATCGGCCAGAAAGGCAAAACCCACAGTTGTTAAGCCTATAAATAAAAATGAGTGCGTAAACCCACGGTGCGCCAGCAGGTTTTCCGAAAACGACATCCAGAAGGAAGCCACAAAATCAATATCCGGAAAACTTTGTGCAACCGCACCGACAAACAAAGCATGCTTACCCAGTTTTTTACCGGCCATTACCTCGCCAAGTACGGCACCAAGAGCAATGTGGGTGATGGAATCCAATGACAGTAATCTTTTTAGCTTATCCTTGAAGATAGGATATTTATCATCAACACCATACAAACTTAGTCTTCACATAGTACCTTTGCGCGCGTTTTAAAAATTGAGGTGTGAATTATTTATCAGCAGAAAATATTGCCAAGTCGTTTAATGATCAATGGCTGTTTAAAGACCTCTCGATTGGGATAGCACAAGGCGAAAAACTTGCCCTGGTGGGAAATAACGGGGTAGGCAAATCAACTTTATTGAAAATCCTGACCGGTGAACTGGCAACCGACTCGGGGCAGGTGGTGGTTCGGGATGGGTTACGCATGGGCTACCTGACCCAACAACCGTCTGTTGATGAAAACCAGTTGGTGAAAGACATTCTCTTTGATGAAGGCAATGCGGTGGCACGGGCTGTAAAGGAGTATGAAGATTGTCTTCATCATCCGGAAGTACCCCACGAACGGATGCAGGCTGCCCTCGAAAAAATGGAAGCCCTGAATGCCTGGGATTATGATTCGAAAGTTCAGGAGGTAACCAGCAAGTTGGGCGTGCCCGACATGGATAAAAAATTTGCGGAGCTTTCGGGTGGTCAGAAGAAACGCATTTTTCTAGCGCAGCTTCTCCTGGCCGAGCCCGATCTGATTATCATGGATGAGCCCACCAACCACC
>CAZOYJ010000200.1:0-2884 GCA_964583905.1 uncultured Roseivirgaceae bacterium
TTTTCAATGCCGTATTGAATATACCCGGCATCACCAACCTGGCCGCCACTTTCGGCATAGAAGGGTGTGCGATCAAATACAAGTTGAAACCATTCCTTATTCTTCTGAACCAGTTTGCGGTATTTCACAATCCGAACATCAGTCTGTAGAAAATCATAGCCGATGAATTCGGTTTTCTCATCCTCGCCCACTAAAATCCAATCACCGGTTTCTTTGGTGGCATCGGCTTTCGAGCGCAATTTCTGCAAGGCCATCGCTTCCTGAAAACCTTTTCCATCAACCGAATAGCCACGCTCGCGTGCAATCAGGGAGGTAAGGTCGAAAGGAAACCCGAAGGTGTCGTATAACTCAAACGCTATGGAACCGGGAACAATTTTATTCTTGATCTCCGTCTGAATGGCATCAAAACGCTTTAATCCCTTCTCCAGTGTTTTCAAAAACGAAACTTCTTCTTCATAAATTACTTTACCCACATACTCCTTTTGTACTTCAAGTTCAGGGAATACATCTTTTAACTGAGCCGACAAAATGGGAGTAAGTTTGAAGAGGAAGGGTTCTTTAAACTGAAGAAAGGTATACCCATAGCGAACCGCTCTTCTCAAAATTCTTCTGATCACATACCCCGCCCCGGTATTGGAGGGCACTTGTCCATCTGCGATAGCAAACGCCACAGCCCGAACATGATCGGCCATTACGCGCATGGCGATGTCGGTTTTTTCATCTTGCTTATACGCCACACCGGCCGCATCGGCAATAAAGCTGATGAGCGGTGTAAACACATCGGTATCGTAATTGGATGTTTTGCCCTGTATGGCCATGCACAACCGCTCGAAGCCCATACCGGTATCGACATGTTGGGCCGGAAGTTTTTCCAACGACCCATCTGCCTTGCGGTTAAATTCCATGAACACCAGGTTCCAGATTTCAATGACCTGGGGATGATCTTTGTTAACGAGGTCTTTGCCGTTAATCTTTTTGGTTTCCGCTTCCGGGCGAAGGTCAATATGAATTTCAGAACACGGACCGCACGGGCCGGTCTCACCCATCTCCCAGAAATTATCTTTCTTCACTCCGTGAAGAATGCGGTCTTCGGAAACGATGTTCTTCCAGTAGGTGATTGCATCGGTATCTACCGGTAGATTATCTTCCTTATCGCCACCAAAAACGGATACATATAATCTTTCTTTCGGCAGCTTGTATTCAACCGTCAATAATTCCCAGGCCCATTCAATGGCTTCTTTCTTAAAGTAATCGCCAAACGACCAGTTGCCGAGCATCTCGAACATAGTGTGGTGGTAGGTATCAATGCCCACTTCTTCCAGGTCGTTGTGTTTACCGCTTACGCGGAGGCACTTTTGGGTATCGGCAATCCGATTCTTTTTTGGAACGGCATTACCCAGGAAGTAATCTTTAAACTGAACCATACCCGAGTTGGTGAACAACAATGTAGGATCGTTTTTCAATACAAGGGGTGCAGAAGGAACAATGAGGTGTCCTTTCTTTTCAAAAAATTCCAAAAACTTACGTCTGATCGATGCCGAGTCCATGCCTGTCCGCTTTTCTGCTTTAGCTTTTTTACTATCTTGAGCTCCCCAAAAACGGTAAAACCCCGATAAGGGCACAAAATTAAGAGTCGACAGATGAGAACAGGCAGATTTCGATGTTTTTTTTAACCCCTTGAATGCGCCAAACCCGCTACCGATACAACCCTGCAACCTGCCGTTATGAACCTGTTCCCAAAGGGATTAAACATGTTCTTATTCCGGTATTCCTTTTTCTTGGTGTAAGTACCGGCTTAACGGCCGCACTGCTCTTCCTGCACAGCCATTGGATCACCTCCGAAAAGGAATTGGCGTTGAAACATGAAAATACTTTATTACGAAACCATCACCAGGTATTAAGCCGGGAGTTAAAAACGGTAAATGCATCGCTTACTACACTTGCTGAAACGGAAAAGCATCTGCAGAAAAAGTTAATTGTTGGCGTTGCCCCTTCAACCCAGGAAACTGGGGCCTCCACATCCTCGCAATTGAGGTTAGACCAACTGCTTAAAAAAACATCTGCCAAAACCAATACCCTGTTACAACACACGCGCAACAATAACCGGTATTTCGGAAGTTCGGTTGCGTTAAACGCTGAAGACCTAAGCTTGCTCAACACCATTCCTTCGCTTCAGCCAATTGCAAAGCAGGAACTCACCCAACTGGCCTGCGGATACGGGTTGCGAAAAAATCCTTACCACCAGGGAAATTATTTTCACCGGGGCATCGACCTGGTAGCGCCCCGTGGCACCCCGGTGCTGGCCAGCGCCCCGGGTAAAATTACCGATGTGCGAAAAAGCAATTTAGAGATGGGCGAAGGCAACGTGATTGTAATCGACCATGGCAATGGATTCAAAACCCGCTACACCCACCTGGGTGAAATAAACGTTAAACCCGGCCAGTCGGTAACCAGGGGCGCAGTAATTGCCACCATCGGCATTAGTGGCGGTAGTATTTCACCGCATCTGCATTATGAAGTGTTAAAAAACAACAAACACGTTGACCCTATTGAATACATTATGGAAGGTGTAACCAGCAACGATTATAAAATCCTGCATTACCGGGCCAACCTGAAAAACCAATCACTCGATTAAACATGACGAAACGCTACCAATATAACTCCGATACCCTACAATTTGATCTGATCAGGCCTTCAGCGAGACGGCTTATGCAACGCACCCTGATCTACCTGGTGTTGGGATTAGCCGCAGCACTACCAGCAGTAAATTGGTACCTGAATAAATATTCCTCCCTGCAGGAACAACAACTCCTACGCACGAACCATCAGCGAGAGTTCGGTCTGGCGCCTGGGTGGCTCGAGCTTGAGCTGACGGAAAGCATCA
>CAZOYJ010000200.1:2894-5969 GCA_964583905.1 uncultured Roseivirgaceae bacterium
AAAAGAAGCCTGGGCCAATCTCCAGGCCGATATTAACAAGTCGTACACAACACTTGATGCCCTGGCAGAAAAAGATGACACGTATTACCGTACCATCCTTGACCTTGATCCCCTGACCGCCAGTGTGCGCCAGGCCGGAACCGGGGGTATGGATAAAGAAGTCGAAAGGCATCCAGTAATACGCTACAGCTATGCACGGCTGGAGAAGTTGAAAAACCAGATCAGCATTGCACAGCAATCGTTTGAGCAATTGCAACAAACCACCGATCGCAAGCTTACCATGCTATCCTCGCGTCCTTCCATACAACCCATCCACAAGAAACAACTCCGCGCCCTTCACCTCACATTTGGGAAGCGCTTGCATCCGATTTTCAATGTGGTGATGGATCATAATGGACTGGATTTTTCGGCTGCCCACGGCACACCTGTTTACGCAACCGCAGACGGCCGGGTATCGATGGCCTATTTTTCATCTTCATATGGAAACGTGGTTTATCTCGACCATGGATTCAATTATGAAACCCGCTATGCTCATCTGCAAAAGTTTAAGGTAATACCAGGCCAATATGTAAAACGTGGTGAGATTCTGGGCTATGTCGGAAATACCGGTATCTCGGTTGCACCACACCTACACTATGAAGTATTTTATAAGGGGAATCCCGTTAATCCAATCCATTTCTTTCAACGCGACCTCCCCACCAAAGAGTACCAGAAAATTATTGAGGCTCCAACGCAGTCCGGCAACCCCTGAAGTCGGTAAAGGGCATTGGCAATTATTGTGAAATTCTTTTCCTTGCGGCCTGCTTAAAACAAATAATGAAAGCTTTCCTCGCGTTTATTTTTACCTGCACCGTTATTGTTGCGCGTTCACAGGAGATCGATACCCTCGATATACCTGTTCCTGCAAAAGATACCCTGAGCATAATTGGAGTGGGCGACATCATGATGGGAACCTCCCATCCCAAACCTGCCCTGCCACCAAACGATGGAGCGTACCTGATGCAGGATGTGGCTGAAATTCTGCGCAGTGCCGATATCACCATGGGAAATCTGGAGGGCGTGTTGCTGGACGAAGGCGGCACCGCCAAAACCTGCCGGAATCCGGAGGTGTGTTATGTGTTTAAAAGCCCAACCCAGTATGTAAAAAACCTGGTGGATGCGGGTTTTGATATCATAAGCCTGGCCAACAACCACGCAGGCGATTTTGGTGCCGAGGGCCGTAAAAGCAGCATAAAAACCCTGGAGGATGCAGGAATTTACCATGCCGGTCAGCTACAGCAAAAATTTGTTACGTTCGAAAAAGAAGGCGTAACATATGGATTTGTTGCCTTCGCCCCGAATAGTAACTGTGTTCCCTTAAACGATATCCCCGGAGCAAAGGCCCTTGTAGCACATCTTGATTCCATTTCAGATGTCGTTATTGTTTCGTTTCATGGTGGTGCTGAAGGCCCCGAACACCAGCACATCACCCGCGATACGGAAATGTTTCACGGTGAAAACCGGGGCAATGTTTATGCATTTGCGCATGCAGTAATCGATGCCGGTGCCGATATTGTATTTGGTCATGGGCCACATGTAACGCGCGCGGTGGAGGTCTATAAAAACCGGTTCATCGCCTACAGTCTTGGAAATTTTTGCACGTATAGCGGCATCAACGTGGCGGGCATCAACGGCCAGGCACCCATTATTAAAGTATATACCCACAGAAATGGCGAATTTATAAAAGGCCAGATTACCGCAACTTACCAGCGCTACCGCGATCGCGTTTACGTAGATCCCGAAAAACGTGCAATCCGTACGATACAACAACTCACAAAAAAAGATTTTCCTGAAGTGCCCATTCGCATTGACGATAATGGATTAATTACTTACCTTGCTCAATAAGATGGCCTACAAAGAAAAAGAAATCGAAAAGCTTTACTACTCCATCGGAGAAGTAGCCGAACAATTTAACGTAGCCCCTTCCCTTATCCGTTTTTGGGAGTCTGAGTTCGACATCATTAAACCCAAAAAAAACCGCAAAGGCAATCGTCAGTTTACGAAGGAAGACATTGAAAGTGTCCGCACGATTTATCACCTGGTTAAGGAGAAAGGCTTCACACTGCAAGGCGCAAAAGAAATGCTCCGAAACGATAACAACGCAGTGAAGGATAAAATCGAGTTGTTGGATTCCTTACGTAACGTGCGCAGGTTCCTGGTGGAAATCCGCAACCAGTTACATTAACTTACTGACTTAATTAATCTGCATTTAAAATCCATCTCTTGATGGATTTTCTTTTATTTTAGACCCCAATACCGGTTTTTACAGGCATGACCGACCAAAACAGACTCTCATTACTGGCCCTTCATTTCATACCCGGCATTGGCGATTATACCATCCGCCAACTGGTAAGCTATTGCGGCTCGGCTGAAAAAGTATTTACAACCCCCAAAGGAAAATTACTGAAGATACCCGGCATCGGGCCAGTTATTGCCGAAACCATCCGCCAAGGAAAGCCGGTTGAAAAAGCTGAAAAAGAATTCAGGCGTGCTGAACGTGAATCGGTGGAGATCATCTTTTACACCGATAAAAAATACCCATCACGACTGAAGCATATACCGGACGCTCCATCCGTACTTTACTTCAAAGGCCAGGTTGATTTCGAAAATTCAAAATGTGTTGGCATTGTAGGTACCCGGCAAGCTACGGTATATGGTAAAGAACAGGTTGAAAGTCTGGTAGAACAATTGGCGCCACACCATGCGCTGATTGTAAGCGGCCTCGCGTATGGTATCGACATCCATGCGCATAAGCAAGCCCTGAAGCACCAGCTACCCACAATCGGGGTGATGGGAAGCGGTATCGATGTGATCTACCCGGCTGCCCACAAGGAAACCGCACGTAAAATGGTGGAACATGGCGGTCTGGTAACCGAAAATCCGTTTGGCACCAAACCCGATGCCCACAACTTTCCACAGCGCAACCGGATTATTGCCGGCCTGGTGGATGCTCTGGTGGTAGTTGAAGCGGCAGAAAAAGGCGGTGCGCTCATTACCGCAGAAATTGCCAACAGTTATAACCGCGATGTGTTTGCC
>CAZOYJ010000201.1:0-5910 GCA_964583905.1 uncultured Roseivirgaceae bacterium
ACCGTTAGTAGCTGGTGTAACGCTTCCGTTAAAGGCATATGCCCGGTTAAGTTCAACTGTTTGGGTAAAGGCGTTGGTTGGAATCTGGTCGTTTCCTACTTTTCCATACGAAGCTCTGAGCTTGAGCAAATCCAAAAATTCCTGGCCTTGCATAAATCCTTCACGGCTCATAATCCAGGCTACACCAAACGAAGGATAATATTGCCACCGGTTTTGAGTGGGTAATCGCGAACTGCCATCCGTCCGGATGGTTGCCGTTAAGAGGTACTTATCTTTAAACCCATAGTTTAACCGGGCCAGGTAAGAGTTTCGGGCCCATGCATCACCGCCACCATTGTTCTGCGATGTATTGGCATCGCCAACACCAATGTACCAGAGGTCCGGATCGGCCGGCACTTCCAACCGGGTGGCTCCAAACCAATGCAGGTTAAATTTTTCTGCGGTTGTGCCACCCAGAAAAACCAAATTATGATCTCCAAATTTTTGCGTTATGGTAAAGGTGTTATCCCACACCCAACGGAAGGATTGGGCTTGTTGAACCGTTAAACTGCTTTGTGGCCTGTATTGGTTTCCACCGGCTACCACAAAAGTGGTTTCATCCGCATCGAACTGATAATAATAGCCGCGGTTCAGGGAATTACGCCAGTCGGTTCCTATTGAACTTCTCAGGGTAAGCCAGGGCACCGGATTTACATCCATATAAGCTGACCCCTGAAGTCTGTTTTCGGTTACTTTGATGCTGTTGTTTTTAACATCCAGCAATGGGTTGCCCACATTCTGGTACGCGGAAGTATTGCCGTATTTTCCATCCACAATGCTGGGAATAATCGGAGCGGCACGGTAGGCGTTGTTGTACACCGCACCAATGTTTCCGAATGCATCAATGTTGATGTTTCCAAAACCGTTTTGATTGATGCTGTTGCCATACGAGGATTGTAATCCAAATTTTACTTTATCCGACAGTTGATACTCGTTATTAAAGCGCAATGTCAAGCGCTTAAAGTCGTTATCGATAACAATTCCTTCATCCACCAGGTAACCCACATTAAACAGGTAGGTTGTTTTTTCACCTCCGCCCGAAAGCGAGACGTTATGGGTTTGCTGCCAGGCTGTACGGAGAATTACATCGTACCAATCGGTGCTGTATTCAGAAGCGGGTGGTATCGCACCAGTAGCTGCTTGTACATAATTACTGTACTCGGCACTATTGGCCATTTGTACAAGGTTTGCTGCTTGCCGTATCCCGATGTTATTGTTGTAATTAATTTTTAATGCACCCGTTGCACCTTTTTTAGTGGTAATAATAATTACCCCGTTAGCCCCTCTCGATCCGAAGATGGCCGAGGCCGAAGCATCTTTCAGGATGTTCATATCCACGATGTCGGCCGTGTTGATGTTGGAGATATCATCGGTAAGTACACCATCAACAACATATAAAACGGTGGTTCCACCTAAAGCCGTGCTTACTCCCCTAACCCGGATTTGAGGTGATGTTCCGGGTTGGCCACTGCTGATGATCTGAACCCCGGCAACTTTGCCCTGCATGGCCTGGGTAGCGGTGAGTACAGGTTGCTGTAACAATTCACCGCCCTTAACTGTGGCGGTTGCTCCCGTTATATCACTCTTTCTTTGCACGCCATACCCCATCACCACAACCTCCTCTAATGCGGTAGCCTCCGGATCGAGGCTAACGTTTATTACTTCCCGGTCACCGATTAACACAGTTTGTGCTTTATACCCTACAAAAGTGAACACCAGCGTATTTTCACCAGCACCGGTTTCCAGCGTATACCTACCGTTCATATCGGTTGCCGTGCCTTTATTGGTGCCCTGAATCAGAATGTTCACACCCGGTATGGGCTGTTGGTCATCGGCACCTGTTACCCGTCCGTTAATGATCCTGGTTTGCGCAAAGACACCCTGGCTAATGAAAAACAGTGATAAGGAAAAAGGTAAAAGTTTAAGCATACATGTTTCCTTAAAGGTTGCGGTGAAAGTGCAAAAAATCATCCCATTGAATATTACATGCCGACCAGTCAATCTTACACATATCACACATTCACGAAGGGCTTTGCTCCAGCAAAACAATTGCTTGGTAAAGCAGCTTGTCAGCAGAATAAAATTTGACAATTACAATGAATTATGATACTTTTTTTCTGCAAATCAACCTTTTACAATATCCATCACTTGTTTATTCTTTAAGCAATTTTCCCCTGAAAAAAACATTGATTTTGAGGCGTTTTGTAATAATGGAATGCTCTGAGAAGTATAGTTCTCCCAGATTAAAAACAATAGGCGGATAACGGTTTGCGTCAGACTGTTTTGGTAGTTCCCGAAAGGCGGGATGGTATTTTTGATTTTGGTTTCGGGAGTTCAAGAATTATCTCTTCCCAACGTGAAACCTGGGTTTTTTTACCACTTTTTTCCAGCTCTACGATACGGTGATTGACCTTTGACTTGAAAGCCCAAACGGTATTCACTCCTAAGTCGAGCTTTCGGGCCAACGAATCCAGGGTGTTTTCTTTTTTTCCCGTTACGGTAAGGTAGGCAATGTAAAATGCTTTTTCAATTGGAAATTTTATGCCGTGAAAAATAGTAAACGCAGTAATTGATTCATGATAACCACAGCGTGTGCATCTGCGGGCAAATTTGGCTGAACCCTTACTGTATTTTTCGTTATCGCATTTTTTGCAATGAAATCCATTTTCCCATTTAAGATTCTCCAGAAATCGGAAGCACGATAAATTATCCGGATACAAAGTTTTGAATTGCTCATAATCCATGGTCTTCTCCTGAAGTCTTTCGGTAAGCACTTCCTTAATACTACTCTTTAACTTCCAGTTATCCAGGTCAAGCATCGAGTTGATCTTGTTGATCTTCTCGGCTTGCTGCGTAAGTTTTTGGTTAGACTGCTCCAACTCCCGGTTTTTACTATCCAACTCCAGGGTGCGTTCCTGCACCTTTTGTTCCAACTCGCGATTAACTTTGTCTTTCAGTTGCATGTTCAATTCATGCTGGTGAATTATTTTGCGCAATGCCCGGTCGCGCATATCTTTTAAGATGCGGATCCGATCACCTAATGCAAACGTCAGGAACAACATCTCCAACACGAAACTAAAATGAAGACTGTAATGTGAAATGGTGGTAAAGGGCAGCACGTTAAAATAAACCATGGTGCGCAGGAAAAACCCGGCAAATAATAGCCCATAGGCCATCACAAAAAACCGGGCTGGTTTATAGCCACCCCGCCAAACCGTGATGGCCGTATAAAAGATCAACGATAACGGAATGATCTCCAGGCTGCGATACGTTAGATACTGCGGGAAAAAAAACAACTCAATAAAGAATATACTGGTGCGGATTACGATCATCCACTTCAATGCTTTGTCGAGGTTGGGCGCATTGGCCCGTGTGCTCAGGAATTTCCGGGTAAAGATGAGCGCCCACAAAATGAGTGAGTACAAAAATACGCCCACGGCATAATTGTTCCATTCCGGATGCCGGGGCCAAAGATATTGAAAGCCAATACCATCCAAACTCATCGCATACCCGGCCACACTTAAAATGTAGCAGATGTAATACAAGTTTTTAATTTCCCGCATAGCGAGGTACACCAGGAAATTGTACAGGCTGATGATGAGAATCATCCCATAAAAAGTGCCGAACAGGAAATACTCATTGAGTGCATAATAAACGAAACGGTTAACCGAACGCAAGGCAATGCGGATATCGGCAAACTCATGCGATTGAACTTTAAAATAATACACCATTACGGTGTCGTGTTGCATTTGAAGTTGAATCTCAAAATTTTTGTGGAGAAAAAGCCTATCAGAAAACGGATGCTGGTCACCCATATGTACAATCTGGTAGCCGCCATCATTCTGCGGAATATAGGCATCTATGTGATCAATAGTCTGATCATAAAATTCCAATAGCCAGATCTTTCGCGTATCGGTAGTATGCCTGATGGGAAGCCGGATCCAATAGGAAGCATTCGTTTTAAAATCCGTATTCTGGTAATTGGGGTTGGCTTGAAAACGGTTGGAGAACTCAACCGATGAAATTTCAAGAAAGGTTCGATTACCCGATTCATCAATAAAAAAACTCAGTTCATACGGCATGAAATTGCGTTCTTCAACCGAATCGTCAATCTCTATCTGTCCGGTAGCCGAAACCCACACACAAACCCATCCCAAAAAAAGTAAGAAACTCGCTTTCATAATACCTCAGTCAATTTTGAAACTACTGAAGAAAATCAACCCATGCAACGTAAAGCAGGATTTAGCGCTGGGAAGAAATTTTTGGCGTAATTTGGATTTTAGCCCGTCTGGGGCTTAATATTGCACTCCCAAATTCATCCTTTCGCGGACCATGTGGAGGCTGAAAATGGAAATTCCTCCTTACCTGCCTGCCGGCAGGCAGGGCTCAGCTGGTTAGAGCATTCTAACTGACTGAGGAATTTCGGCAGATTATTTTCCTCCTTAGCTCAGCTGGTTAGAGCATCTGACTGTTAATCAGAGGGTCCTTGGTTCAAGTCCAAGAGGAGGAGCTTGATAATTAGGCAGTTACAATAGTAGCTGCCTTTTTTATTGCCTGCTTATCAAATGTTTAAAGGTTGTTTAAAGGTTAAACAGGTAGATCTGCTAAATTCAGTTTTTAAGTCCGTTGTGTGTTTCGGTCTAATTGGCTTAAACACAGCCAATTTGAAAAACAATTTGATCAGTTAAACCCATTAGGTGGTAAGGTGTCTCTTATTTTTTGAAATCAGACTTCGCAGTTATCACACAAAAATCACTTACTACATCCAGCATAAGGATAGTTTCTGATTCATCATCCCTCAAGCGCGTTTAATCAACCTTGGTAAGAGTTCTATTCATATACTCTATTGTTCCAGAGATGCGTAAAAAAGTAAATAAATTTTATTCTGGTAAAAAGACTCTCCTCCTCAACAGGGTGGTCCATCTTATACCCAACACGCTTGTAATAGGATCTGGTACATTTATCACATCCGGCTATTACTGATAATTAAAAAAGCCACTACTCTCCGTTTCCTATTAATAATTACTCCCGGCTTGGGGGTTCAATAGATTTAGTTAGCTTGGTGTCATTAAAGCACCAAAATACCAGATTTATGGGATTCCCCTAAAATCATATTCGCAATACCTTCACAAAAGACTTCAGATGTAAATATTTCTCAACTAAAACCCTGATAAGCGATGAAAAAAATAACTTTTAATCCAGCTCTCTGTAGAAGATTGATTCTACTTGCAGTATTTACCCTTTTTGTTTTTTCCTGTAAAGACGATGAGGAACCTCTTAGTCCATTAGTCGGTACTTGGACTTTAACCACAGAAGTATATTCCAATTGCGATGATCCGGACTGGAATGGAACAGACACTTACAATTGTTCTGCTGATGTAGACGATTGCATTAAGGTTACGTTTACCAAGGACAATAAACTTACAATTTCAATTGGCGATGGTTCGATTTCAGTCAATGGCACCTACAGTATTTCCGGAAACCAGTTAACACTAATCATTTTTGGTGATTCCTTGACAGGTACCTTTAACGTGTCCGGCAATACACTAACGTTCTCCTATAATGATGGTGATTGTGATGTAATAGAAACCTATACTAAATCGTAAAGTATAATAAACTAGATGAGCAGATTAAACTCTATTTTTAATCGCTACTGTTTTCGGGGGAGCTTTCATTGGTACCTTAGTAAATGTTCAAATGCATGGATTGTCACATGCTAAAAAGAACTATTACCAAGGCAGGATCAAGATGCAGTCGAATGACAACCAATTCTAACGGGTATTGCTATCAGCATCAATGGGTTCGTCAGGGGCAATGTAAGCCTACGACCAACTACATCTTGCAAATGTTAGGCAGGAGTTCCTGGAGTTT
>CAZOYJ010000202.1:0-5894 GCA_964583905.1 uncultured Roseivirgaceae bacterium
ATAATATTCAGGTGGAGCAACTTCCTCACCCGACAGCACCCGTTGATAACCATACCGAAGAATTAAATATGCACCGGTTATGATTGCCGGCATTAACAAGTAACTAAGCTTGCCAATCCGCTTATGATAACTGAGTTTGTTATACCTGATTAAAAAAGGTTGAGCAATGGCCATCAACAACCAAAGCATCATGGTGCCGCCATGAATATGAAACGTGAATGGAAGCGGTTCATGGAGTTTGCCATAATAGCTCGGGTAAAAACCAAGGAAGGTGAGGGGTAGCATGAGCAGAAATACCCATACGATCCAGGGAAAACTTACTTTATTGAGTAATGATTCAGGCATTACATTACCGGGATAAATTCTTTGGCTCCTGCTGTGTGCTGCAATGGATGCCACCTCCGTTCCGGTTAACCGGCAGTGCATCAATCCACACCTGCTCCCGACCGGGAAATACTTTGTTGAAAATGGCTTTCACTTTTTCCTCGCGTTCAGTAGTTGTACCGTGCTGAACGTAGGTGGCATTTAAGACCACACCATTGGATACAAGAAAATTTAGGTAGGAAGTTGCGGCCACGCGAATCAGGGTATCGCCCGCGGCTGGGCGTTCGTGCGGTAAGAAACTTTTTGGCGTTAACTTCCAGAATTCGTTATCCTGCTTTTCTACGGCCACAACAGCCGGCCATTCTACAAGTGCCGGTAGGGGAACTTTGATAATGCGGAAGGGTTTGCCATCCTGATCGGTTGCCGCTTCCAGAATTTTTAAGTTCTCGGCCATCCGTTCATAGGTAATGCGGTTCAGCGGATGAAGATCTTTTTCCTCCTCATCGATCCAGGCTAACAAAATTGTATTGGCATCGGCAAAGCGAACAAATTCATCGGTATGCCCGCCTGTACCCAGCGTTACACATTTGCCTTCGTGCAGATGCCAGATGTGCTCATCGTCAGCCAGGCCCTGTTTCATCCAGATTACTTTCTTTACATTCATCACACGTTTGTACTCGGCTTCAATTGCCTCCTGTGTCCAGCCAGGGTTGCGCTGAAGCGTAATAGCTTCGTTTTGAATCAGCACACCTTTTCCGTTGGATTCTATTGAGCCGCCTTCCATGATAAGCCTTGACTTAATGTGCCGTGCATTTGTAATTACACCCATCAGACTATCTACCTTGCTGGTTTTTCCTTTTAAGGTTTGTTTTTCCCAATAATTAATGGTGTCGGTCAATTCCGGTTCCCGGAGTTTCCACCAGTCGTAATAGCCGTAGAGGTTCCAGCCAAAATCAACGGCTGCCAGTTGGCCCTGTTGATTAACCAGGAAGGCCGCACCATGGTCGCGAATCCAATAGCGGTCTCCGGAAATGGTGTAAAACTGAATGGCAGAAGTGTCAATTCCGGCATCATGAAGTTTTGATTGCGCCACGGCTTTCAGGCTGTCGCTGTCAACAGCAATTTTTAACTGTACTTTTCCGCTCAGCCCACGAATCATGTTGTAAACAACCGGGTGCACGGTAGTATCGTTTTCTTCCCATCCAAACCAAATAGCTTCATGGGGTTCAAATTCTCCGGGCATGTAGAAGGCTTCATGATCCGATTTATTCCGGCACGTATAAAATACGAGCGAAAGCAGCAATAGTGTGAGGGTATTTTTCATACGAGCAATAGGTATAGGAAGGATTTTACTCAGAAGTATTTTATTAGATTTTTGGACTATTCTTAGCCATCATCTTTCGTGCTATCGCAGGAAAGTATTTTCCTAAAAATACCCCGATTTTTCCGTGACCAGTAACCACATATACTTTTTTTCTTTTCGCGATAGCTTTAACCATTACTTTCGCTGCCTTTTCGGTTGGCCACATTAGGATGGCCGGACGCGGATCTTTCCACTCCGGATGAAAATTACCCTGATTGTCAATCCGTGCAATGTTGCTATCCACAAATCCCGGATGGATGGTTGTGCAGGTCACACCACTGCCCAGCAACTCGACTTGCAATGTTTCGCCAATGGAATGAACAGCAGCTTTGGAGGCTCCGTAAGCTCCAACCATCGGATTGGGTATAAAACCGGCAATGCTACCGATAAGTACCGCTCTGCCTTTTGTTTTTCGTAAATGTGGCAGCGAATATTTTACTGTTAGCGCAAGACCGGTAACATTCAACGCCAGTTGGCGCTGCCAATCAGCTTCGGTTAAATCTTCAATCTTGCCAACAACACCACCTCCGGCATTGGCCACGACAACATCCAGCTTGCCAAAATGTGAAATGATTTCTTTTGCGCAAGATTCAATACTTTTTTCATTCAGAACATCACACGAAAACGCTTTTGCTTTCCCACCATTTTCTTCAATAAGCCTAACAAGATCTTCCAGCAAGTGCATTCTTCTGGCCGTAACGGCCACTTCAGCTCCTTGACGCGAAAATACGATTGCCAACTCGCGGCCGATGCCGGATGATGCCCCGGTTATCCAGATGGTTTGATTGTGGAAGGTCATACGTTTACGGTTTGTGTACAATTTCCACATAAATTTTAACATCATCACTCAGCACGAGGTTTGCAGCGCTTGACGTGGTGAGTAATTTTATTCTTCTCATGCTTGCCCCTGGTGGTTCGTAGCCAGATGGGAATACCTTAAGCATGATGGTGGCGATTGCCTGTTATAATTTTAGTAATTGAACTTCCTGTAAAACAGGTTATTAATTTGTTTTTCCTTAGTTTTGAGTACTTTTTAAACGTTCATGGCACAAAACACCTACAAGTCTAATACCTTTAAAAAATCAGATAAGGATAAGAAAGGCAAGTCATCGAAGCAAAGTTTAAGCCTTGATTTTTTGAAGGACCCCAAAATTCCACTGGCATTGGGATTCTTTATTCTGGTATCTGCTGTTTTTTTATTCATAGCATTCCTTTCGTATTTATTTACAGGTAAGGCTGATCAGAGTGTGGTGGAGGGTGTTGCTGGCAGTGGTTTGCTGGAGTCTGGTTTGGAAGCAACCAACTGGCTCGGTTTGTACGGAGCTGTTACCTCGCATTATTTTATTTTCAGGTGGGTAGGTATTTCTGCTTTTCTTATCCCGGTGGTATTGTTTATTGCTGGTGTAAAGCTTGCCTTTAAACGCGAAATTCTTCCGTTGTTTTCGGTGGTTATTTTTT
The DNA here is from genome assembly GCA_964583905.1 of uncultured Roseivirgaceae bacterium. Lineage (GTDB taxonomy): Bacteria > Bacteroidota > Bacteroidia > Cytophagales > Cyclobacteriaceae > UBA2336. Next base: position 3,146 of record CAZOYJ010000202.1, read on the forward strand.
CGGTGTTTACCGGCCTGTGGCTTTGCCTGTTGTTTGGCTACCTGACGCTTAGCGTGGAGGGTGTAACCGAGTGGAGTTTTCTGGGTGGTGGTTTGGGCTACCAGTTGGCATTACTTTCGCATGGCTTGTTGGGATGGGGCACATTTCTGGTGTTGGTGCTGTCCTTATTCCTCTTCATTATTTTCTTCTTCAATGTCAGCACCATCAACATGCTTCAGCCCAATCCCAAACCAATGGGTAACGATGCCATCCTTACCGAAGAGCAAATGGCTGCGGGCTATTTCGATGAAAACGATAACTGGGTTAAGAACCAGGTGGAAGAAAAGCCGGAAGAAGTTATTCCTGAACCGGTAGAACTGGTTACGCCTGTGGCTGCACTGGATGTGCCTGAAATGGATCTTCCGCTTGAAATCGAGAAACCGGCTGCAACAAAGAAACCGAAAGCCGAGCCTGACTTCATCATCGAAGAGCGCACCGAAACCGATGAGCTGGCCGATAAGTTAGTGGAAGAAAAAGGATCGTATGACCCAACGCTCGATCTGAGCAATTATAAATTTCCGCCACTGGAATTGCTCAATGAGTATGACACTGGTAAAGTTCAGGTAACCCAAGACGAACTCAACCAGAACAAAGACAAAATTCTGGCAACCCTTACCAACTTTAAAATTGGTATTTCGAGTATCAAAGCTACCATTGGCCCAACGGTAACGCTGTATGAAATTGTTCCGGATGCGGGCATTAAAATTTCAAGGATCAAAAACCTGGAAGATGATATTGCGTTGAGCCTTTCTGCGCTGGGGATTCGAATTATCGCACCCATTCCGGGTAAGGGTACCATTGGAATCGAGGTGCCGAATAAAAACCGCGAGATGGTTAGTATTCGCTCGGTATTGTCAACGCAATCGTTCCAAAAAACCGACAAGGAATTACCAGTCGCCTTGGGTAAAACTATTTCAAATGAAGTATTGGTAATAGATCTGGCCAAGATGCCACACTTGTTGGTGGCAGGAGCAACAGGTCAGGGTAAATCGGTAGGTTTAAATGTGATTTTGGGATCGTTGTTATATAAGCGTCACCCATCTCAATTGAAATTTGTTTTGGTTGATCCGAAGAAAGTGGAAATGGCCTTGTTCAGTAAAATCGAACGTCATTACCTCGCCAAGCTGCCGAACAGCGAAGAGGCCATCATAACCGATACCCGAAAGGTTGTACACACCCTTAATTCGTTGTGTATTGAAATGGAAAACCGGTACGAGATTCTGAAAGATGCCGGTGCCCGTAACCTGAAAGAATACAACGCCAAGTTTGTAGGGCGTAAACTAAACCCGAAGGAAGGTCATCGGTTCTTGCCCTACATCGTTTTGGTTATTGATGAATTGGCCGATTTAATGATGACGGCCGGCAAGGAAGTGGAAACTCCGATTGCACGCCTGGCGCAATTGGCACGGGCCATAGGAATTCACCTGGTAGTAGCTACTCAACGCCCCTCGGTGAATGTGATCACGGGTGTAATCAAGGCGAACTTCCCTGCGCGCCTATCCTTCCGGGTTACGTCTAAGGTTGATTCACGTACCATTCTGGATACGGGAGGTGCCGATCAGTTAGTGGGAATGGGGGATATGCTGCTGTCGTCAGGTTCTGATATTATTCGTTTGCAATGCCCTTTTGTCGATACCCCTGAGATTGAGCGAATATGTGAGTACATCGGTGCGCAACGAGGCTATGACTCAGCCTACTTGCTTCCGGAGTACGAAGATGAAGAAAGTGGCGCCTCTACGGTTGACCTTTCCGAACGCGATGCTTTGTTCGAGGAAGCTGCCAAACTCATGGTTATGCATCAGCAGGGGAGCACGTCTCTGATCCAAAGGAAGCTTAAATTGGGCTATAATCGGGCTGGCCGATTGATCGATCAACTTGAGGCAGCCGGAATTGTGGGGCCTTTTGAAGGCAGTAAGGCGCGTGAGGTGCTGATTAAAGATGAGTTGAGTTTGGAACAATTATTGAATGGATTGAAGGAAAAACACGGCCAGTAACTTATTTTTGGTGCCGTTTTACTTGAACCCATAAATTTTCCAATCTATAATGAAAAAATTTCTTTTTGTTCTTCTTTCGGCCTGTTTTGCAATTTCCGCACAGGCCCAGTATGATGCTAAAGCCCTTGAAATTCTGGAGGCCATGAGTAAACGCTATAAAGCCTTTACTTCCTTTGAAGCCAATATCACGTCCAGCATGACCAACGAAACGGAGGGCATCAAAGAAGAATTTAAGGGAAAAATCACGGTTAAGGGCGATAAATTCCGCCTGGTGATGGACGATCAGGAGATAATCAATAACGGCACAACCGTTTGGACCTACCTGCCTGCTGCCAAGGAAGTTAACATCGATAACTACGATCCGGATGCCGATGAAATAAATCCTTCCAAAATTTACGATTTGTACAAAAAAGGATTCAAATACCTGTACCTCGAAGATCAAACCGACAACGGTGTGTTGTGTGAAGTGGTTGATCTGGTACCTGAAAAAAAGGATGCCCAGTATTTTAAAATCCGGATGAGCATTGGTAAAAAAGACCGCAACATTCAAAGCTGGACTATGTTTGACCGGAGTGGAAACCGCTATAAGTACAGCATCACCCGGTTTACCCCCAATGTGGCGGTAGCCGAGACTTTCTTCACCTTCGATCCGAAGAAATATCCAGGCGTTGAAATAATTGATTTACGCTAAGTCCTATTCATTTTCTTTTTCCTTA
>CAZOYJ010000203.1:0-5875 GCA_964583905.1 uncultured Roseivirgaceae bacterium
CGTTTAACCTGATAAGCACCAACTTTTAAAACAGCCTCTTCTCTCTTCCTATGAAAAACAGCTCTATTGATTCAATAGTCCCATGCTACGCCTGTACTCCATGTGCGTAATTTTTAATGTATAAATCGCCTGTAACTGATGAAGCTTGGCTTGTGTAAGGGTTACCTCTGCATCGGTAAGTTCAAGGCGACTGCTTAAACCGTTTTTGTAACGGTTGTTTACCATTGTAAAGCTTAACTCAGCTGCTTCTACGGTCCGCTCCTTGATAGTTAATTGCCGGAGCGACTCCATTAATTTGTTTTGTAAAGCAGTTACTTCTTTTTTTGCCTGCTCACTTAAATCCTGCAATGCAAGCTGGCTCTGCTTAACGCGAATGTTTGATTGCCTAACACGCGTGTTGATTTTGTTTCCTGTGAAGATGGGCATGCTCGCATGCAAGCCAACGTAGGAAGTAGTGGGCCATGAATAGCTACCAAATTCCAGGTCGTTGGCCTGCGCCTGCCACTGATATCCTCCAACTAATGAAACAACCGGAAGACGTTGAGCACGGGTTTGCTCCAGCGTGCTTTTATTGAACGTAATAGCAAGTTGTAATTGTTGAACGTCCGAACGGTTAATCAACGTTTCTTCCACATTAATTTCAACGGCACCGAAGTAACGCGTAGGTTCTTCAACTTCAAGCTTGTCGGATGCATTAATTTTGATATCCGGTGCTAAGCCTAGTTTGGTATTCAGTTGTAAACGGGCCACTTCTTTTTGACTTTCCAGATAAGAGATTGTACTTCTCAAATTCTCAGCAGCGATAAAGTTACGGAGGGTATCAATCTTCAGCGCTTTGCCTTGCAGAAGCAGCAACCGTGAATCATTCAAAGCCTGCGTATTCCTATCCAGACTTTGTTTATGCAACGCGATTGATTCGTTTAGTACCTGCAGGGTAAAGTAATTTGCTGAAACATTCACAACCAATTGGTCTTCCACATCCCTGTTTTGCTGACCGGTGAGCGCTTCATTCAGTTTTGAAATTTTAACCTGCTTCCGCGCCACTTCATTTAACAACGGTTGTTGAAATGCAAGTGTAGCACTGAACGCATTCTTTCCACCGACTACAACATCAGCAACAGGTTTTTCAGAGTTTACGATCGACCCCGGCATGAACGCTACAGGTTGATCGAAGTAGTAGGAATAACTCCCGCTGACGCTTACACTCGGCAATAAATTTCCAAGGGCTTCTTTGGTTAAAGATGCAGCTAAAGTCTTTTCGAGCTTTTGAACCTGGAGTGTTTTGTTGTTCTCCCGGGCAAGTTTGAGCGCATCCGATAAACTGAGTGCTACTTCCTGTCCGCTGGCGGTGAACGAAATACCGGCCATAAGAAAGAGTGTATAAAGTTTTGAAATAGTTTTCATAGTCGTATTAATTTATGCAGCAAGGGCTTGGTCTGTAGATTCACTTTCATCCACGGCCTCTTTCTTCCTTTTATCAGATGAGAGGTAAGAATACACGGCAGGGATAATAAAGAGTGTAAGGATGCCAGCGAATATTAATCCACCGGAGATTACAATTCCCAACGATTGACGGCTGTTGAATGTGAGTGCAATTGGCAAGGCGCCAAAGATCATCGCTAGCGAAGTCATTAATATGGGACGGAAACGTTGCTCGGCAGCAAGCTTGGCGGCTTCAAATTTTGATAAGCCTGTATCCTTCAAATGATTGGCAAACTCTACAATCAGAATTCCATTCTTTGTGATCAGACCGATCAGCGTGATGATACCAATCTGACTGAACACGTTTAAACTTTGACTGAACCAGTCGAGACTGATGAGTGCACCAGCAATAGCCATGGGCACAGTAAGCATGATAATGAGCGGATCGCGTAAGCTTTCAAACTGTGCTGCGAGAATCATGTAGATTATCAGCAGCGCAAGGATTAACGTAAATGTTAAATTGCCCTGGCTCTCCATATAATCACGCGACTGACCCGCTAACACACTCTTAAAGTTCTCGCCCAACACTTCGTTCTTGATGCGCTCCATTTCCTGGATACCTTCTTCAAGACTTACACCTTGTGCAAGACCGGCAGAAATGGTAGCCGAAGTGAATTGATCGTATCGATAGATCGCAGCAGGACTGATACTTTCATTGATCGAAACTAAGTTGTCCAGTGAAATCATTTGTCCGTTTGCTGAGCGCACATAAATAGAGCGCAGGTCACTTACATCATTACGGTTCACACGTTCCACTTGCCCGATCACTTCGTATTGGCGTTCGTTCTGTAAGAAGTAGCCGTACCGTTGACCTGAAAATGAAAGTTGTAATGCACGGGCTACTTCCTGAATAGAGACTCCTATGAGTGCAGCCTTTTCCCGGTCGATGTTAATTTGCAATTCAGGTTTGTTGATTTTCAAATCGCTGTCCACAAACATCAGCTTGCTGCTTTGACGGGCTGCTCCTAGAAACTTGGGAAGAATTTTAGCGAGGCTATCCAAATTGGAAGCTTGCAAAACATATTGAACAGGTTGTCCTCCGCCATACCGTGTGCCGATTGTTGGCGGCATGTACGGAAACATTAAGATGTTTCTGAATTTTCCGGAGGCTGCACCATACTGATAGTACAACTCTTGGGTAGACATTTTTCTATCCTTGGGATCCTTCAAGTAAATACTTTGAACTGCGATGTTTACCGGAGCTGGAGCGGGGATAAATGAGATCGCAACCATGGAATAGGTTTGATACAATCCATCCGTGTTGTCATTTACATAATGTCCTACTTCCTCCATATTCTTTTTCATGAAGTCGTACGACACGCCTTCCGGTGCTATGGCGATCAGCATCATGTTCGAGCGATCTTCAACGGGAGCTAGCTCAGACGGTAATTTTTTACCCGTGTTGTAGATTACAAAAGCAGTCCCGATTAAGAATATCCATGCTAACCACCGGTGCTTCATAAATCCGGAAAGAAGAAATGCGTATCCGTTATTGAGTTTTAGGAAGAAAGGTTCGGTAACACGATGCAGCCAGTTGGGCTTACTGTGCTTCTTTAGCAAGTAGGCACTCAACATAGGTGAAAGCGTTAGCGCAACAAAAGCTGACACCAACACCGATCCTGAAACAACAATTGCAAACTCCTTAAACAGCTGGCCACTGATACCGCCCATGAATACGATGGGTAAAAACACGGCAGCTAATGTTATGGTTGTAGAGATTACCGCAAAGTAAATTTCTTTAGAACCTGCAAAGGCAGCCTGTATTGGTGGCATGCCTTCTTCCACTTTTTTGTAGATGTTTTCCAGTACCACAATGGCATCATCCACCACTAATCCAATGGCAAGCACCAATCCCAACAGTGTTAACACGTTGATGGAGAAGCCTGCTATGTACATGATAAAGAATGCAGAGAGTATAGACACCGGGATGGCTAACACCGGGATGATCGTTGAACGCCAATCGCGGAGAAATAGAAAAATGATAAGTACAACTAATCCAAAAGCAATGAATAATGTTTCTTCCACTTCTTTGATGGATTCACGCACGGGCTTGGTAAAATCAAAGCCAACAATCAACCTGTAATCCGTAGAAATTTCTTTTCGCAGTTGCTCCAGTCGCTTATAAAACTCATCAACAACTTCAATGGCATTTGCACCGCGTTGAATTTGTATAGCAACACCAACACCTATACGATCGGCTTTGTTTGTTCCGTTTATGATAGCGTTGCGTTCGTTTACTTCACCAAGTTCTGCCAAGCCAATGTCTTTCAGTTTGATAACTGCATTACCCGACTGTTTGATGATCATATTATTAAAGTCATCGGCTGTAGTGAGCCTGCCAAGCGTGCGAACACTTAGTTCATTACTTTCTCCTTCAATCCGTCCAGACGGCAAATCCATATTTTCACGCAACAGCGCCATCCGGATATCTTCGGGTGTAAGTTGGTATGCAGCTAATTTTACCGGATCGAACCGTAACCGCATAGCATACTTATGCTCGCCCACAATTTGCACACGCTGAATTCCAGGAATGGATTGCATTCGCTCTTTAATTACTGTTGAAGCAAGGTGACTGACTTCTTTGATGTCGCGGGTATCGCTTTCAACCTCTAAAAAGGCAACCAGGTTATCCGCTGAAGTTGATTTCTCTACAATTGGAGGATCAACATCGGCAGGCAATTGATTTTTAGATTTGGCCACTTTATCGCGAACATCATTCAATGCATCTTCCAGGTTTATATCCCGGTTGAATTCGATGGAGATGATACTCACTTGCTCTCGCGATTCCGATGAAATCGTGCGTACTCCGCTGGCTTCGGCAATTGACTCCTCTAATGGTTTAGAGATTTTTGACGCAATCACATCCGGACTTGCGCCAGGATAGAATGTAACAACAGCAATTACCGGAGGCTCAGTTAATGGAAACTCACGTATACCGAGATACTTCCAACTAACCAATCCCATAATGACGATGATGGCGGAGAACACTCCAGCCAGCACCGGCTTTTTTATACTTAATGATGGTAAACTCATGATGAATAATGATTAGGGATTATTGCACAGTTACGGCCCGAACTGGAGCACCCTCTCCGCTGCGCAAGAGGTTTGAGATCATTACGGTATCGCCTTCAGCCAGTCCGTCAACAATGAGGGCTTCGGCTTCAGACCGATTTCCGATTTTTACTGGCGTTGTTTTAGCCACGCCATTCTTCACGACAAACACAGAATATCCTTCCGCACCCGGCATTAATGCCTGCGTTGGAATCATAAAGCCTGTAACTTGTTCATGATGGGTTGGAAAAAAGACTTTTACCGACATGCCCGGCTGAAGCATTCCATTACTGTTTGAACTTGTGGCATACACCGTAACACTGCGCGTGGTCAGGTCAACACCGGCTTCAGTGGCGGTAATGGTTGCGGTGAGGCGATCCGTTGCCGTGAAGGTTGTAAAGCTGATTTTTCTTCCAGTACGTAAGCCCGCGCTGTATTTCTCCGACACAGCAAATTGAATTTTCACTATCCCTTGTTCTTGCACGTTTACGAGAGGAGTGCCGGGAGAAACCAAAGCTCCGGTGTGGTATTTGGTAATACCCGCTTTTCCGGAAAAAGGTGCCTTAATGTATGTTTTGCTCAACTCAACATTTAATAATTCAAAGGCAGCCTGGAGCGAGAGAAGTTTTGAGTAGGCGGCATCGTACTCCTCCTGCTTTACTGTCTCCGACTTCACCAGCACGGCCAGGCGCTGCTCATTCAGTTGGGCCAGGCTTAAATCAGCCTGCACCTGTTTGATTTTTGCCAGGATGTCGGCATCGTCCAGCTTGTATAGAAGTTGCCCTTTATGAACAAAATTTCCATCCTGAAAATGAATGGAGGTAATTTTCCTGGACAATTCACTGGTTATGGAAACCTCACGGTTGGGCAGAATAGAACCAGCCACCGTTTCTTCCTGATTAATTGGTTCAGATTTCACCACTTTTACGTCTACTGGTAATTTGTTTACAGCCGTACCGGCAGTTCTTGGTTCGTTGGCAGCCTGCGTGGTGCAGGCCAGGGTTACTGCGATTAATGCTGCAGCACCTAAGTAGTTGTAAATTTTTTTTGTACGCATAGTCTCATAATTTGTAATGAGGATGAAAACGACTATGCCGGTTTGACAGATTGATAGTTAAGCAGGAGGGATTTATATAGTTTATTAAAAAGGTGCCCATAGAGGCACCTTTTCGGATAAGAATTACAAACTAGATGTGATCATCTTATTGGATTGCACATTGACAAACATTCTTTTCTTCAGTCATTCATCACAGGCTCTATTTCACGGGTAATGCAACGGGTCGCATGGGTGAGCCACTTGCTCCTCTTAGCTTTAGCGAAGCAGCGAAAAAAAGAAATTCGT
>CAZOYJ010000204.1:0-5857 GCA_964583905.1 uncultured Roseivirgaceae bacterium
TGTTGTTCCAACTTATTCCGCCAAAAACACTGGGGCCAACAAAGCGGTTGATGTGTTCCGGAGCAAGGCCATGCAGAATCCGGTCTTTGTAAATGTGGCCGGAACCAATTCATCCTTTAATCAAGGCTTCTATGTGTACGGATATATGTTCAGGGATGAGCATAAGATGGCTTTCTTCTATGCGGTTGACGCGGAATACATTCCAACCTTGGGAATTGAACTGGTAGCCGGGCGGAACTTTGATCCGTCCCGATTAAGTGATTCATCCGCTGTGATTGTCAATGAAGCGCTGGTTCGTGATCTGCAATGGACGGATCCATTGAATGAACACATCAACTGGAAAGGCGCACCGGATGGACCCGGCTATCGTGTTATCGGTGTTGTAAAAGACTATCACTTTCAGTCGCTCGAACGCCAGATTCAACCAATGGCACTCACGGTTGATGCAGGGTTTTACACTACTCTCCTGGTGAAAGTAGCTGCAGGCGATGTTGTTGCAGGGCTGGAAAAGACGCGAAGCATCTTCCGTGAGCTGTTTCCAGACAAGCCGTTTGACTACACCTTTATGGATGAAGATGTAGCCCAGCAATACCAATCGTATAGCCGATGGATGAACATCATGGGTGTGGCTACCATATTTGCAATACTAATTTCATGCCTGGGCTTGTTTGGTCTGGCAGGAATCAATGCGCTAAACCGAACGAAAGAAATTTCCCTTAGAAAAGTAATGGGCGCAGAAATAACCAGCATCCTGATTCTGCTAAGCAAACAATATGTTATTCTTTCCCTCATTTCCTTCGTAATAGCCATTCCTGTTTCGTGGTACGTTATGCAAAAATGGTTGGCAAGTTTTCAATTCAGAATTACGATGGGTTGGGAATTGTTTGCACTAAGTATGCTGGCAGGTCTTATTGTTGCATTAGCTACGGTAAGCTATCATTCAATCAAAGCAACTCTAATCAACCCAGCCGAAACGCTCAAAAATGAATAAGCACTAACAAAAAATTTCATAGAACTAAAATTGGCGCTATGTTCAAGATTCAATTTCTCCTATCCATCCGCACAATCCTGCGTGACAAGCTTTTTTCATCCATTAATATTCTGGGTCTTACGGTTGGCATAACCAGTTGTTTTCTGCTGGGCATTTACGTGTACGATGAATTGAAAGTTGATGGTCATCATCACCGTTTGCATGATCTTTACCGCATTACCACCCATGTAAGCAGCGATATTGGATTGAATGACCTGGGTACTTCATCCCCTGCCATAGCATGGGGTATAAAAAATGATGTTCCTGAAATTGAAACGGTTGCCCGAATGGTAAGCCCCCCGGGCGTAGCGCAGAATCTGATCCGCTATGGCGATAAAACACTTTACGAAGAACATGGGGTACTTGCCGATTCAACATGGTTTGACGTTCTCACTTATGACTTTAAGGAGGGTAATCCTAAGGCCAGTCTGCGACTAGCCAATTCAGTAGTATTGAGTGAAACGTTAGCCGACAAATTGTTTGGCAAGGAACCTGCCTTAGGAAAAAGCATTCAAATTAGTCAGGAAGGTGAATTCTTCAATTATGAAGTTACGGGCGTCATCAGGAACGCTGCACCATCGTTTGTTCAAGTCGGGTTTTTTATCTCCATGACAAGCGATTCATGGTGGGCCAAATACATGAGAGGCCCCTATGCTGCCGATGAATGGACGGGCTCCAATTTCGTACTCTCACTTCTGCGCTTGCAACCCAACCATAACAAAGTAGATGTTGAACGAAAGATTAATGAGTCACTTAACCTGCATGCTGGAAGGGCCATGGAAGCTCATGGCCTTAAAAAGGAACTACGACTTGAACCCGTAAAAGATATATACCTGCGTTCAACGATCAATCAAGTACCTAAAATTAATACGCTATACATTGTTATCTGTATTGGGGGGTTCATTCTGTTGCTGGCGTGTATCAATTTCATGAACTTAACAACGGCTAAAGCGTCACGCAGAGCAACGGAAGTTGGAATAAAGAAAGTCATCGGAGTCAACCGCAAGGTGCTCATCGTGCAATATATCGCTGAAGCCATGCTGACCGTTTTGGTTGCGCTACTCCTTAGTATTGGATTAACGCAATTGGGATTGCCCTTATTAAATCAGATTACGGGTAAGGTGCTGGCTTTCCACTCCATTCCGCTCCCCCAATTAATTTATTCTTGTATATCCCTTGTACTGGTAACTGGCCTGGTTGCCGGGTTTTATCCGGCATTTTACCTTTCCTCATTAAGTCCTTCTAAAATTTTAAAGGGCAAAAGCAACCTATCCTCTTCCTCGAACCTGCTCCGAAAGGGTCTTGTTGTATTCCAATTTTCAATTTGCATAGCGCTCACTGCAGGTGCATTTATTATTGTTAAGCAATTACGATACACGCAAGAAAAAAATCTTGGTTTCAATGCCGTTTCACAGCTTGTTATACCACTTCGAACTACAGAAGCGCGTAAAAAGTACGAGGCACTTCATCAAGAAATCAGTAACATTCAGGGCGTTAATGCGGTATCTGCCACGGCCTACCTCCCTGGTAGTTATGTATACAGAGACCAACTGGTATATGGCCCCGGATCAAGTCCCGACAAGGCTAAACTGGTGTACAATAATATGGTGGATTACAATTACATTGATGTATTACAGATTCCCCTCATAGCCGGGCGAAATTTCACTGACAATAGAAAAGCAGAAAGTGCTAACCGGTTGATTGTAAATCGCGCTACACTGGATGAACTCAACATTGAAATTTCAAAGGCAGTGGGTAGCCCACTCTATATGGAGTACCGGGGTGAGGTTACCACTTTTGAGATTATCGGGGTCATGGAGAATTTTCACCAGGAAACGTTGCATAAACCCATTAACCCGCTTGCCTTTTGGGTGCCTCAGGTTAGTACAGCCTATAGTTACATCCTGGTGAATTATGAAACGGTAGATTCAAAGAACCTGATCAATCAATTGAAAAAGCAATGGCAAAGCGTTATTGAAGAAACACCTTTTGAATTCACGTTCCTTGAAGAGTCTATACAGAAGAATTATGAAAAGGACAGAAAAGTATCAGCCATGATCTCCGCTTTTATGGGTGTTGCGCTCCTGATATCCTGCATGGGACTCTATGGGCTTTCTTCGTATATGGCCGAACGCAGAGTAAAAGAAGTCGGTATTCGTAAAGTGTTAGGCGCCAGTACCAATCAGATCATTACCATGATGTCGAAAGAGTTTGTTGTGTTGGTACTTATTGCCAATGTGCTGGCCATCCCTTTTGCCTGGTACCTGATGAATAATTGGCTGGAACGTTTTGCGTTTCATATCACTATACGACCGGGAATATTTATGTTCACCGCACTGGCTACTGTGTTAATAGCGCTTGCTACCGTTTCATTTGAATCGTATACAGCTGCCAATAGAAACCCGGTTAATGCTTTACGGAATGAATAGGCTTTTTAAAGCAACTTGTCTTTACGGCACTGTCGAATTCAAACCATCCGGCAATCGGATTACAACAACAAGTATATGAATATATCCAGACGTGATTTTTTACTGCAAGCCGCGCTCCTTGGCTTTGGTTTGGCAACAGCAAAAGGTGCTTCCAATCAACGGTCATTGCAGGTTATTGAAAAACGAGACGTATACCCGCAGGGCGTAGCTTCAGGCGATCCAACAGCCGACAGTGTTATCGTATGGACGAGGCGTCCTGTGATTTCAGGCAGCACAGCCAGCCGACTTACCGTACAGCTTGCCACGGATTCTGACTTTAAGAAAGTAGTGGCGGGCGGCACGACTAAAATAAGTGCTGAGGCAGATTGGACGTGTCGCTTTTTGGCTACAGGTCTAAAACCAAACCAAGTGTACTGGTATCGCTTCGTAGACGAGCATGGTTTTGCCAGTCGGGTCGGGCGCACCATCACAGCACCAAGCGATAATTCAGACACTCCCGTTCGTTTCACTTTTGTTAGCTGCCAAAGTCCGACTGAAAGCGCACTGAATGCATACCGTAGAATGATCTTTGAAGACGAGGCCCGACCTAAGAATGAGCAGCTTAACTTTGTATTGCATTTAGGGGACTTTATTTACGAGGTGACCTGGTATCCAGAAGATAATCCGGATGGGAATCGTGGCAGAACGATCAAGAATTTGTACAAATTTCCACACGGTCGAAAAGTTGGCAAATTTCACATCCCCGTTTCGCTCGAAGATTATCGTACGCTTTATAGGGCTTATCTCGAGGACCCTGATCTTCAGGATGCTCGCGCCCGGTGGCCTTTTGTGTGTGTTTGGGATAACCATGAATTCGCATGGGCCGGATACCAAAGTCAGTATGTATCAGGTGGTGGAGCCGTTAATGAGACGGCACAAAACCAAAAAATAGTTGCTAATCAGGCTTGGTGGGAGTTCATCCCCGCCCGGGTTCGAAAGCCTGGCGATCCATCCATCGATCAATTTCAAGCTCCTTCCGTGGTTGATACACCTATCGAGCACTTCAATGAAGACGGGCTTGGTGACGAACCCAATAATCTGATCGCCATCAACAGTCTTAAAATTCAGCGGGTGCTGCGTTGGGGGCAAAATGTTGATTTGTTATTAACGGATAATTGGTCATTTCGCTCGCCTGATATAGAAAGTAACGACTTCAACGTTACGGGATATCCCCGTGTTTATGCTCAAGCACCTTTTGAAATAATGGATTATGGCCGCCATTACAAGGGAGGTAAACCACCCGCAATGATCCGCTTTAAAGGTCAGGACTTTCCGAATCCCGCCAAAGATGCTCACGCACAGACCTTCCTTGGCAGCGAACAACGTGCCTGGTTCTTGAGCCAACTCGGTGCATCGAAAGCCCGGTGGAAAATCTGGGGGCATTCCTTTGGCACTATGGAGCTTCGCAGCGATTACCAGAATTTGCCGGATGAACTTGGTGCAAAGTGGCCAACCGATGCCGGATATGCGTTGATAGATAGCCGATACCTTCGCGACAAAGACGAGATCTTTGATTTTGTGAAAAACCAAAAGATCACAGGCTTCGCCATTGTTGCCGGTGACCGCCATGCTTTTTATGCCGGATTGGCTTCAAAAAATTTGCCTCCAAAAGCCTTTGAACCGTTGGGCGTAGAATTTATTACGGGTTCTATTTCCCAGCAAACGGTTTTCGAAGTGATGGAAGTAACCATGTCTAAAGACCATCCTATGCGTGTGCTTCATCTGATCGATCAACCCGATGGTACAATGATTCCGTCCATGAATGTTACTGCTCTGCATGGTGTTCAATCCACCTTGAAGCTAAAAGAAACAGGAGACATAGAACAAGCTCGTGCAGTACGAAATCCTGACGTTGCTCCGCATTTATCCTTCCTTGACCTCGGAGGCCACGGTTATGCTTTAGTAACTGCTACCTCTGATCGGCTTTCAACTGAGTTTGTCTGCATCCCGCGACCACTCAAGCGCAGTGAACGTGCTGATGGAGGTCCATTGGCCTATCGCGTTGTACACCGTGCCCGTTTATGGAAACAAGGAGAGTCACCCAAGCTTATACAGGAAATATTAGAGGGAGATCCACGCTATTCAATCTGAGTTATAAATCTATATTTCGATTATATCTCTGTATACAAATATCAGCTTGGTCATTTACAAATTCTTTTAGGATAAGTGCGACACACATCGTCAGGCCGCGCATCCCTCCCACCTCCAAAGCCCGCCCAAATGTTTCATCCCGCTTTTTAGCGGGAGAGTGTCGCTGCCCAGCCTGGTGTTAGATGAAGGGAGAAAGGGGTACTTAAACCCACGCTAAAAAAAACTTTTATTGAAGATTGGTGAAAGGCATACCTGCGTTATCACTTCG
>CAZOYJ010000205.1:0-5847 GCA_964583905.1 uncultured Roseivirgaceae bacterium
GTTACATAAAAGTACAACCGGGTTCAACCAAGACGAACATCGAAGGCGTATTTGCCGTTGGCGATGCTGCCGATAAGGTATATCGCCAGGCCGTTACGGCTGCCGGTACCGGCTGCATGGGAGCCCTCGATGCCGAGAAATTCCTGGCCGCCAAAGAAGCTGAACTGGTGAACCATTAATGCCCTTCATCATGGCCTGGAACTTTTGGTTGGGACAGAAATCCTACATCAACACCCCGATATGAAACTGGACATTCTCGTACTCGCTTCTCACCCAGACGATGCCGAACTATGCACCGGGGGAACCATTGCCAAACACGTTTCACTGGGGCACAAGGTGGGCATTGTGGATTTTACCAAAGGTGAATTGGGTACCCGTGGCACCCCTGAAATCCGCATGCAGGAAGCAGCCAAAGCTTCCGAAATTCTGGGCCTGTCGGTTCGTGAAAACCTGGGCATGGCCGATGGATTTTTTAAGAACGATGAAGCCCATCAACGCGAAGTCATAAAAGTTATCCGGAAGTATCAACCCGACATTGTGTTGGCCAACGCCATTTATGACCGCCATTCTGATCATGGCCGGGCTGCCGAGTTAGCCTACGATTCTTGTTTCCTCTCCGGGCTGACAAAAATTCAAACTGAAGTTGACGGCAAACCACAAACGGCATGGCGACCAAGGGCAGTGTACCACTACATTCAAAGTCAATTCATCCAACCGGATTTTATTGTGGATATCTCCGGCTTCTGGCAAACGAAAGTAGATTCTTACAGGGCGTACAAAAGCCAGGTGTTTGATCCAGAAAGCAAGGAACCGGAAACGTATATCTCCAAACCGCAATTCCTCAAGCTCATAGAAGCCCGCGCAATTGAATACGGTCATGCTATTGGTGTAGAGTATGGCGAAGGCTACACAGTTCGCAGGCAGCCGGGCATTCGCCAGTTGTTCGACCTGTTGTAAGCATTACGTTAATTCGATCACCATCCCTTCGCGTGCGGGCTCATGCCGGAAGGGATACCGGTTCCGGGTTTTAAAATCGGTAAACAATTCGGTGAGTTGTGAATCGGTGCGCGATGGATCGTGGTGGGTGAACAACACGTGCTTCACTCCGGCCAGTGCAGCAAATTGTCCGGCATCATCCATGGAGGAATGTCCCCAACCTTTTTTGGAGGGATATTCCCAGGCGGTGTACTGGGCATCGTGTATCAGTAAGTCAGCGTCTTCGGCCAAATCAATACCAGAGATCCAGCGCTTGTTGGAAATCATTCCGTTTGGTCCAAGTGCAGGTTCATGATCCGGCAGGTAGGTTAAAACCGAATGCTGACCGGTAACCCGAAACCCAACGGTAGGTCCGGGGTGAATGATGTAAGCGGATTGAATGGTGAAGGGCCCGATGGAAAAAGTGCTGTGTTCAACTTCGTGCAACATGATTTTACAGGGTAAATCGCGGATCAGTACCGGAAAAAGTGGCGGTGATAAATACCTGCTTAACCGGCCGTGTAACGTTTGCATCTGGTTAGCCGGCCCCCAAATGTGTACCTCCATGGTGGGATCAAACAACGGTTTGAAAAAGCCCAGGCCCTGGATGTGATCCAGGTGGAGGTGCGTGAGTAAAATGTCGATTCTTTTTTGGGTAATGCCTGCCCGAACTCCCAATTGCTGAATGCCCGACCCGCCATCTAAAACCAACTGCCAGCCTTCCTCTACTACTTCAACGCACGAAGTGCTGCCCCCGTAATACGTTGTATTCGGACTGGTTGTTGGGATAGACCCACGCACGCCATACAACGTAACGATCATGGTTGCGGGGTTTTCCAGAAGATGGCAACCGCACCAAGAAATTTTCCCGACCGGCTGATAATCGGGTAGGAGGTAACGGAAATTTTCTGACTTATGCCATGCACACTTTCTATCCGGAAGCTTTTGTGATGCGGGTTCATGTCGTTCAGGGTTTGAACGAGTGGTAACTCAGCCGGGGGAAGCAACTCCCCGTAATCATCAATCGGTTTAAAGATGACCGACCACGTTTCTACCGGCAACTCCCCGGAGTCTTCGAAGCGCATACCCAGAATTTCCTCGGCAGGCGTGTTGTAAAAGATGAGGTTGCCGGTGGTGTCTGTAATGAACACAGGAAGCGACAAACAATCGGCCAGTTGTCGATTCAGAATAACCTCGATTTCATATGCAGCCATAAGCGGAAATTTAAGTGCAGCCGAGGAAGCGTGGGGCCTGCGGATGAACCCCAACCTTATGAAAGTCCGAATTCTTTTTTAATTCACCAAATTTGCATGCTTTTCATTACCCAGGAGTTGAATGCGGCTTACCCATTGGTTAATTCCAAAGAATCTGAAATATGTAATTGAAAATCAGAAATCTTTTATGGCGCCAACCTCCTGATTTCCCAGATATTATCAACCTTTACATAAAGTATTCTGTCGTGTAACCGGCTGGGCCTTCCTTGCCAGAACTCCATCAATAGCGGATCCAGTTCATACCCACCCCATTGATGTGGACGGGGCAATGGATCTTGTCCCTCAAAACGTTTCTCCATCTCGGCTACCCGCTGGTCAAGAATTTCCCGGCTGTCGATCAGGGCACTCTGGGGCGATGACCAGGCCCCCACTTGTGCACTGCGCGGGCGACTTTTAAAATATTCGTCTGAACGAGTACTATCGATGCGCATGGCGGTACCTTCAATCCGAACCTGGCGTTCAAGTTCCGGCCAGAAAAAAGTAAGCGCACAGGCTGGGTTTGTATCAAGCTCCCACCCCTTACGGCTCTGGTAATTGGTATAAAATACAAACTTCGAATCTTCAACCCCCTTCAGTAATACCATTCGCCCGGCAGGCCGTCCGTGTTCGTTTACCGTAGCGAGGTGCATGGCGGTCGGTTCCGGAATTTGTGCAGCCAGCGCTTCGTTAAACCACTGCCCGAACTGCTCCACCGGATGTGGGTGAGCCGCCTTAACATCAAGCGTAGCTTTGGCATATTCGGTGCGGATGGAGGCAATGCTGGAATGCGACATCGGGATGAATTTTCCACCAATTTCAACCAAAACAATAATATTTGCATCCTAACGGAACAAGTATTTTATTGAAGCCGCATAGCCCCATAAATGCTGCATGGAATTTTTCAACTACCGGAATAAAATCGCACCCGAAAAGGGCAGGTTGCTCATCTCCGAGCCCTTTTTACCCGATCCGAATTTTGAACGTACAGTCGTGTTGTTGTGCGAACATAATGAAGAAGGCTCCTTCGGGTTTGTGTTGAATAAACCAGCCCTGGTAAAAGCCAGTGAGGTGATGGATGAGTTGAAAAATTTTGAGCATGAAGTTTTAATCGGTGGCCCCGTGCAACAAGATACCCTTCACTTCATTCACCGCAACCCTGTGATTGAAAATGGTGCCGAAGTGCGGGCCGGAATTTTTTGGGGCGGAACCTTTGAACAGGTGCTTACCTTATGCGATACCCACCAACTGCATCCAGACCAAATTAAATTCTTCCTGGGCTACAGCGGCTGGGATGCCGGCCAATTGGAAGAAGAACTGGAACAAGACTCCTGGATTGTATGCGACTTTGTAACCGAAGACCTGCTTTTCGAAACCGCACCCGCCCTGATGTGGAAAAAGGCGCTGGAGAGCATGGGCGGAAGGTTTTCTGTGTATTCAAACTACCCCGTTGACCCGCGCCTGAATTGAGCAATTTTAGTACCTTTACCGGTACAACCTTTAGATAAATGAAACGTGACCATGGAATTGGAGAACGAAAAAACAGCAGTGGAAGAAAGGGCCGAAAGCGGGTTGGAAGAAAGCCGTGGTACCGTATTGCAATCGGAAGTTGATCTAACCGATCATCACGACCAGGAGGATTCTCACGATGAGGAAGAATCCGAACAGCCCGACTACACCCAGTTCACCAAGGAACAACTGGTGGCCGCAGTAAAAGAGCTTTCCAAAGAAACCGACATCCGGAAATTGGATCAGGTATTGCGCGACATTAAACCGGTTATGGATGACCTGCGCGAAAAGGAACGTACCTCCGCACTGAACCGCTTCATCCTCGATGGCGGCACGGCCGAAGGCTTTGAATACAAAGGCGATGAACTTGATGCCACCTTCGACACGTATGCCAAAGCGGCACGCGATCGCAAACACCAGCAACTCAAATCCCAGGAGGATACCAAAGCCGGTAACCTGAACCGAAAACTCGAAATCCTGGAGAAACTGCGCGAGCTTACCGATTCACAGGAAGTAACCAACCAGTTCGATCAGTTCAAGGAACTCCAGAAGGAATGGAAAAATATCGGGCCAGTGCCGCCCGTACAGGCCCGCACGCTATGGGCTAACTACCACGCGCTGGTCGATCGATTTTACGATAACCAAAGCATCTACTACGAACTAAAAGAACTCGACCGCAGGAAAAACCTGGAAGCGAAACTGGAATTATGTGTGCGTGCAGAGAAACTGAATGAGGTGGAGAAAATCAAAGACGCCATCCGCGAACTCAATGAACTCCACCACGAATTCAAACACATCGGCCCGGTACCGATGGAAGAAAAAGAAGCTGTGTGGCAGCGGTTCAAAACGGCATCCGATGCGGTGTACGCCAAACGCGATGCCTTCATGAAGAACCTGCAGCAGGAACTGGCCGCCAACGTGGAAGCGAAATTAGTGCTGTGTGAGGAAGTGCAGACGTTTGCAGCCTTTCAATCCGACCGCATCAAAGAATGGAACCAAAAGACAAAGGAAGTCCTGGAGTTGCAGAAGAAATGGGATGCCCTCGGAGGCTTGCCTCGCAACAAGGCAAAAGAAATTAACCGGAAATTCTGGACGGCCTTTAAAGCGTTCTTCGGAAACAAGAATGCCTTCTTTAAGAAACTGGATGGCGAGCGCGAACAAAACCTGTTAAAGAAGCAGCAGATTATTGCCCAGGCGCTTCAACTGAAAGAAAGCACCGACTGGATGTCGACTTCAAACGAATTGAAGAACTTGCAACTGCAATGGAGGGAAATCGGGCCCGTGCCGGAGAAACTGCGCCAGAAATTATTCCAGGAGTTTAAAGAAGCATGCGATTACTTTTTTGAACAACGCAGAACCCAGCAAGGCAAGCGCGACTCCGAGCAGGAAGAAAACCTGGCCGCAAAAGAATCCATTTGCGCGCAACTGGAAAAACATATGGAGGAAAAAACGGCAACACCCGAAGTCCTGAAAGAACTGGAAAGCAAATTCAATGAAATAGGGTTTGTGCCGAAAAAGAACATGGCCGCCATTCGCACCCGCTACCATCAGGCGGTTGAAAAGTTTGTGCAGACCATTGAAGGACTTTCCGATAGTGAGAAGGGCAAGTTGGTGCTGGAAAACCAGTTGCAGGATTTGAAGAACGATCCCATGGCCGATCAGAAAATTTATCACAAGGAACAGGTTATCCGCAAGAAAATCCAGAAAGTGGAAAACGACCTGGCCGTATGGCGCAACAACCTCGAGTTCTTTGCCCGCGCTAAAAACGGGGAAAAGGTGCGGGAAGAATTCAATGCGAAAATAGAAGCCGCGGGCGAACACCTTAAAGAACTAAAACAGCAATTGAAGTTGCTGCGTGCGGTTTCATAACCGGGATTTGCAAAGAACAAACCAACTGTTATTTTTGCACCTCGTTTTACCCAGCACCGGAAATCAGGAACCTAAAACCTGAAATCTGGAATCTGGAATTAAATAAACGCCTCCTTACCTGCCTGCCGGCAGGCAGGGCTCAGCTGGTAGAGCAACTGACTTGTAATCAGTAGGTAAAACCAGAATTTAAAGCCTCCTTAGCTCAGCTGGTAGAGCAACTGACTTGTAATCAGTAGGTCGCTGG
>CAZOYJ010000206.1:0-5804 GCA_964583905.1 uncultured Roseivirgaceae bacterium
TAACATTACGTGTTTGGGCCAATGCCTGTAAACTTACAAGCAGCAGCAAAAGTGATTTGAGTAACAGTACTTTCATAAATTGGTTTGGGTTTAGTTTATGAAAATTAATCATAAAAAGCTCAAGGTAAAAAAGCCAAATGGACATTTTTTTTAAAAAGATGACCTGTTTACCCAGCTTTTTACCTGCTAAAATTGAATCACAATAGTATTTCCCTTACATTCACTTTAATCTTGCCGGCCAAATCATCGGTAGGTAAATCGTTAACATCACGACCAAACGGATCTTCAATCTCTTCAGAGATTAGCTCCACACTTAACAACACAAAAGAAATCAGTAAGACCGTAGGAATGGTTACGTATTTAAAGGTGGTAACAAATCCAAAGGGCAAGGTGATAACGTATATAAAAACGAATTTCTTGATAAACATACTGTACGAGTACGGTATCGGGGTTGACTTAATCCGCTCGCAGGCACCAATGATGTCGATAAAATCTTTCAGTTCCTTATCCAGTACGAAAAACTGATCACCCGTTAGTGTGCCCTGCTTATACAAATCGCTCACCCTGCGGTACAACATGGCCGAAATAGCATTCGGTTTATGCTGTTTTGTTTTCAGGAATTCGATAAAGTCATCATCGGGCGGATCGAGCTCAGAAAGCTGCACGCCTTTACGCAGGTGTTCCTTGCACGACAATACAAAATTCGGAACCATTTTGGCAAACCATTGACGGGTTTCGAGGTCGTCCTTATCGAGGTAAGCATTTAATTTCAAACTGAAATTGCGGGTGCTGTTCACGAGCGAACCCCACAGCTTGCGGCCCTCCCACCAGCGATCGTACGCGCTGTTAATCCGAAATACAAGGAATAAACCCAATACAATACCCAATAAGGAGTGTAAAGCCGTGGTGCTGGTAAACTCATCTTTCTCCGGATGAACGATTTCCAGGATGAAATAACATACCCCGGTGGTGAATACGACCATGAAAATGAGGGCCGGCATCAGGGTTTTCATCACAAACCGGCTGTAGGAATGAAAAATTAAAGAAAACCAGGCTTTTGGGTTGTATTGAATCATAGGCTGAAAAACAGGCCCAAATAACGGGTAAGAAGCTATTATATCCAATTGAAACCTTAAAACCGGATTTGCGTTATTAATTTAAAATAATATCTTTGTAATATCATTTTAATATCATTTCTATGAAAACTGAAAAAACTTCCGCACCCATGTCGGGTTACCTGATGGTGGCCCTGGTGTTTACGCTGTTGGTTGCAGGAGCAGCCGGATTAATCACCCTGCGTAACCCTCAATTTATCTGGCCGATTGCCCTTGCGCTCTTGCTGATGCCTGGATTTTTCTTCATCAATCCCAATGTATCGATGGTACTGATCCTGTTTGGTGAATACAAGGGAACGGTTAAGAAGAACGGGTTCTATTGGGTTAATCCCCTGCTTGCCAAAAAATCAATTTCACTGCGCGCCCGCAATTTCGACAGCGAAAAAATTAAAGTGAACGATAAAGTCGGTAACCCGATTCAGATTGGGGTAATCCTGGTGTGGCAGGTTCAGGATACCTTCAAGGCAGCTTTTGAAGTGGACGACTACGAGAACTTTGTAAAAATACAAAGCGACTCGGCTGTACGTAAACTGGCCGGCATGTACGCGTACGACAACTTCGACACCGACACCGAAGTTACCCTGCGTTCGGGGCATGATGAAGTAAACCATACCCTCGAAGAAAATTTACGCAACCGGTTGGAAATTGCCGGCATCCACGTAATCGAAGCCCGCATCGGCTACCTGGCGTACGCTCCTGAAATTGCGAGTGCCATGTTGCGCAGGCAACAGGCCACTGCGGTGGTTTCGGCTCGGTACAAAATTGTTGAAGGTGCGGTGAGCATGGTAGAAATGGCATTGGATCATCTGTCGAAAAAACAGCTTATTGATTTGGATGAAGAGCGTAAGGCTGCCATGGTGAGTAATTTGATGGTGGTGCTTTGCGCAGATAAAGATGTTAGCCCGGTGGTGAATGCAGGAACGCTTCACAGCTAAACGCATGGCCCGAACACTTTTCCAGGAAAAGCAATCTCTCCGCGAGGTAGCCTTACTCTGGTGGATTATACTGCCGGTTTCCCTCGCCATTATACTCTCCTTACTTTACGGAGTGTATTGGCAGTTGGTGATGGGCGAACCCTGGGGCACGGAACCGATGTCGGACACCGGGTTGCTGATCATGACGTTGGTTTCGTTCACGGTGTTAACTGTTGTGCTTTGGGTCTTGTTATCGGTGCGCCTTGAAACCGCAATCGATCAGACCGGGATTACTTTTCAATACTATCCGCACATGCGCAAACCGAGGCACATTCCTAAAACGGAAATTAAGACTTATGAAGCACGCAGAAGAGGTTACCGGAGAAGCCTTACCGGGCGGCAACAACGCTTGCTCATATCGGGAAGAGATGCCTTGATTATAACCCTTGTTTCAGGCAAAACGATAATTATTGGAACGCAGAAGCCTGCACAAGTAAAGGCAGCACTCAACCAATCGCTATCCAATCATGAAACCGATTAACTATGGGGCAGAAAAAACCATTTGCGCTTCGCCTCGACCCAGAGGTATTAAAAGCAGTAGAAAAGTGGGCAGCCGATGAATTCCGGTCAACCAATGGTCAGTTAGAATGGATTATCGCCCGGGCATTAAAAGATGCCGGCAGACTTAAACAAAAATAACCATCTATCAGCTTCGGGTTGAATCCTGTTCCCGGGTTGAATATCTTTCGACCCGAATTAAATGCTGATGCCATGAAGAAATGCATGATCCAGATTATACTCATTTTATTTTGCCTGATGGGATACCTGGCGGGTTCCGCCCAATCCGATTTTATCGTGTTGATCAATTCCGATACCTTATATGGCCAGGTTGCACACTTTAATTACGGAGCCAATCAACGCATCCAGTTAATCGATAATACCAAAAAGAAAAGCGCATATACCCTAATGCAAGTGAAGGGTTTCCGGATGAAAGACGAAATCTATCACCTGGTAAAATTTCAGGATACCTATACGTACATGAAATTGATTACACCCGGCTACCTGAGCCTGTATAATTTTCAGATAGAAAACCAGGTATCCTGGGATGGGCGCTACCTGTTAAAGCTTGATGGAAGAGGCATTGAAGTGCCTAACATAGGGTTCAAAAAAAGGATCACCGATTTCGTATCGGATTGCTATGACTTAGCTGAAAAGGTTAGCGCGGGTACATACGGCCGGAATGATATAGACAAAATAGTAGCCGAATACAATGCCTGCATTACAACCCGAACGGAAACAAAAACCGTCACCGCTAAACCCGATGTGCCCCTGGAACAAATGAACGCCTGGACAAAATTGGAAGCCGCTGTTCAGGAAACCGACCAACTTGCTGATAAAGACACCATACTGGAAATGATTGCCGAAATAAAATCAAAAAAACAACGCCAGGAACGCATTCCGAATTTTCTATCGGAAGGGTTAAAGAAATCGCTGGAGGGCCATAGCGAGCTACTTGAATTATTAATCCAAGCGCTTGATGCGGGCAATTAACGTTTGCTTCTGAACTGTTGCAGCATATTCTGCCAGGATTTTCGTTCGTAGTAAATCACCCAGGCTGCGGCCAGCAACACCAACCAGGCATACAGGAATAATTGGCCGCCATCGCTTTGTACTTCAATCCCCAACAGGGTTATGTGCATCCCGATGGCACCCAGCATTAATGCTGCGGCCACGGCAGCTCCCAACCAGGCTGTCCGGTTAATGAGCAATAGCACGCTTGCAATCAACTCCAGTACACCTATCCCTATTCTTCCCCATGGTTCCATACCTACCGTGGTAAAGATGTACACCGATTCATCCGAAGCGGAAAATTTGAAATACAAGGTCTGAAGCAAGATGAAAGCTGCCACTAAACGTGCAGCCCAAAACAAGATAAAGGTTAATTTCATGGCGCTAAGTTACGCAAATACACAGCCAAGGGTTTGTCGGGTATGTGACAACGAAGATTTCGGCAAGCAAGTGGCCCGGGCTTTTCAATTAAATCCGTCAGGCAACAAAGCGTACATTGTCCAAGGCCTTGAAGGATTTACAACTGAAGAAGCCTGCGTTGAATTTAAAACGCATTTCCAAGCGCAAAAGCTTTTCATTGTAAAAGCTCCGTTGGGGATGCTGAGATTTATGGGCAACTTTGTGCAACCCTGTATTATGGCGCGCACATTATTGAATCGTTAAATAAATACCAGGAAAAATTCGAAGCCGAAAACACATGGGAAGAACTTGGAAAGCAATCCCTAACCCTGAAAGCGTATGCCCGTTCCTTTTAACGGCATGGTTACCTCTATTACTAGTAAGTTGCACGCCTTCCATAAAGCAGGAATCACCAACTCATGATGAACCCACAGAAGCAGATGCCGGTGAAAACCCATTCGGGGAATCGCTTTCGCGCGATTGGGATTACCAGCCCTTGTACGGCACCTACCTTCACGAAAGCAATACCAAGGGATTTTCTGGCATTCTGCAAATTGAACCCGAAGGAAATGACCTTGCGTTTTCACTATCGGTTCGTCAGGCCGGGTGTAGCGGCATAGCCGAAGGCCTGATTGGCATGGCGGTTTTCACCGATCACGAATATGCGGGGTTTGTTGATCAAACCAACTGCCGGATGGAATTTATATTTAACCGCCTTAATCAAACCGTCAGGATTCAGGAAATCGGGCTTTGCACGTTGCATGAATCCGGGTGTAGTTTTAACGGTACATACATCAAACAACCCAGTAATTAAACCAACGCATGCACGCCATTAACCAAATAACACCCGAAGTTTTGCTGATGCTTTGCATAGGCGGAATTCTTTTTGTTGTAATTTTCTGGGCCATATTCCGCAAAAAAAACTGACAGGGTTCATGCTTATGAAAATCATTCTTGTTTTGCTAATCCCGATAGGAGTTTTCGGTCAAACCATCCAGAGTGATGTAACTGCCATCCGAAACGTAATGACCAACCAACAGGATGCCTGGAACCGGGCCGACCTGGAAACCTTTATGCAAGGCTATTGGAAATCCGACAGTTTAAAATTTATCGGACGCAACGGCATCACTTTCGGCTGGCAAACTACCCTTGAAAATTATAAAAAGGGCTATCCAACACCGGAGACTATGGGTAAACTTACCTTTACCATCATCGGCCTGGAGGTACTTTCCAGCGATACGGCTTTTATGATCGGGCGATATCATTTAAAACGGAAGGCGGATGAACCCAGTGGTTTCTTTACATTGCTCTGGCGTAAAATAAATGAGCAGTGGGTAATTGTGGTAGATCACACCGGCTAAACGAACATCCGGGTACATAGGAACTTAGAACTATTTTCCTAACTTTACTGCGTTCATTGATCAGTCTCTGTTGCAGCCTCACTTGTTTAACCGCAATTGCAGCGCCAGGCGGATTCATCAGTAACAGTTTAATTAATCACTTTATCAGTAAAAAAATGAACATTTATGTTGCCAACATCCCTTTTAAAGCAACCGAAGCAGAATTGAAGGGGTTATTCGAAGAGTACGGTGAAGTTAGCTCCGCTAAGATCATCCTGGACAAGTTTACGCAGCGCAGCCGTGGTTTCGGCTTTGTTGAAATGAGTGATGATGCAGCCGGACAACAGGCTATCTCATCGCTAAACGGTGCCGACTTCATGGGTAAAAACCTGGTGGTGAACGAGGCCCGTCCGCGTACCGATGCCCCCCGTGGCGGTGGCAACCGTGGCGGTGGCGGAGGTTTCAAG
>CAZOYJ010000207.1:0-5791 GCA_964583905.1 uncultured Roseivirgaceae bacterium
TCTACTACGTGATCCATCCAACTGGTTACTACGCGAATCCTGTCGTTCGTCCAACGTCTATATAACAAATTAGCAAGACCCACCAACATGCTTAACCCGAAAGCAAAAGCCGCAATCTCAAGTACCAGCAATCGCACCGGATGACTATTCCACAAGAGGACACTACTGGGAATCAGAAGGGCAATCAGATGACCGGAAAAGATAAACAGCATACCCCAGTGAAATGGAACACTACCCCAGAATAATTTCTTCCCTTCCAGAAATTCGGATGAAAGCGAGGAAATCTGAAACTTCACATTGCGATACCGGTAGATCGTACCAATAAAGAATATAGCTAATGCCAGATAAGGCATGATGATAAATAGAAAAGTGTTTAAGATGGTCATAACTTAAAGTTTTATTCTTCTAATTTCATTTCAGTACTGAGGGAGGTAAGGAAGTCTGATGTCTTCTCTACCTCTATGGTATCCAATCCAAATTCCTTCTGAAAGATTGCAAGCAAAACAATGAGCGGGCGCTGGTACAGCGTTCCATATTCTCCGGGCATTTCGATCAGGGTTTTATGATGCCGCACATAGACTTCATTCTTTTTCCCCAGACTATGCGGATCAAACTCGGAAATCATTTTCATTAATCCTGGGCAAATCAGTTTAGCCATCAATTCATATTTGGTTTCAGTGTCCTCCATTTTTGCAATCAACCGTATCACATTTGGAAGATGATCTGCCAGCTCATAGCCACAGTCATTGCCTGCGGCTGTATGCTCGCGACTCAGGTTCACGAGTAATTCGGCCCGTTTATAGTCGTCACCAAAAAGCAAATAACCTAGGTCAAGCGTAGTGATGGCCTGCACTTCAAAGGTTCGTGTGTGCAGTTCCTGCATTTCGTCCATGGAAGCAGAAGAAACAAATTCCGTAAAGGGCTCCAACGCGATTCCCAGTTCTGGATGATGTCCGTTTAAAGCGAGTTGAACTTCCTTCACCTTCTCCACAAAGCCTTCCCGGGGAAAGTCTGCGAGGGATGCCATCAGGGGGTAATGCATAGTTGCTTTTCCATTACTGTTCATACCTGTGTTGTTTAAAAATAATTACAATCACTATGCCCCTCTTGCCGGAGTTTCTTTAAATCCAAAACCAACGGAACCGCGGGTATCGCCTGTAAACTCAAGCATCTCCATCGATTGCTCCCGGTGCGAAGCCGGTATTACAAAGCGATCATCAAAACGGGCCAGCGAAGTGAGATAGTAAATCGCTTCCGCATCGTCAGCCGTTAAGCCTACATCAGCCATTGTTTTTTTCACTTTCTCTTCTGCTATGTCGCCCACGGTTTTGCTTCTTCTGTAAATGCGAACAGCCATCAGTTTTTTCAAAATGTGCTTTACTTTGCTTTCATCGCCTGCACTGAATAAACTGGCCAGATACTGCAGCGGGAAACGGGCTTGCTCAATCGTGCCCCACAGTTCTTCGGTACTCGTGTCATATAGCCAGTTGTCGTTCCAGTACTTGGCGATAGGATCCATCTTTTCTGACTGCTCTTTATTATTTACTTCCCGCAGCGAAGCCATGACAGGCAACAAGGGTGGCACATAAAATAGCATGGGAAGAGTTCTAAACTCCGGATGTAACGGCAGAGCGAGACCCCACTCTTTTACGAATTTATAGGTTGGCGAATTCTGAGCCGCTTTAATGGTGGAATCGGCCACGCCATTTTTCTTTGCAGCCTCAATCACATTTTCGTTAAAGGGATCCAAAATCATATTTAACTGTCGCTCCACCAACTGATTTTCATTACAGGAGGCGACATCATGAATATCATCTGCATCGTATAAAACCACGCCCAAATAGCGTATTCTTCCCACGCAAGAATGCATGCATGCCGGGGCATAGCCCGCTTCAATTCGTGGGTAACAGAGAATGCATTTTTCAGATTTACCAGTATGCCAGTTGTAATATGATTTTTTATACGGACAAGCCGTTACGCACATGCGCCACGCGCGACAAACATTTTGATTAATGAGTACTATGCCATCTTCCCCTCTTTTGTAAATCGCACCTGATGGACATGAAGCTACACATGCAGGGTTAAGACAATGGTTACAAATGCGCGGCAGGTAATAAAAGGCCATGCGTTCTAACTGGAACATCGCTTCCTGCTCGGCTGGTGACAAATTTTTCAAGTTAGGATCTTGCCGCGCATAATCGGGCGTGCCGCTTAAATCATCATCCCAGTTCGGACCAGACTTGATATCGATAGGCTTTCCTGTAATCAACGATACCGGGCGCGCAGTAGGCTGGTCATTCATGGCTGGCGACTCAATCAAATCAAGATACTTATACGTAAAAGGTTCATAGTAGTCATCAATGACTGGCAAGTGCGGGTTGTGAAAGATGTTCATCAGGCCGCGAAGTTTTCCGGCACCTTTAAGGCTGATATCCCTGTCATTTTTTTCCCATCCGCCTTTATAGATTTCCTGATCTTCCCATTTGGAAGGATACCCTGTACCAGGCTTTGTTTCCACGTTGTTCCACCATTGGTACTCGGCTCCTTTTCGGTCAGTCCATATGTTCTTACATGCGATGGAACAAGTATGACACCCGATACATTTATCCAGGTGAAAAACCATTGACATTTGAGCTCTTACATCCATAAGACTATGTTTTAAATTTTTCGTGTCATTATCTTAATTTACCATACCAGTTTTTCCATCTTCTTCACAATCACATGGGTATCGCGGTTGGGCGCGATGGGTCCCCAATAATTAAAGTGGTAGGAAAACTGTCCGTACCCACCTGTTAAATAATTGGGCTTTAAATGTATTCGCGTAAAGCTGTTGTGGCCGCCAGCACGTTTGTTGCCACGCACTTGCGATTTAGGAATACCGGTTGTGCGTTCAGGTACGTGGTAAACTATACATACACCTTTCGGAATTCTTGAACTCACACAAGCCCGTGTACAATACACTCCATGGTCGTTGTAAACCTCCACCCAGTCGTTGTCTTTAATGCCCAGGTCTGCAGCATCTTTTTCACTCATCCAACAGGGTTCGCATCCGCGTGAAAGTGTAAGCATGCGCAGGTTCTCCATGTAGGTAGAGTGAATATGCCATTTGCCGTGTGGCGTAAGACAGTTTAGAATTTTGGCTTCTTCGCGCTGAAGGGTTTCTCTTAAATCTCCGTACGCTTCCGGCTTAGGGGATGGCTTGTACGTTGGCAGATGTTCACCATAGGCGATGTACAATTCATGATCGAGATAGAAATGCTGCCTTCCGGTTAAGGTTCTCCAGGGCACCAGTCGTTCAACATTATACGTGTATGCCGAATAAGCGCGGCCGTCCTGCATCAAGCCCGACCATAGTGGCGAAGAGTTGTACCTGCGTGGCTGCGCTTGCAAATCGCCATAGGTGATACTCACTTGCTCGTATCCTTCACCAATGTCAGCAAGCACCAATCCTGTTTTCTTTTCTGCTTCCTTATAGGCCCGCAACGTGAGCTTACCATTGGTAAGCGTAGAAAGTTTCAGTAACACATTGGCGGCATCGCGGTCTTCCTTCAGCGAAGGATATGACTTTCCATTTAATCGTTCCTTCGGAAAGTGATTGGAGTCCATGATCTCTTCGTACACATCATCACACATATAATTATTACCGTGGGCACCCAAACCGCTTGTTTTAATGCGATCGCCAAGCGAGATAAACTTATCATAGAGTCTGGTGTAATCACGATCAACAATCGCGATGCTGTGCATGGTCTTACCAGGAATAGCCTCACACTCGCCTTTATACCAGTCTTTCACATGGCGTTGTGTAATTTCTCCGGCTGAATCGTGAGAAAGCGGTAAGCACACAATATCCTTTTGAGGTTCGCTTAAATGTTGCTTTGCAATTTCGCTGGTATGTTTGGCAATGAGTTTAAAAATATCCCAATCCGATTTCGATTCCCACACGGGGGCAATCGCTGCTGAGAGAGGATGAATGAAGGAGTGCAGATCGGTGCTATTTAAATCCGCTTTCTCATACCAACTGGCGGCTGGCAGAACGATATCCGAATACAATGCCGATGAATCCATCCGGAAGTTCAGGTCAACCACCAGGTCCATTTTGCCTTCAGGGGCAATGTCGTGCCACTTCACTTCTTCGGTATGATCTTTCGAATCGGTTGCAATTTTATTGGAATGTGTGCCGAGATAATGCTTGAGTGCATACTCATGTCCTTTCATGCTGCCCATGATGGCATTGCCGCGCCAGATGTACCACACTTTCGGATGGTTTTCTTCTGCTTCAGGATCACCCACGGCATAATGCAGTTTCTTCGACTTGAGTTTTTCAACCACATAGTTCTTGATTTCATCATCCGTTTTCGCTCCGTTCTGCTGCGCTTCTTTACTCAGCTCCAGCGTATTTTCATTGAACTGCGGATAGAAGGGCATCCACCCCATACGCACTGATTGAAATATAGTATCGGCCGTGTGTTGTTCCGTCCATTTATTTTTGGGTACGGTGTTGTATTTCGAAAACTGACCATCATAACGATACTGGCAGGTGTTGATGTAATGCCAGAGTGGTGCCTGTTGCAGACGGGCAGCACTTTGCCAGTCTTTTCCAAAGGTAATGGCGCTCCATGAATCTACAGGTGCAAGTTTTTCCTGACCAACATAGTGGTTCATTCCGCCTCCGTTCTTACCTACACAACCAGTGAGCATGAGGGCCATGATGCCGGCACGGTACATCAGGTTGGCATGATACCAGTGGTTGATACCGGCACCAACAATGATCATGCACTTGCCTCCAGTAAGATTGGCTGTGTTGGCCCATTCACGTGCAAACTGAAGAACTGTTTTGGAATCTACGCCCGTAAAAATCTCCTGCCAGGCGGGTGTATAAGAGGCATCTTTATCAGTATAGTCTTTTGGATAATCGCCCGCCAGGCCGCGATCAACTCCATACTGTGCCATGACCAAATCATATACTGTGGTTACCGGAATTTTACCGGATGATGTTTGAATATACTTTATGGGTACACCGCGCTGGCGATGCATATCCAAACCAAATTCTGTGAAGTCAACCTGTAAAACTTCATCGTGACTGCTCAGTAACGTGAGGTAGGGATCATATGGTTGGTTATCTACTTCATGTTCAAGTTTCATATTCCAGTTACCGCCTTTCTTTTCCCAGCGATGACCCATGGTTCCTTTTGGAACCACCAGTTTTTCTGTGTTGCTGTCGATGTTCAGGAATTTCCAATCGCCATTTTCCAGGCTACTGAATTCAGCAATCTCATTGGCACGAACCAATTGCCCGGGAACATACTTATCACCATCCTTTTCCAGCTTTACGAGGAAAGGACTGTCCGTATACTGCTTGGTATAATCGATGAAGTAAGGTGTTTGTTTTTCGTGGTGCCACTCCTTTAATATAATGTGTGTGACGGCCATCCAGAAAGCTCCATCACTGCCCGCATGAACGGGCACCCACTGGTCGGCATATTTACATACCTGGCTGAAGTCTGGAGAAAATACTACGGTCTTTGTTCCATTATGGCGCGATTCCGCGAAGAAGTGACAATCGGGTGTGCGGGTCATGTTCAGACAAGCGCCCATATCAGCAATCATCTTGGCGTTGTACCAGTCGGCACTTTCGCACACATCGGTTTGCTCGCCCCATACCTCCGGGAAGGCTGTGGGCAGATCGCAATACCAATCGTAAAAGCTTAAGTTAACGCCACCAAACAACTGGAGGAAGCGCGCACCGGCTGCATAACTTAACATTGACATGGCGGGGATTGGTGAGAATCCA
>CAZOYJ010000208.1:0-5760 GCA_964583905.1 uncultured Roseivirgaceae bacterium
GCAAGGGTATTAAAAATATTGGTGGGGTAATTCAGCGGTTTGGCAATGGCAAGAAATGAAAACATGGTAACTGCCCGCAACACCGAAGGCGACAACCCGGTAATAAATGCATACGACCAGAGCATGGTAACATTAACGAACGCTAAAATCCACTTGCCGTGCCTGATGGATTTGAATGGCTTAAAGAACGCCATCATAATCAGGTTGATAATGCCCACATGCAACCCGGACACCGCTAACACATGCATGGCGCCCGAGGAAGCATAAGCGTGAATCAAATCATTATCCAAACCATCCTTTACACCCAGAATAAGGGCAAAAGCAACGGCACGTTCGCGTTGATTTTGAATTTGTTTCGTGAGTACCGATTCGGCCCACACCCGCACCCGGATGGAATACGCGAAAAGGGTTGATGGCGGATCATTGTTCAGGTAACGCACCTGGTTTTTCCTTAAAAAATGTTGATGGTAGATTTTGCGATAGGTTAAAAACTTTTTGTAATCAAACTCACCCGGGTTGGCTGGGTGTTTTAATTCCTGCGGCTTTCCGTTCACCAGTAACACATCGCCATATTGAAAGGGCTTTTCAAAATCCTGTTTTGAAAAGTACAGCAATACTTTGCCGGTTTTTTTGTGCCACCTGTTGCCCTTGTATACTGCAAGAACACGAGCCTGCATTTTCCACGATTTTACTTTTTCTTCGGGATGTTCGGTTATTACAACCTGGTAGCGTTCCGTGCCGGATAAGGAGTGGAGGAAATGTTCGGGGTTGCGTGAATCGGTTTTATACAGTGTATTCAAATACCCGGCAGCCAGTACGGCTAGTAATCCGAAAACTCCGGCATTTATTTTCTTTTGTCCGGCCAGAACTAAACCACCATACAAAATAACCAACCCGATGAAGAAACCGGCAGCAACTTTTTCCGAAATCAGCTCTGCCTGGTAAATCCCCAACAAAATCCCGGCAATAAAAAAGAATGCAATGCGGACAAACGTATAGGGTGTCCAGAAAAACATAGAGTTAAGATACAGAAAAAAGGAAAACGAAAGCTACTGCTTATCCGCAGCGCCAGAAGCCTTTGCGTACGCATCGATGATATCGCGCACCAGCTTATGGCGGATTACATCTTTTTCATTTAACTCCACTACGCCAATACCCTTCACCCCTTGCAGGATCCGAAGCGCCTCGTTTAGCCCCGAGGTCTGCTTTCTGGGCAGGTCGACCTGGGAAGTATCGCCTGTTACAATCATTTTCGAATCGGGACCCATGCGCGTAAGAAACATTTTCATTTGCATGGGTGTGGTGTTCTGTGCTTCGTCCAGTAAGATAAACGCATTGTTGAGCGTACGGCCGCGCATATACGCCAGGGGAGCAATCTCAATGATTTCGCGCTCCATGTAGTACTGAAGTTTCTCAAACGGAATCATATCGTTGAGCCCATCATAAATCGGACGCAGGTAAGGATCGATTTTTTCTTTCAGGTCGCCTGGTAAAAAGCCCAGGCTTTCCCCGGCTTCCACAGCCGGACGCGTGATGATGATTTTCTTTACTTGTTTATTTTTAAGTGCCCGCACGGCCAGCGCAACCGAGATGTACGTTTTGCCCGTGCCGGCCGGACCGAGGGCAAACACCAGGTCGTTTTCTTTCACCAGCCTCACCAACCTGAGTTGGTTGGGCGTTTTGACTTTGATGGGCGTACCTTTTGTACCGTGAAGAATGGTTTCTTCGGAAAGATCATCGTCCAGCACTACCTCCTGTTCGCGCGAAATAAAACTAAGTACGTTTTCATGTGTAATCCTTCCGAATTTATGGTAGTGGTCAATAAGGGATTGCACGATGTCATCAATCTGTACAATTTCAGAAGTAGACCCACGCAGCATGATCTGGTTGCCGCGGGCAACAATCCGGCTTTTCGGAAAAGCCGAGGCCAGTTCGATAATGTTCTTATTTTCTACCCCCAGGAAATCAACCAGGGAAACGTTTTCAAGTGTAATGACTTTCTCGATCAAAAGAATAAGCGGTTTGACTACCTGTTACTGTGGTGTAAATGTATTTATTTTGCTGCCGTAAACTTACAAAAGAACACGGGGAGCATCAATACATGGCCATTATTACGCTGCTGACAGATTCCGGAGATAGCGACCATTACGTGGCGGCCATCAAGGCAAAAATCCTGTCTATTAACCCCGGAGTTAAATTGGTCGACATCACCCATAAGGTTTTACCCTGCGACCTGGCCCATGCCGCCTTTGTACTTCGCAGCGTATTCCGCGATTTTCCCAAGGGTACCACCCACCTGGTAGGGGTGCATGCCACGGCCAACCGCGAAGAGGCCTCCATTGCCGTTCAACTGGAAGACCACTTTTTTGTAGGAGCGGATAATGGGTTATTTGGCTTGCTGACCGAAAAACCGCACCAACACCTGGTGCAGTTAAATTCAATCGCTGTAAAAAAAACCACTTTCCCGGAAAAAGACATTTTAGCGCCTGCAGCCGCCAAGTTAGCCAGTGGTGTAAACATTACTACCTTGGGTAAACCGATGACCGTGTTTAGAAAAATGATCGACCGGCAAATGAAGGCCACCAAAAAACAGATCATGGGGCACGTTATCCGGGTGGATAATTTTGGAAACCTGATCACCAACATCACAAAAGAAGCCTTTGATATTCTCAGTCATGAAAAAATCTTCACCATTCAGTTTGGTGGTGAAAAGTTCAGGCGCATCCATACCCAATATAACCAGGCCGAAGAGGGTGAATGTTTCCTGGTTTTCAATTCGTTGGGGTTATTGGAAATTGGAATTTATAAAGGCAATGCCACTGAATTATTGGGACTGGATTATGATAGTGTGGTAAATATAACATTTGAAGAATAATGTGTTGGGGTGTTCACGCGCTGAAGTTGAGCAAATTACTAATGAGCAAACCATGTTAATCCGGGTAGTACGCATGCATTTTACCGAAGCAGGTGTAGGTGAATTCCTTGAGATATTCAACGATAACAAACAAGCCATTCGCAATTTTGAAGGGTGTACCCACCTTGAATTGCTGAAGGATGCCAACGAACCCGATACCTACATTACCTTGAGCCATTGGCGCGATGCCGAATGCCTGGAGAAATACCGCAAATCAGAATTGTTTGGCAGTGTGTGGGGCCGAGTGAAAACCTTATTTGCCGAACGCACGCAGGCCTTCTCGGCAGGGAAATTTATTGAGTTGTAAATTGTGTGCCAATCAAACTTTGTACATATTTGCACCCCTTAAAAGACCATTTTAAAAAGGATCGTTCATGGAAATGCCCGGATGGCGGAATTGGTAGACGCGTTGGTCTCAAACACCAATGGTAGCAATACTGTGCCGGTTCGACTCCGGCTCCGGGTACAAATATCCTGAAAGGCTTTCATACCGAAAGTCTTTTTTGTAACTACTCATTTGTTTTTAACAGAATCCCTCCATGAAACTCGAAAAAATCGATACCCTGTTAAAACCCTTCAACAGTTTTATTCAAAACGAATCTACAGCTGGGATTTTTCTATTATAGTGTTCCATTGTGGCGCTCATTATCTCCAACTCTCCCCTTAGCGATGAGTTTCATCATTTATGGGATTACAATTTTGCCATTACTATTGCCGGGTATACCATTTCAAATTCATTACACCATTGGATCAACGATGGCCTGATGGCCATGTTCTTTTTCGTAGTTGGGCTTGAGCTGAAACGCGAAATTATGGGGGGTGAGTTGTCATCGTTAAAAAATGCTATGCTCCCGCTGGCCGCTGCACTGGGTGGTATGGTGGTGCCCGCCTTGATTTTTGTGGCCTTGAATTATGGCAAACCCACCGTTGCCGGCTGGGGAGTTCCGATGGCTACCGACATCGCCTTTGCACTGGGTATTCTCTCCTTGATGGGCAATCGGGTTCCGCTTTCGGTAAAAATATTTCTTACTGCGCTTGCCATTGCTGATGACCTCGGGGCTGTTTTAGTAATTGCTATCTTTTATACTTCAGACATTTCATTTTTAAACCTGGCTACAGGTGCCGTTTTTATGGTAACACTAATGACGGCAAACTACCTGGGCGTGCGGAGCACACTCTTTTATGGCATTGTAGGCATTGGCGGATTGTGGTTAGCGTTCCTCATGTCGGGTGTACATGCTACAGTAGCCGGTGTTCTGGCTGCTTTGACCATACCGGCCCGTACAAAAATTGATGAAGTTGGATTTGCTAACCGCCTGCGGAAGTACGTAAAAGAATTTGAAAGCATACCACCCAATAAGGTATCACTGTTGGAGCCCGAACAACTTTACGTGGTAGAGAAAATCAAAAGCCTTACCAAGGCTGCCTCCACTCCGTTGCAACGATTAGAGCATGCGCTACATCCAATTGTGTTGTTTTTGATTATGCCCATTTTCGCCCTGGCCAATGCCGGGATATCCCTACAAGGCCTGACTTTTGAAACAATCATAACGCCTTTGAGCCTGGGCGTTTTCTTCGGTCTGCTCATCGGCAAGTTGTTGGGTGTTGTGGGGGTGAGTTGGCTATTCCTTAAATTCGGCTGGGCTCAACTGCCAACCGACATGCCCTTTAAATCCCTTTATGGAATTGGATTTTTAGCCGGCATTGGGTTCACCATGTCGTTGTTCATTATTAACCTGGCTTTTAAATCTCAGGATATCATCCTGCAGGCAAAAGTCGGCACACTTGCCGCCTCCTTAGTGGCAGGCGCCATCGGCTATGTAATCTTGAAAAAGACACTCCCAAAAAACACTGAATCACCCTGAAATTCTGTTACTTTTACAACAACAAAACAATCGGTCGGCTTCCTTGTATTGCTTCAAGATTACTGTCCTTCCGTTATTTATTCACTTAACAATCACATCATGCAAATTGCAAAAAACACAGTAGTTTCCATTCACTACACCCTTCGCGATGACCAGGGTACCGTTTTGGATTCGAGCGATGGAAAAGATCCGCTACGCTACATTCAGGGTATCGGCAACCTGATTCCCGGTATGGAAGAAGGACTGGAAGGAAAACAAAAAGGCGACCAACTTGATATTAAAGTAAGTCCTGAAAAGGGTTATGGTGAACGCAACGATGACCTCATTCAAAAAGTACCCCGTTCCGCTTTTGGCGATCAGGAGGTACGCCCCGGCATGCAATTCCAGGCTCAAAGCAGCCACGGTGCCCAGGTTGTAACCGTTACCGAAGTGGGACTTGAAAATATTACCGTTGATGGTAACCATCCGTTGGCGGGAGTTGCCCTTAACTTTTCGGTGGAAGTAATGGATGTACGTTCAGCCACACCAGACGAACTGGAGCATGGCCATGTGCACGGTCCGGGTGGGCATCATCATTAAATTCTATATTCTATTGCGAATAAGACCGGGAGACTGGTCTTTTTTTTACGCCCGTGACTTTTATCACAACTTCGGCAGTATGGAAGAATTATTTTTGCATCAACTTAAATGAATCAACCATGAAATACTTTTCCTCCAAAATAATCCACGAACCCGATTTCAACGCTGCTAAAGAAAAGGTAGTGAATGCACTTCAATCGGAAGGATTTGGCGTGCTTACGGAAATCGACATCCAGGCCACCATGAAAAAGAAATTGGATAAGGATTATCTTCCGCACCTTATTTTGGGAGCGTGCAATCCGGTATTTGCCGATCAGGTGTTACAGCAGGAACCAAACATCAGCGTGCTGCTTCCTTGCAATGTTACCTTACGACAACTTGAATCGGGCGAAATTGAAGTGG
>CAZOYJ010000209.1:0-5715 GCA_964583905.1 uncultured Roseivirgaceae bacterium
ACACACCGGCTTTGGGTAAGGGCCTTCCGCTTTCCAACGGTAATAAATTATTGTCACCTACGGCATACACATCGGCAAAGTTTGTTTCGAGTGTGCCTCGGTTGGGTTCAATCCATCCCGATTGTCCTGCCAATGCTGTGTTTCGAATAACGGTCGGGCATTGATGACGAGGCGTAAATGCCAATAAATCAAAGGTAGTGGTTTCTTCCTTTGTAAAGGTTAATGTGTTTTCTATGACCGAATCAAACTGATGCTCCGGATAATAGCGAATACCTTTGGCTTCCACCATCTGTCGTACCGCTCCCGACAATTCCTTTCCGGCAACCGGCATGGGTCCGGGTTCCGGGGTGTATAACAAAACTTCCGTTTTATCAGCCAGACCTTTCTTCCGAATGAAACTATTGATCAGCATTGCTGCTTCATACGGTGCGGCCGGGCACTTGAATGGAAGTGAAGGAACCAATACAACAATCCTTCCACCTGTAAACTTTGAAAGTGCTGAATAGAATCCTGAAGCACCTTCAAGGGTATAAAAATTATACCCAGCATTTGCCAGTCCGTGATCCGCAACTTGTTCGGCCCCCAGGGTAATAACCATATAGTCGCCTGTATAAACTTTTCCCGAAACGGTTACGGATCGGGCTTCCGGATTAATCAAATCAATGTTTCCGGAAATTACATCGATCCCCTTGCGGGCAAGCTGCTCTGTTTTTCTAAAAACCTGTTCGGGGTTCCGCTTTCCCACCATGAGCCAAAGCAAGGAGGGAGCAAAAACATTCTTTTCTTCCTTTTCAAAGAGGAGAATCTTTGCTTTGCTGCCCAATTTTTTGCGTAGCTGATAGGCTGTAATGATGCCACCGGTTC
Source organism: uncultured Roseivirgaceae bacterium (assembly GCA_964583905.1). GTDB lineage: Bacteria > Bacteroidota > Bacteroidia > Cytophagales > Cyclobacteriaceae > UBA2336. Next base: position 865 of record CAZOYJ010000209.1, read on the forward strand.
CGGCTCCCAATATCAAAATCGTTTTTTGCATGACCGATGCTTAAATCTTTTCCAGGATTTTCGTGTGCTTTTTCAGGTTGTCAATTAATACTTCGCGCATCAGGCGACAGGCCTGTGCCACTTTTTTAGAAGCAAGCGAGAAGTAAATATTCTGACCATCGCGCCTGCTTTTCAGGATGCCTTTTTTGGTCATGACCGAAAGATGTTGTGAGAGGTTGGATTTTGAACCCCCGGTAATGTCGAGAATATCAGTAAAACACATTTCCCTGTCCTGCAACGTGTCAATCACTTCAATGCGCAACGGATGCCCCAACGCTTTGCAAACGTCAGCATGCAGCTCAAATATCCTTTTGTCTGCCATGTTTTAAGTTTATTAGTTCACAAATCTATGAACTTTTGAAGTAAACGGAAAGGTTACGCGTAGGGTTTCGCTGATTTAAATTTATTCATCCGGGTAGGGAATCCGGATCAAATCAACCCAGCCCCCAGCGCCAAAGAAAGCAGGATAAGCAAAACCGCTACAAACATTTGGATGAACCGGAGTGTAACTTTCTTCAATAACTTATTCCCAATATAAGCTCCCACTATAGCCGATAAGGTGGCGCTTACCACAAGTGTAAGGTTATCCGTAAGACCAGAAGCAGTAAACCGTGTGGCGTACACACTTAACCGGGTAAAGTCGACAAATGTGGAAACCACTACAGCCGTTCCCACAAAAGCTTCTTTTGAAAGTCCAGCCTTGATTAAAAATGCGCTGCGCAGCGCACCCTGGTTTCCGGAGAGGCCGCCAAAAAACCCGCTGAGCATTCCGCCAATCGGGAGTTTGTTCTTGTCGAACTGAAGGTTGTTGAAATACGGAATCAGGTCGATGACGGCAAAAATCATCAGTAAAACCGAAACGATGAACTTCACAGGGTAAACTAAGATCAGCCGTTCACCCAGTTGATACGTGAAGAGCGGCCCCCATTCCGTAATGTTCAGCAACAACCACGAGCCGGCAATCGCGGCCAGCACAGCCGGAATACCAAAACGCAGCAACACCTGTTTATCGGCATTACGGCCTACCAATACGAGTTTGAAAATATTATTGAAGAAATGCACCACACCGGTTAAGGCTATAGCGAGGTCAACCGGGAAGAAGATCATGAACACGGGCGTGAGGATAGTACCCAATCCAAAGCCTGAGAAAAAGGTAAGAATGGCCGTAACAAAAGCAGCAATACAAATAACCAGGATATCCATTACCGACTTGCTGAAAGTTTAAAATCAATCGACCAATACCCTCCACCTCGAATCAATAAAAAAAGGCTGCCCAACAACATCGACCAATCGGTGCGACTGCCGTGCATCATTTCCCAAAAACCTTTTTCTGCCAGTACCTCTGTTTTGGTTGTAGCAATTGCTACCAGCATAATGATGAGCGTAGGGATGCTGGCTAACCGGGTGAATAAACCGATCAGGATAAGTGCACCGCACAATACTTCAAACGTTCCAACAAAACTGCCCAGAAATTCAGGTGAGGGTAAGCCAATTTTTTCAAACCGTCCGGCTCCGTGCACAGTCGGAAACAAGAATTTTTGAATGCCTTCCGAAAGAAAGACTGCTCCTACCATTAAGCGGATCAGCAACGTAGTTTTTGCTGTATCGGTTGAAATTATTTTTTGTAACATATTAACGGGTAATTATGGATATACGAACAACAGGAACCTTCACATTGAAAAACGGAACCTTTTCTTTGGCATGACAGCTATTGCAGCTCAGGGTAAAAATCTGAAACGCATCGTGGAAAGCAGCCGTATCTTTTTTACTTATTGCTTCAACCATCAATGGCAAATCATTTTCTAAAAAATAATTGCTTGACTCCTTTCTCAAGGGCCTGTGTTCAATGGCATTCGTCAACGATAATTTTATTTTATCCAACTGATACGAAGCATACTCCCAGTTCGCATCCTGTCCGGCCCAGTACAATTCCTGATACCGATGCCCGATTTCCAACATGGCTACATCCAACCCACGAAAGTGCTTTTCGGTAGTTTTTAGCCGAGCTTCATCTGATCCCGATATCCAATCACCCTGAGGAGGCGTTGTACAGGCAGAACACATTCCAACCAACGAAAACAGGGTAGCTTTTAAATGGTTTATCATGGGTTTGGTTTTACATAAAAATAAGTAGTCTGGTTCTTTCTGAAGATTATTTTGCGATAAATACCCGTTGATTCTTCCAGGCGGTATGGACCTTCCGGTAAAAGTTTAAGAGCGCTTACAACCCGTAAACCACGGGCTGTGTCTAAGGATCAAAACAGCATCATGAAGATTTTAGGATTTATTGTTGTGGCCGCTGCCCTTTTACAGTGTGATCGCACAGAAGTGATCATTTGCTTTCCCCAGGAATGTTCAACCCTTGCCACCGTAAAAGACTTTACAGGATTAGATGGGTGCGGATTTGTGTTTGAACTAAACGATGGCACCCGATTGATCCCGGAGCTACGAACGTACCTCCAACCTCCCAAACCGGAAGAAGATCCGTTATTCTATTATGAATTAAAGGCAAATGAAAAAGTGCAGATCAGTTACCAGTTTTCGAATGGCGCAACGGCCTGCATGGCAGGAAACCTGATTTTTATTACCTGCATTAAACCGTACGGACAGGCAGGCGTGAATTAATCAATGACATCGTAAATTACTACGGGGTTGGTTTTATTCTTGAGTACCACCTCTCCCACTTTCCGGCAATTGAACGACTCTTTTACTTTATCGAAAGAACTCCTGTTGATAATGATCTGCCCGGGCGCAGCCATGCCCTGCAATCGTTGGGCTGTATTTACCGTGTCGCCAATTACGGTATAGTCTAATCGCTTTAAGGTTGCCGATCCTATGTTTCCGGAAATCATTTCACCGCTGTTGATGCCGATGGCAACCTGCGGTGTGAAGGTAACTTCGGGATGTACCTGCGGCAGGTTGTTGATTTTATCCCGAACAGAAAGGCAGGCATCAATACAACGGTCGAGGTGAAATTCACCCCGGAACACCGCCATGATGGCGTCCCCGATAAATTTATCGATGTACCCGCCCTGAGCTATGATTTCTTTTACAATGATGTCGAAGTAATCGTTCAGCAATTTCACCACGGTATCGGGCGACTCTTTCTCGCTGATGGATGTAAAACTGCAGATGTCGATAAAGGCTACGGAGGCTTCTATGGTTTCATTTGCGGTGAGGGACGATTCATACTCGCGGCTACTCATGAAATTCAGCACGGCTTCATCCACATACATCCTCAGGATGTTGTTCTCTTTAATAGCTTTAATGGTTTCCTTGATCTGCGCTACATGACGGATGGTTTTTTCCATCGTTACGGCCAGATCATCAAAATTGATGGGCTTAGTAATAAAATCAAAAGCACCGCGGTTCATGGCCGTTCGGATGTTATCCATGTCGCCATAAGCCGAAACAATCACCGCTTTGATCAACGGACTGGACTCATTCAACCGGCTCAGTAACGTGAGGCCGTCCATTTCCGGCATGTTGATATCGCTCAATACAATATCCACATCCGGATGTTGCTGAAGTTTATTCAATGCATCCTGTCCGTTTACCGCAAACACAAATTCATAGTGCTGTTCGCGGATTTTCTGACGGAACTTCTGTTTGATGAGCATTTCCAGGTCGGCCTCATCATCGGCTACCAATATTTTTGCCATCAGCTTGAGAGGTTAAGTTTCAATTTTAACGCTGCAAAGTCCACCGGTTTGGTTAAGAAATCATCTGCACCCAGTTCTTCTGCTATTCTATGGTTTTCACTGTCGCCATAAGCCGTGATCATCATGACCACCGGAGGTGGCTTCAGGAATTTTTTCTTTACGTTCTCCAACAGTTGCAAGCCGCTCATACCGGGCATGTTTATATCCGACAGGATCAGGACGGCCTCATGCTCCCATTGATCAAGTTTCTGCAACGCTTCTTCTCCCGAAAAGGCAAATTCAAACTCTACCTGACCGTTTTTAATTTCCTTTCTGAAACGTTGTTCAAATAAGGTTTTAATATCTTGTTCATCGTCTACTACTAATATTTTCATGGTCGTTATTGAGGTAAAACAATACTGAATTCTGATCCTTCACCTTCTTTGGTTTCTACTTTTAGTTGCCCGTTGTGCGCATTGGTTACAATATCGTAACTCATGCTCAGGCCAAGTCCGGTGCCTTGCCCGGTTGGCTTGGTAGTAAAGAAAGGCTGGAAAATTTTATCCAATACTTTCTGCGGAATGCCATTACCATTATCCTTTACCCGAATTACTACTTCATTCTTAATCTTCTTTGTACTGACGGTTACCGTTGGTTCGTAATTATCGCCCAATTGCTTTTTCCTTTCGGTAACCGCATAAAATGCATTCGTAATTAAATTCAAAATCACCCGGCCCAAATCTTGTGGTACGATGTTGATGTTTCCGATAGACTCATCAAATTCCGTTTTCATGGTTGCATTAAACGACTTGTCTTTTGCCCGTAATCCATGGTAAGCCAGGCGCAAATATTCATCGGCCAGGGTATTAATGTCGGCCGGCTCTTTTACACCACTGCTACCCCGGCTATGCTGAAGCATTCCTTTTACAATACCATCGGCACGCTTGCCATGAAAGATTATCTTTTTCTCATTTTCATTGATATCATCCGCAATTTTTATGGCTTCATCCATATTTCCCTGTGCCAATTCATCCTTCATTTCCGAAATAAGTTCAGCATTTACTTCCGAAAAATTATTGACAAAATTTAACGGGTTTTGAATTTCATGGGCTATTCAGGCTGTGAGTTCACCCAGGCTGGCCATTTTCTCCGACTGTATGAGCTGAGATTG
>CAZOYJ010000210.1:0-5692 GCA_964583905.1 uncultured Roseivirgaceae bacterium
AAAGAAGGTTATGAAACAGATATCGAAACATCAGGATGACAGGCTCCTGGAATACCTTGACGGCACGTTATTGCCAACCGATAAAGCCAGGCTCGAGGAGGAGATTGCCGCTTCAGCCGAACTGCAAGACCGACTGGGGGAATTAAGACGGGTAACCACAGTGCTGCAACAAACAGCATGGCAACAGCCTTCCCGAAATTTTACCCAACTGGTCATGCATCGGCTGGATCAATACCCGGTTCGGGCGGGATTATCCATGCGCAATGGTATTTTATTATTGATGGGTGTACTCATTGCAGTGGGCATTGGTTCGTTCTTATTGTCGGTTGGTATTTTTGATACCACCAGTGCTATCAACCTGAACGAATTTGGCCTGGAAAGCAAATACATCAAGCAACCGCTTCCTTCCATTCCACTCAATGGAAAACTGATCGTGAACATCATCATTATGCTCAACATTGCACTGGCTTTTATTATCCTCGACCGAACCATTCTTCGGCCCTGGTTTGACCAACGGATGCGGCATTCGTAACCCCATCATTCCTGCTTCCGCCAACTCCAGCCCAGGCTTCCCAGCAGTACCAACACCAGCAACCACGATGACGCGGCTGTTATTTTGTTGCCGATGGTGTACGAGGCAGGCGCAAAGGTAAATTCAAGGGTATGCGATCCGGCCGGCACTTCAATGGCTCGCAACACATAATTGGCCCGGATAATTGGTACGTCATTTCCGTTGATGGTGGCCTTCCAGCCCGCAGGATAATAGATTTCGGAAAATACAGCCAGGTTATTAGCCGCAGCAACCGCTTCGTATTTCAGGTAATTGGGTTTGTTTTCAACCAGCTTTATAGAAGCCGTGCTATCGGCTGCAATGCCTGAAAGCTTGAACTTCGAACCATCCACTACAGCCTGGGTTTTTGAATCTATCCCGCAGGTAGCGTTAAGCTCTTCATTGGCCGAATTAACCAGGATCACCTCACGCACAAACCATGCGCTTCCATTGGCCGAGTTATTGGGTATAACATTTTCCCGGTTTTGCCCATACATAAAATATTTTGTGTTAAGCATATTCAGGACGGGGTACTGATTGAAATCAAACTGGCCAGCCTGGGCGTTGGTAATGAATGCATTGAATTCTTTGACCATGCACGAGTCGTATAAATCCTGGTAGCGTCTGATTTTAGCGCCATGATAACCTCCGATAGAATTATGGTAATACGAAGTGAGGGCATCGTTCATCGGGTTGTTGATATTCATCACCCGGAAATAGCTTTTATCGGCCATCACCTGCTGATCGCCTGTGCTGAGTTGAATTCCGGCATTACGGCTTTTGCGCTCGTAGTTGTTGGCCGAAAAATACCGTCTGTCAACCACGGCCACGTCAATCAGCACCATGAAGATGAGGAAGACATAAAATCCGGTTGGCGAGATTTTTTTATGTACTTCAAAATAGAGCGCGATGAAAATTCCTGCAATAAAGGCAAGCGACCGAAGGGCATCGGATCGCATCAAACTTTTGCGCTCCTCGCGAAGCGCCTGGGTAAACCAGGCCGGCATGCCTAACTCGCTATCTTTTAAAAAGTCAAACATGCCCGCACCCACCAGCAACAACAAACACAAGCCACCGCTGGCCGAGAAGGCTATCAGCAATTTCTTTTTCGTTTCTTTGCTTAAGGGTTCGTTTAAAATTCGTTGCAAGCCAAGCGTTCCTAATAAAGGCATGGCAAACAACGTGATTACAATCGCAAAAGTTACCGACCGGAATTTATTGTACCCCGGAAAGTAATCGAACAGAAAATAGTTAACGCCTGAAAAATTACTGCCCCACGTAAGCATTATGGCAAAGACACTTACCGGCACCAGCCACCACACATATTTTTTTTCAGCACATGCAATCCCCACAACAAACAGAAAAAAGACAATGGCGCCTCCGTAATACGGTGCCGATAAGGATTGGGGCCCCCAATAAGCCGAATGCCCCATTTGCCGCGAATCATACTGTATGCCTTGGTTGGTCAGCGCTCTTCGTAAGGCACTTTTTTCATCCTCAAAAAGATTTTGCATACTGGATCCCCCATAGAAATTGGGAACCAATAAGGTAAGCGGTTCGAGTATACCGTTGCTGTACGAAAAAGCATAGTCACGATCAAGACCGGCTCCTACGGTTACACCCGGCTTTACCAATTCGGATTTTCCACGAATCGAAAAGGTGCTGTATTCGCTGATTGCCCACATGGGGCCTAAGAAGGTTCCAATAGCCAACACCACAGCCGGAACAAGAATGCCGGTGTTTTTCACCACCTCCATCACTTTCTTTTCACGTACCGCATAAATTAATTGTGTCAAACCATACGCCAATACAATCAGCATCAGGTAGTACGTGATTTGCAAGTGGTTTTCGCGAAGATGGAGCGCCATTGCAGCAGCCGTGACGCCAAAACCCAGAATTCGTTTTCCGGAAAAGACAAGGTGAATCCCCGCCATGACCAGGGGCATAAACGCAATGGCCCCGATGCGGGCATTGTGGCCGGCCGCGAGCCCGATAATCATATACGAGGATAGTCCGAAAGCAAGCGCTCCGGCTATGGCAACATAAGGCTTTACCCGGAAAGCCAGCAGCATGATATAATAGCAGAAGAAAGCGAGGTAAATATTCCTGACCGGGTGGGGCAAACCGAACGAAATAACCTGCTTTAAAAAAATGATGACCGAATTTCCCCATTGCACATTTACCAAGTAGGCCGGCATACCGCTAAACATGCTGGGTGTCCATAGCCCTTCTTCCCCGGTTTTATCCCGAAAATCGTGCAGCGCTTTGGCTGCCCCTATTGATTGCGTGATGTCATCCTGACGAATAACTTTATTCTCAAAGAAAACCGGGCCAAAGAAAAAAACGGTAACCACCAGAAATACCACGATGGCCAGCAGGTGTGGAAGTATGTGTTGAGTAAAATTGATTTTTCTCATGAATCGTTTATTACGGAGCAATTATAGGAAGTAAAGGCGAATTAGTTTGTGTAAAATTAATCCTTACCGAAACCGGAGCAGTGATGTAGGGCTCGTTATGAATTCTTCGCATTCGATTACCCACCAATAGTTGACATGGACTCAGAAACCGGGGTTTGATTTTTTCTTAAATCCTCCGCTTCAAACCCATCTTTGGGGCGCTGCTGAAATGCCGATAACAAGGCGTGTTTGATAAACTCGTCCGAAGTGTTGCTCCGCATCAGGTCGCGGATGTTCAGCACACCATCGTCATAGAGGCAGGTTTTCAAAGTACCTTGTGCCGTTATTCTGATCCGGTTGCAGGTTCCGCAAAACGTTCGGCTGTAGGCAGCTATAATTCCGATATCGCCTGCGTATCCCGGTACTTTATACAGATAAGCGGTTGAATGTTCGGGGTCTTGAATTTTCTCAAGTGCCGGGTATTCATTTTTTAGATGTTGAAGGATTCTCTTGTACGTCCAATTTAATGCTGTGTAATGTGCGCCTTCACCGTTAAACGGCATCTCTTCAATAAACCGCACCGAAATATTTTTTGTGCGGGTTAATTCCGCCAACGGAAGAATATCCTCAATGTTTTTTCCGTCCATCACTACTGCATTAATCTTTACGGCAATATCCTGCTCCATCAGAAGCTCCAGCGTTTGCATAACGGGAGCAAATTCATCTCTACGAGTGATGGTTCTGAACCTCTGTTCATCCAATGTATCCAGGCTCAGGTTAACCGATGCCAGACCAAGCCGCTTAAGTTCCTTCACATAAGGAGCAGTTAATACTCCGTTTGTGGTCATGTGAACGTTGGTGATACCCGGAATGGAAACAATTTTTGCAATCAGTTTCATCAGGTCAGTTCGTACAAAAGGTTCTCCGCCTGTAATTCTCACTTTCGTTATCCCCATGTCGGCAAGCAGGGTTAACAAACGTTCAATCTCTTCAAACGTAAGCAACTCCTTTTTGGGCAGATACTTTATCCCCGTTTCGGGCATGCAATAAAAACACCGCAGGTTACACCGGTCGGTAACGGCAAGGCGCACGTAGGTGATGGGGCGGCCATGATTATCGTATAGAACGGGCAAACTCATGGGTGAAAGATATTAATTCCATGCGGCAGAAAACACAGATTAGCTAACTTTCGGAAATTTGAGGGGTAAAACGGTATGTACATAAAATGCAGAATAAAAGCTTTTGGCATTGCCCGCGAAATTATTGGCAAACGGGAGTTTGAGTTGGATCTGCCGGAAGGCACATCGGTTGGCGAGCTGAAGTCGAACCTGTATGCGAGTTATCCCCGGTTGGAGGCGTTAAAATCCCTGTTCATAGCGGTTAACGAAGCCTATGCGGAAGAGCATGTGCCTGTGAACGACAAGGATGAAATAGCGCTGATTCCGCCTGTTGCCGGTGGCTGATCAAACCTTCTTCCCATGATTTTTTGGATTTTGCAGATCATTGTTTTACTTTCAACTACCCTTCTAAAACCTATCCAAATTAAGCTTGAATTGATTCACGAATGATCAAAATCACAGAAAAGCCCATCGACATTCAGAAAGTGATTGACACCGCCTCCAGCCTGGGTGCTGGAGCCGTGAATGTCTTTATCGGAACCGTGCGTAACACAGCCCATGGCAAAAATGTGCTTTGGCTGGAATACGAAGCCTATGAATCTATGGCTGTTGCCGAAATCAGAAAAATTATTGAGGAAGCCTCACAACGATGGCCCCTGCTGGGATGGGCTGTTAGCCATCGGATTGGTACCTTACGACCGGGCGAGGTTTCGGTAGCGATAGCCGTTTCGGCTCCACACCGCAAAGATTCCTTTGAAGCATGCCAATTCATTATTGATATGCTGAAAGAAAAAGCACCTATCTGGAAAAAAGAAATTTTTGAAGATGGTGAGGAGTGGGTTTCTGCCCAGCCGAATATGGCCAAAACCTATAACTGATTAATCAACCAGATGGTGGCTGTAACCAGCGTTATGGCCATCAGTAAGCCGATAAAAATCAGAATAGCCAAATCGCGATTAATCGGATTGATGTGTGGTTTTGCAGTTGTTTTCATAAGCCAAAAAAAATTATAGACAGCACGAAGGTACCCAAAACCTTAGTGCTGTTTTCTTTTATGTAAGGTATTGTTGACGTATCGGGTTCACGACCTGAACCTCTTAAATATCGTGCCAGTCTGATGATGAACGCTACTAACTTTATTATTAGGTGTTTATATCGGTAGCCTTGAACCATGCAATTAATTATACGCTAACGGACCACCTGCGCTGATTTTTGTATAATCCCGTTACTGAAAGATCGCTTTTCAGCCGTTTTTCATGTAAGATTTTAGAAAGGCTTCCCGTTCTCCGTCCGTATTGATGTTGATCAGGTATTTTGGATGGGGCACTTCAACGATGTTTACAAAGTGATTGCACAAAAAATCCCGTGGACTATAACCGCCCATTTTGAAATATTTTTCAAGGAAAGGCTTTGACTCTTTTTCCCAAACAGTAAGCAAAGGTTCAGGAAATTCTCCGGTTGTGTCCCAAAAACACGTGGCCAGTTTAGTGCGATCACGGTTCATCACCAGAAACTCAATTATTTCACGATCAACCAGGGGCATATCAACCGGTACACTTAGCCAGGCACACGATGAATCCGCCTCAAAGGCAGTTAATATCCCATTAAGGGGACTAATGAATTCAAAC
>CAZOYJ010000211.1:0-5640 GCA_964583905.1 uncultured Roseivirgaceae bacterium
GACCACCACTCCTGGATGTGCAAGACAAACACCAACACGATCCAAATGTGATATGGCCGGAAGTGATGGATGGCGTTCCACCGTCTGATGATCTCCGCAACTCCGGTAAGTACCAAGGCAACTCCGAGCCCGAGTATAATTGAAATCAGTACGGAGATATATTCAAATGGACTCATAATGAAGGTATTACGACATAATTTAAACTGATTCTAAACTAAATTCAAGTAGTATGTCTTGGGTAAGTCAAAGTAAAAATGTTGAAGGCTCTTTGTCGGAATTTTTAAGCGCATTTTGCGAATAAATAATTTTTGTAGGGGTTCGAAATATATTTGAAAAAACCACTTCCCATAGTAGATTTGTGCACCTTGATGTAAAACGGACACTATAACCTATCATGATAAAAGTATCCCTGCCAACCTTTACCAGAAACATCAGTACCCTTGTTCTACTTTTTATTTTAAGTTATTCATTCGCGCAAGACATTCCCACCACACCGGAGGCAATTGCCAATGGTGAGTCGCTGTTCAATGCGAATTGTAAAACCTGTCACCGGGTTCATCAGAAATTAGTTGGCCCGGCATTGTCCAATGTGTACGACCGGGTTCCATCCATTGATTGGTTTAAAGCGTTTGTGAGAAACTCGGCTGCTGTGATTGCCAGCGGAGATGAATATGCAAGTACTTTATATAATGAGTACGGTAAAACTCAGATGACCGCTTTTACCGGGCTGAAGGATGAGCAACTCATGGATATTCTGGCGTACATCAAAGCGGAAACCGAGAAAGGTCCCCCGGTAGCAGCCACTCCAGCCGGTGGAGCCGGAGAGGGTACTGGTGGTGGAGTGCCGTCATCGTATTTGAACATCATCCTGATCGGGATGCTATTAATATTAGTGTTGCTTGTGGTTATCCTGATGTTCCTGGTATCCGCGTTGAAGCGGTTCCTTGATCAGAAGGAGCTAAGTGAGGAAGATAGGGAGATCGTTCAATCGCCTTACACATTGGCAACCATTACCCGAAGCCCGGGCTTTATTTTTATTGTAATATTTATTGTCGGCTCACTGGGTTTTAAAGCCGTAATCAATGGGCTGTATTCGATAGGAATCCAACAAGGGTATGCGCCTAAGCAACCGATTGCTTTTTCGCACAAGCTACATGCAGGCGCGTATGAAATTGATTGTAAGTATTGCCATGTGGGCGTACTGAAAGGCAAAAGCGCTACCATTCCTTCGGTAAACATCTGTATGAATTGCCACCGGTCTGTTAAAACCGAATCGCCTCAAATTCAAAAACTTTGGGCTGCTGCCGATTGGCAACCCGAAACCCTTACTTTCGGCCCCAATCAAAAACCTATTGAGTGGGTGCGCATCCACAACCTGCCCGACCTGGCGTATTTCAACCATGCCCAACACGTTAATGTGGCCAACATCGAATGCCAAACTTGCCACGGCCCGATTCAGGAGATGGAAGTTGTAAAACAATATTCTTTGTTAACCATGGGCTGGTGCATCGATTGCCATCGCAAAACCGATGTAAATACCCGGGGCAATGAGTACTATGATAAGCTTGTTGAGTTACACAATGCTTCAAACAAGCAACCGATGAAGGTGGAAGACATTGGCGGATTGGAATGTGCCAAGTGTCATTATTGATAGTATCCTGTTACGTAATTTAAGTCAGACTTCGCTTTTATATATACTATGGAGAAAGAATCTACGAAGAAGATATACTGGAAAGGCATTGAGCAACTCACCAACGATACTGAGTTTGTAAAGCATGCCCATGAGGAATTTGCTCCCGGTCCCGAAGAGGATTTAGGACATTCCCGCAGGGACTTCCTGAAGATGATGGGCTTTGGTGTAGCCGCGGTTTCACTAGCTGCCTGTGAAGCGCCCATCCGCAAAGCCATTCCATATGTGAATAAACCGGAGGATACCGATCCGAGTGTGGCCAACTACTATGCCTCCACCTATACCAATGGTGGCGACTATTGCAGTATCGTAGTAAAAACCCGTGAAGGCCGCCCTATTAAAATTGAAGGCAATTCCCTTTCTGCCGTAACGAAGGGCGGAACCAGCGCCCAGGTAGAGGCTTCTGTTCTCTCCTTGTACGATAACGCCAGGCTGCGCTTTCCGCGGGTGGGCGACAACAAAAAAGCTACCTGGGATGAGTTGGATATGGAAGTGTCTGACAAACTCCGCGGCATCAGCCTAACGGGAGGCAAGATTGTAATCGTGAGCAACTCTGTACTGAGCCCGAGCACAAAGTCGGTTATCGGTAAGTTCAAAGCGAAGTATCCTACAGTTGAGCATATTCAATACGATCAGCATTCACACTACGGCATGTTGAAAGCCAACGAGGAATCTTTTGGCACGGCTATGATTCCTACGTACGACTTCAGCAAAGCAAAGGTGATTGTAAGCGTGGCAGCCGATTTCCTCAACTCCTGGCTTGCCCCCATCGAATTCACCAAACAGTACGCGCAAACCCGTGAAGTAGGGGTAGACAAAAAAGAAATGTCGCGTCACTACCAGTTTGAAGCGGGCATGTCGCTGGCCGGTGCTAATGCCGACTACCGCACGCAAATTAAACCTTCTGAAGAAGGTGCTGTGGTGGTTCAATTGTATAACCTGATCGCTGCCAAGGCAGGAAGATCAACCGTGAGCGGTGGCGCGGATAAACCGAACCTGCAACAAGCTGCTGAAGATTTATGGAAGGCGCGTGGCCAGGCTCTGGTCGTAGCCGGATCAAATGATAAGGCCGTTCAGGTGTTGGTGAATGCCATCAACGACATGCTCGGAAGTTATGGGTCAACCATCCTTCCCAATTTACCGGTTAATTACCGTCAGGGCGATGATCAGGCCATGGCTAACTTTGTGAAAGAAGTAAATGCCGGTAGTGTTGCCGGTGTAATTTTCTATAACTGCAACCCGGTATACGATCATCCGATGGGCGCTGAATTGGCTGCCGGACTGGGCAAAGTTCAGTTGAAGATTGCTACATCGTATAAAGAAGATGAAACTGCATCATTGGTTGATTACATCGCTCCCGATCATCATTACCTCGAGGCCTGGAACGATGCCGAACCCAAGAAGAATCACTACAGTGTTGCTCAACCAGCCATTACACCCATATTTAAGTCGCGTGCAGTGCAGGAAAGTTTTCTGATCTGGGCAGGCGAAAAGGATGTTGATTATTTTGAAATCGTTAAGAACAATTGGAAAAGCTGGTTCTATAAATCCGGTAACTTCCAAACCTGGTGGGACACCTGCTTATATAATGGTGTATTTGAGTTGCCGGTGGAGGAAGTAACTGTTTCTTTTGCCGGAAATGTTGATGCAGCGGCTTCATCTATTGCATCGAATTATAAAACAAGCGATGGATTTGAAGTATTTGTTTTTGAAAACGGTACAGTAGGTAATGGATCACAAGCCAACAATCCGTTGTTGCAAGAATTGCCGGATCCTATCACGAAGGCAGTGTGGGAACATTACGTAACGGTAGCGCCTGCCGATTCCAGGAAAATAAATTTCAAAGAAGCCAAGACGGAATACTTTACCATTACAGTTCCCGGAAAGGAATCTGTAAAACTTCCTGTGCTGGTTCAACCGGGTCAAACACCGGGCACCTTAGGCATCCCGTTAGGGTACGGCCGCACAAAAGCGGGTAAAGTAGCCGATGGCATTGGCAAAAATGTTTACCCCTTCATCACGATGGTGAATGGTTCGCTGAATTACGCAGTGGGTGGAGCATCCTTTGCACCAACCGGTGAGCGTTACCAGATTGCCACAACACAAACTCATCAAACCTACATGGCCCGTCAAACGGTTGTGCAGGAAACAACTTTAAATAATTTCTCCAGGGCCGATTGGAAGCGTGACTTTCAGCCGAAGGTAGCTACATGGAAAGATCCGGCACATAAAGTTGAACCCGGAACGCTTTCGATGTGGAATGGCCACGATTACAAGAACCACCACTGGGGTATGGCCATCGATCTGAATACCTGCATTGGCTGCGGTTCCTGTGTGGTAGCTTGTAACGTAGAGAATAACGTTTCTATGGTTGGCCGCGAGGAGGTGATCAACCGCAGGGAAATGCACTGGTTGCGGATTGACCGCTACTACAGCAGCGATGCAGCCGTACACGATGTTCGTGGCCTCGAAGAAGCCGCTGATCATCCTGAAGTAGTATTCCAGCCGATGCTGTGTCAGCATTGTAATAATGCCCCTTGCGAAACCGTTTGTCCGGTTGCTGCAACCACCCACAGTACCGAGGGCTTAAATCAAATGACCTACAACCGTTGTATCGGTACGCGTTATTGTGCCAACAACTGTCCGTATAAAGTAAGACGCTTCAACTGGTTTAAGTATCACGATAACCGCCAGTTTGAAACCGTTAACCCGGCTATGAACACCGATCTGGGTAAGATGGTATTGAACCCGGATGTAACGGTGCGTTCACGGGGTGTGATGGAGAAGTGTTCATTCTGTGTGCAGCGCATCCAGAACGGTAAACTCCAGGCGAAGAAAGAGCGAAGACCCTTGAAAGATGGTGAAGTAGTAACCGCTTGCCAGGCGGCTTGTTCAACCGGAGCAATTGTATTCGGTGACGTGAACGATCCGGAAAGCCGCATCAGCAAACTGTTGCAGATTACTCCGAAAGATCCGGAGAGACCATACGGAATCGATAAGGCAACCGCTAACCCACGAGCATACCAGGTATTGGAAGATGTAGGCGTGAAGCCAAACATCTGGTACCTCACTAAGGTGCGGAACAAAGAAGCATCGAAAGCATAATGGATTAACGATAAACGAGAGAAGCTAAATACTATGGCAGTAACTTCAGTTATACGCGAAACCCTGGTAACCGGTGGTAAAACCATGAAGGATGTTTCGCACGACATCAGCCGACAGGTGGAAGGAAAACCAACCAACCTGTGGTGGATGGCAATGGGTCTTTCACTGGCATTACTCCTTTGGGGAGCATACGCCTGCGCCATGTTGCTTTGGCATGGTATAGGAGTTTGGGGTTTAAATAAGACCGTTGGCTGGGCCTGGGATATCACCAACTTCGTGTGGTGGGTTGGTATTGGTCACGCGGGAACATTGATCTCTGCCATTTTGCTACTCTTCCGTCAGCGCTGGAGAATGTCTATTAACCGCGCAGCTGAAGCCATGACAATTTTTGCGGTTATTTGCGCAGCCAGTTTTCCGGCATTTCACATGGGGCGCTTGTGGTTAGGATTTTATTGGGCACTTCCATTACCGAACACATTCGGGTCATTATGGGTAAATTTTAACTCACCACTTTTATGGGATGTGTTTGCAATCTCAACATACTTTACGGTTTCACTGGTGTTCTGGTACATGGGGTTGATTCCTGACTTCGCGGTTATTCGCGACAGAGCTGTTGTACAAGGAAATAAAATCCGTGCCGCTGTTTACAACGGTTTAAGTTTTGGATGGCAGGGCGGTGCAAAAACCTGGATGCGCTACGAATCCGTTGCCTTAATCCTGGCTGGTTTATCCACACCACTGGTATTGTCCGTTCACACCATTGTATCCATGGACTTTGCTACTTCTGTAATACCAGGATGGCACACCACCATATTTCCTCCATACTTCGTTGCCGGTGCACTCTT
>CAZOYJ010000212.1:0-5628 GCA_964583905.1 uncultured Roseivirgaceae bacterium
AAGCCGCTGCCAACTCGGAAACCAAGAGCAGTGCAGGCGATAAATACGAAACACAACGCGCCATGGCCCAACTGGAGGTGCAACGGAATTCCCAACAATTGGCAGAAGCGGAAAAACAGCGTAACACCCTGCTTGCCTTGGCGCAGGTTCGGAGTGATACGGTATTACCCGGATCATTGGTGACTACTTCACAGGGTATTTTTTATATCGCGATTAGCCTGGGCAAGGTGGAGTTGAATCAACAACCGTATTATGTCATCTCAGCCGAATCGCCCGTTGGGAAATTGTTGCTGGGAAACCGGGTGGGGGATAGCATTATCTTTAACAGCAAAAAGTTTGATATTCTCAGCGTGGAGTAAACCGACACTTTTATCCACATCATAGCGCCAAGTATGATGAATTCGCCTAACTTTATAATCCTAACTGTATAACCTAAAACTATGATGATGAACGCGCTACAAAAAATCAGATCCTTTGCCTTTGTAATGTTGGCCCTTCTTTTCCTGGTGGGGTCAACGCTCACCGCTTGTGGAACAAAACCCGCTGAAAATACGGAGCAACCTGCAGCGGAAGAAGCAGAACATCCGGAAGGAAGTGAACATCCGGATAGCACCGAACACCCGGAAGGTGAAGAGCATCCGAGTGACACAACAAAACAGGAGGAGTAATTAAGCGGGCGATCCTGCTCCTGAACCAATGTCTGTGTGGATAAGGTGTTGCTTTTCCACACAGACATTTATTCGTTACGACACTTTAAGGATTCAGGTTTTGTGGTTTTCTGAAAAATGAAAATGTGGTGGGAATAAAGGTTGGCGTGCCACCGATTTCCAGCACCGGGTAGGCGAGAAAGTTGATTGGCCCCGATCGTGGGCCTGGTTCTACGATAAGGTCGCGGCCCCGACTAAGTTCAATACGGTTGGCGCTATGCCTTCCGAAATAATACGTAGCGAGCGCAGTGTATTTGTTGCCTTCACTGATGTCGATCGGCCACCATTTACCCTCGGCATAAAATTCAGCCCAACAATGATAGCCGTCAATGCCGCCCTCGTTGCGCTCGGAGGGAATGGAAGCACCGATCGCAAAGCGCGCAGGGATACCCACGGTGCGGGCCAGCGAAATAAAAAAGGAGTGGAATTCACTGCAGTTGCCGGTGCGGGTATCGCAGGCATATACTGCGTCACCTCGTCCGAAATTACCATACTTCATATACCGCATGTTATCAATGACATAATCGTACAGCGCCCGTGCCTGCATCAACTGGCTATCGTTTCGTTTTTCGCCAAGTGCTTCGTTTGCAATGTCTAGAAACCGGCCACCTAAGGGTATCAGCAGGTTGGCCCCTAAAAAGTTTTCAGGAACGGTGGTACGATCGGTATAGGGTCCTTTTTCTTTTCGTTCTACCTGGTAGGTTATGGAGATGGTCTTGTAGCTGTGCTCGGGACTGAGCTCCAGGTATAAGATAGTGTTGCCGTATTCCTTGTCTTTCACCATCTGCTGGTTTCCTGGAGCTTCGAGGGAAAGAAGGTTCACCGTTTGAAAGTTGTCGCTCGTTGCAATCGGAATCCAAAGGTTAGCCTTTTCGGTTAACTCCGGCAGGATGGCTTCATAATAGAATTCAAAAGCATCGTCACCTTCAACCACACCCAGCAGGTCGGTGGTGGCATGGGCTATCGGCACACGGTACCAGGTTTTGTCTTCTTTCTTTTGCTTCCAGGTATAATAGGGTTTACCGTTGAGCTTGTGTACGGAAGTTTCTGTAACGGTCATGTTGTTGGGATCACCTTCCAGGAAGAAGTCAACATCATAAACATCCCCGCTTACATCGGCAAGGTCTACGCAGGCGAAGTGGCGCTTCGGACCTAAGTTTGCCAGGTATTCGGTATGCACCCGTACCAGCTTCAGGCGGAGTTCTTTCGCTTCATCGGTAGCATAGAAATAACCATCTCCTTCAAGGGTCTTCTGATCAATCCAGGCTTTGATCCCCGTTTCAATTTCGGCAATGGAAACTTTCGGGGTGGTCTTAAAAGTAGTATTCTGACGATGGTCACCTTGCACTTCTTTTTTCGCACCAGGAAGACAGGCGGTAAGGGTAAGAATTAACGCATGCAGGATAAAGTACTTTGGAAAAACAGGCATTTGGTTTTAGTAGTAGTAATAGTAGTGTAACATAACAAAATTAACAGTTCAGTTTCACCGCTCCACAATAGCCGCCACGCCCATGCCCCCGGCCGTACACACGGAAATCAGTCCGCGGCCCTTTCCCTTGTCGCGCAGTAACTTGGCCATCGTACCCACTACGCGTGCACCGGTGGCGCCAAACGGATGCCCCAACGCCAGGCTCCCGCCCTTTACGTTCATTTTGGTACGGTCGATTGAGCCGAGCGCCTGATCTAGTCCAAGATCATTCTTGCAATAATCATCACTCTCCCAAGCGGTAAGTGTACATAATACCTGCCCGGCAAACGCCTCATGAATTTCGTAGAAATCAAAATCCTGTAACCGCAGATTATTTCGCGTGAGCAATTGTGCTACCGCAGCGGCTGGGGCCATCAGCAACCCAGCACCCTTCACATAATCAACGGCAGCCGTTTGACCGTCAACAAACCAGGCCTTAATGTCCAGATTTTTATGACGCGCATAATCTTCCGAGGTAAGTAAAACGGCTGCAGCGCCATCGGTAAAGGCGGTGCTGTTGCCGGCCGTCAGTGAGCCGTGTTCACTTTTGTCAAAGGAGGGTTTGAGCTTTGCGAGTTTTTCCAGGGTAGTATCTGCGCGCACAATCGTGTCGTGGGTGGCGCCCTTAAAGGGAACAATCAGTTCGTTGTAAAATCCTTCCTGTACGGCCTGTGCTGCTTTCACATGACTTTCATACGCGAGTTGATCCTGCGCTTCACGGCTGATCTTCCATTCTTTCACCATCTTCTCGGTGTGTTGCCCCATGCTCATGCCGGTACGGGGCTCCACAATGCCCGGGTAGGCAGGCTTAAGTTCGCTTACGCGGATCCTGAAAAGTTTGGAAAGGCGCTCGCTAAAACTTTTAGCGTTGTTTAGGTCTATTAGTTTCCATGCCAAAGCACGCTGCACCATGATCGGCAGATCGCTGTTGGTATCGCTGCCACCGCCAATGCCTGAATCGATCTGGCCAGTGGCAATTTTCAAGGCAACCAGGTTGATGGTTTCCAAACTTGTACCGCATGCCCGTTGCACGTTGAATGCCGGGGTACGCACATCCAGTCCGCTGCCTTGAACCACTTCGCGGGCGATGTTCCATTCAATAGAACTTTTCATCACCGCACCCAGTGCCACATCACCCAACTGCTGGCCCTGCAGGTTGTACCGCTGAACCAGCGCCTGCAAGGTGGCGGTGAGCATCTCCTGGTTGGTGGTACGCGAATATTCCTTGAAGGAACGGACAAACGGAATGCGCAGGCTCCCAACAATGGCCACGCGTTTTGACATGTTACGCATAAGATTATTTTTTTCGCATGAATATTTTAGTAATCATTCCCGATTGAGCCAGCCCCGAAGCAGTCGACTCAATCTGGTAACCTTCTTCCACCAATTTATTGATGGCCGCCAGCGTAATATCACCGGCTTCGTCATGGTGCTCCACACTCATTCCCGGAAACGGAATAAACTCCCGCTTGTTGTTTCCATAGTGAATGTGAACACCCTTGTCGGGGTAACTGGGTACTTCATAAATCTCAATTAAAATGTAGGGTTCTTTGGCTGCTGTTGGTTCGGTTTTAGCGGTAAGTGCCATTAAGGAAACAAGGGCGGCACAGGCCAGGAATCCGAGGAAGTAGGATAGATACTTTTTCATAGGGGTACGGTTTGATTGCAGGAGTAAGTTACAAATTAAGAAACGGTTAATTGTACTTACGGCAGGCAAATCGTATTATGCATCCCCAAAATGTTGCAATTAAATGGTTATAGATTCCACACTTCCAAGGTTTTGAAGGAATCTAACAATGTTGAATCATTTAATTTCAAAAGGATATTTCGGCAAACCGGATTGCCTATGATCGGGTGAAGTGTGTCTATTTTAATTTCTTTATGATCCGGAATAGGAACAGTTTCAGTAGCATCAAGTCTTGAGTTGCTGCTAATTTTTTTACAAACATCCCTGCCCGAAAGAGTTCTTTACTTGGATTCCAATCCTCATGTTGGGCTGTTCCAAACTCACCTGAAGTATTGCCGTGCATTTAAAACTTAGCAAAAAGATTGTGTATTCAGGCTGGAATTGGTTAGCTTTCTGAATGGGCAATTCACACCAGCTTGCAGCCATCATGTTCACCGACATAGTTGGGTACACCGCAATGATGCAGGAGGATGAAGAAAAAACCATTGCCGTCATCAAGCATTATAACGCCACCCTTGAAAAATGGGTGGAACACTTTAAAGGACAAATATTAAATTACTATGGCGATGGAAGCCTGTGTATTTTTCACAGCGCAACCGATGCGGCCAATTGCGCCCTTGCGGTTCAGCAAGACTTAAAGTCCGACCCGGCTGTTCCCTTGCGCATCGGCCTGCATATTGGCGAAGTCTTTTTCGAAAATCAAAAAGCATTGGGCGATGGGGTGAATATTGCTTCCAGAATCCAGTCGTTGGGACAGGAAAACACCATTCTCGTTTCAGGTGAATTCCATAACAAAATCAGGAATAATGCATCCATAACATCCATTTCCCTCGGTCTGTTTGATTTCAAGAATGTACAAGAATCGGTTGAAGTTTTTGCATTAACCAATGTAGGGTTATCTGTTCCCAAACGAAATGCCCTGGACGGGAAACTAAAGAAAGGGCAATCTTCGAAACTCCTTTATATAGGTGTCCTCTCAGTTGTTATACTGGCTGTGATTTCATTTTTCAGTATTAAAAAACTGATGAATGAGGAAACTCAATCGCCTGACAAAACGATTGCTGTTCTTCCTTTTGATAATCTAAGTCCCGATAAGGAGAATGAATTTTTCGCAGCCGGGATGCATGAAGATGTAATGGTTAACCTGGGAAACCTGAGCGGCCTGAAAGTAATTTCCAGAACTACCGTATTGAGGTACAAAGCAACCGGAGGCGGTGGTGACGTTAAAGAAATGGGTAAACGCCTGGGTGCGCAATACATTGTTGAAGGTTCGGTACGCAGAGAGGGCGACCAGGTTCTTGTTCATGCCAACCTGGTGGATGCCATCAATGATCTAAGTCTTTGGTCGGCTCGTTATGACCGTAAGTTGACGAATGTTTTTGAGTTACAGGCTGCTATTGCGAAAGAGATCGCCCATGCCCTAAATACAAATATCAGCCGTGCCGATCAGCATAAGCTTAATGCCATACCCACTCAGTCCATTGAAGCCTATGACAATTTTGTCAGGGCCCGGAATATTTTTATTCGCAGTTGGCCGAATTATCAGCGGCTAATGGAGGCTATTGCGTTATTGGAAAAATCAACGGAAACCGATCCAGGTTTCATTCAAGGCTGGGCCTTGCTTTCGCGGGCTCAGAGCAACCGTGTGGAAAAGGTAAGGGAATTTGACGGAAGGGAGGAAGAAGTGCGCGAAGCCGAAAGACAGTCACGCCTTGCTTTGGAAAAGGCTCAAATACTTAGTCCTTCCCATGTGGAATCGGTAAAAT
>CAZOYJ010000213.1:0-5536 GCA_964583905.1 uncultured Roseivirgaceae bacterium
AAACTTTGATCTATTTTAACTGGACACTAATGACATTGGATAAAAATTACTTGTGGTTTGCAGAGCATATGTTCGGTGCTACCCTTCTTGCTGAAACAGAATCTACCAAAATAGAAGTACTGCCGGATCATACGTATAAAATCTACACCCAAACAAGTACAGGCTTTAGCCGAAAAAGAAAACAATTCTTCACTGCAAAGGGTATAATTGTAAGCGGTGGCGTGCTGGGTACACTCGATCTCCTGCTGAAACAGAAATATGTGTATAAAACCCTCCCGCTATTGTCGGATAAACTCGGGCACAACCTGCTCACCAATTCGGAAATGCTTTCGGGGGTTGTGGCTGCCGACCGTAAACTCAATCACGGACTGGCCATCTCCACAGTTTTTAATCCGGATGAATATACCCACATTGAACTTTGCAAGTATCCGAATAAATCCGGGGCGATGAACAAGCTGGCCGTAATGGCAGCCGGTAACGGAAGCCCGTTTGTCCGGACACTTAAAATGATTGGCAACGGGATGCGCCATCCTTGGGATTTACTCCGCTCACTTTTTCAACGCGACTCTGCACAATATGCCGTTATCTTTCTCATCATGCAATCGCTGCCCAACGCCATGCGGATGAAACTTAAGCGTGGACTGTTCGGGCATCGGCTTAGTTTTAAAAACGACAGCGGACAAAAAGTACCAAGTTATATTCCCATCGGACAAGAAGTGCTATATAAGTATGCCGCTAAGGTAAAGGGTGTTCCGCAAAATGCGTTCAGTGAAGTGGTATTCGGGCTGGCGTCTACCGCACACATTCTGGGTGGCTGCCCAATGGGATTATCAAAAGAAGAAGGCGTGGTGAACGATAAATTTGAAGTGCATGGATACCGGAACTTTTATATTCTCGATGGCTCCATTGTACCGTGTAACCTGGGCGTCAATCCTTCCCTCACCATAACCGCCTTAAGCGAATACGCCATGAGCCAGCTTCCGGTTAAACCGGGGTCACGGCATAAAACGCTCGATGAACGGCTGGCGGAACAACAGGTTTAAAGAAACAGGACAAGTTCTTGATTGTACAAGGCACATAACTCAGCGTGTAACTTCTTAACGGCTTCCAAACCCTCCACACCTGAAACCAATAGGCACACCGTACCACCCTGACCACCTCCGGTGACGCGGGCGCCATAAATTCCTTTAACCAGTGAGGCCTGTCTCACAATTTCATCGGTCCGCTCCGATCCCAGTCCGCACCGTGAATAACTCTCATGCGATTGAAACATCATCACGCCCAGGGTGTGCAGGAGTTGTTCTTTTTTCTTCGGTTCCGATACTTGCCGAAATAATGAAAGCAGTTCAACAAACCGGTTCACCCGGTAATTTTCACACACCGGGTGTGCGGTGCACGATCGGATGGTGTAGCGGGCATCGGCCTCGATAGTCGTGACCGGATCGATAGAAACACCATACGTATTTAAAAAATCCCGGCCACTCAGTGATTCGGGAAGGATGGCCCTGAATTTCGATTCAAATTCCGGTAAGGCTATGTTTGATAAATAGCCTTTGTATGGAAGATCTGTCCAATCTTGTTTTTCTTTCGCCTCAACCAATTGGGCTGTGGTTACGCCAAGCGATTGGGCAATTATGGAATACCCCATGAAAGCCGCACAGCGCACTCGGGTATAAGCCGAGCCGCTCACCTGATGTTTCACCCCGCTATCCAGACCAGCAAAATAAACCTCCGCAGGAATAGCAATGGACTCACGAACATCATCGGGCTGGCAATGAATTGGAAGTAATTTTCCGAGCTCACCAAAATAGGTCGAGAGTTGATCCATCAATCCGCAGGGCGCGCCAACTACCAGATTTTCCACCCGCTGCGCCAACACCGGCAACGTGGTTCCGGTAAAAGAAAGGTTAAAAGCCTTAGCCAGTGCCTTCATGGTGGCCACCTCTACCGAGGCAGATGATGACACGCCTTTCCCAAGTGGTACATCCGACTCTAACTCAAAGTCGGCACCGGTAAACGGAATCTGGTATTCGTGTTGAAGCACCAACGCACAGCCCAATACATAGGCTACCCACGAATCATTACCCAGTTGCTTAAACTGTGCACAGGCGTAAGCATAGTCTACCGCGCCCTCATAAAGAAACTGACGGTAATCGAGCCGCACATTCAGCTTCTCGTTATGATTAAGATAACTGACTATAAAACATTGATTATCATATCGTAAAGATAATCTAACCTGGGTTTTGTTGCGGATGGGCATCTGCAACACCAATGACCCGGAATAATCGGCAATGCCGCCCATTACATCCAGGCGACCAGGGGCTGATGCGTCAACCCATTTCATTCTACAGCAGGTGATTATCTTTCAACAGTACCATCAACAAGGGCTTTACTTCCCGTTCAATATCGGGGTTCGCATAGGCGATCCAGTTTATTTCGCCATACAGGTCGAGCGGAGCATCCAACGGACTGCCGGAGGCATCGGTGATGATGATACCGGCTTCCAAGCCGATCAGGTGGGCACAAACATCGTAGGCATGGCATACATGCCCGCCTTCTTTTCCTTGCTTGCGCAGATAGGAATACAACAAGCCACGCACATCGGCCACAAACCGATCATGTCCCATAAGCATCTCATAGAGTTGCCCCCCGCTGCAGATGTATTGATCTTCAAACACCAGTGCTTTGCCTCCGGGGTTTGAAGGAACCAATGTTTGGATCAGTTGATCCTCCATCCGCGAAAGGATTTCCCTGCCGGGCGGAAAAAATCGCGCAAACTGGGCAAAGCCACCAATAATAGTTTTTGCCCTGGAGGGCCGGATTTGTTTATCGGTTACTTCACCCGTTAGCAGGTTCTCTGTTTGTGCGTAACTTCCTTTACCGCGGATAGCCCACAACACATCGCCTAAATAATGCTTCACCGTAGGTAACTCAACCATTACCGCCACTTCGATGTCGGAAAGGCGGGTAGTATCACCTCGGTTGGGAGCAGCACCGGCCAGGTAAAAGGCCGAACGTTTGTTATACATGATAGACCGCGTACCATCAATCGGGTCGATGATGATGCGCAAAGAAGCTTTTGCCGGATCCATCCCCTTCGGCAACACCATTGCGCCTGCTTCACCTATACCTTCTGCCAGGAGGATTATTCCGCCAACCGCTTGGGCATAGTTTGCTAAAACGGGAACCAACACTTCTTCGGCATCGCGGTCAATAACGTATAGGGTATCTTCTGTTCTCTCTTCATGCACGCGGCTGAGCTGTTCGTGTGTAGAAGTAGCCAGTGCCTGCAATACGTTTGCCCGCACAGCCTGCCCCGCTTCAACCAGCACCTTCCTGACAAGCACGTGATTCATCGTTCGAGTGTATACGTGTTCAAATCAATTTTCTGTAACTCGGCAGCTTTCTCTTCCGGCATGGTGTCGGCCATGAAATTACCGGCCCCGATTTCCGGTCCGGCAAGGTACTTGATCAATCCCGGTTGACGATAGGGAGGTTGAAGCCAGAGGTACATTCTGAAATTATCGTACTGCCCACCATCCACCGGTGCCTGCATTACCGACATCACATACGGGAAGTCCATTTCATAATTCATGTCCAGCTTGCGTACTACCTGATGAAATACCGAAGCCAGGCCCTGCAGTTCATCCGGGCTTAAGGTGATCAGGGTTTGATGCTGCTGTTTGGGGAATACCATCACTTCGTAGGCATACCGTGCAAAAAATGGAATGAAGGCAATGGCCTGATCGTTCTCCGCAATAATCCGAAGTTGGTCTTTTTGTTCCTGCCGGATTAGGTCTTCAAAAATATTCCGTTGGTGTACCTGTGCATACCGATCAGCCACACGATTTTGTTGCTCCACGAACTTAAAATGAAAATCAGTGGCATACACCTGGCAATGCGGATGCGGATTACTCACCCCTACGGCTTCACCTTTGTTTTCAAAAATCAATACCGAGCTGATTTCCGGGTTGTCACTGAATCCGATCATCTCATTTTGAAACGCTGCAAACACATCCACCACTTTCTCCAACTTCATCTGCGAAAGCGTAACGTTGTGCCGTGGGTCGTAACACACCACCTTGGCAATACCCGAAGCGCGCGCCTTTTTATATAATGTATCGGAAGCCCAATCGACTTCGGGTGACCGCAGGCATACTACAGGATGGTCATTTTCAAAAATGAAAATTCCTTTGTAATTCGGATTGGCTGTGCCATGAATTCGTTTATTCCGTGGACATAAATAACACGTTGGATCATAAACAGGCGACTCATTGGGTTTTATCAATCCGGCACCTTGCCAGGGTCGTTGATTGCGATGGGCCGAATACACCACCCACTCCTCGCGCAGCGGGTGCCAACGCTTTTCCCATTTTCCGTTTGTATCGGTCACCATTTGCTTAAAGATAATGAATCACACGTATTATGAACGTACAGGATTTTGAGGATTGAAAAAATTCTTAACTTTAATAATGCATCTGGCCTGGCTACTCCCGGTTATTCTTTTTGCATTTGTTGCCTGCAACAAACCGGAACGCTTTCTTGAAGCGGCCAAACCTTCAGCTCAAACAGAAGTGAGCAAAACCTATGCTGTGCCGCAGGAAGCCATGGTACTGACGTTAAACACCGACTCCCTGGCGAAACCCTGGCTTAGAGACCATTCATTCGGAAAATTTTTTGCCGACCGGGCAGAATTTTTTGTGATTCAGAATTCAACCTCCAACATTTTCGGCTCCCAGGTGAAAACCATCATCTTGTATTACCTGGATGAACGCCACTGCCAGTCGAAGTTTGTCGCCCTTGTTGGTGTTCTTCACCAACAAGGCTTTTCGTGCTCTACGCTCCGTCTTTTACCACCTCACCCATCAATATGAACCAAAAAATCCCATGTCTTTTCCTGCCGCAGATAAAATCCCGCACTTGAATATTTATATTCCCACGGGTGTTTGCACAAACCTGCCCTCACCGGATTACTATGAATATAATCAAGCTTGCCCCAAATTGCCTGGGTTGACCAAAGCGGAACACCTAATGAATTTCGCTCCCACACCTGGTGCTTCCTGTCTTTTGCGTTCACCAATAGTTCGGCTAACAACGGTGACTTTCCATTCCTGAGGTGTTTAAGTATTTGCTGCCCGGTGTATTTCAAAAAATCCCGTTGAACAGCCTCACGGGTATGTTCGCCTTTCATTTGCCAGATCAGGTGAAAGTGGTTGATCATAAGGACAAACCCATAAACTACGATCCTGGCCTCCTGGGTCAGGAACCGAAGGCTATCCACGATCAAATCCTTAAACCGGTCTTCGTCAAGAATGGGTTTCCACTCTAAACAAGTAACCGTAAGAAATTCCGGGTGTTGCCGAGCCAGGGGTTCCATTTCTGAAAGTATTTTCATAAAATTAATCCTCAACTTTTATCTTCCATCTCTATGCCAAGGTTCTTGTTCAAAATCGTTGTTGGTGAAGAACACCAACAACGGCAAGCCTTTTGATAGGTTATCAGATTTCGGTAGCCGCCATGCTGAGGTATAAAGCCA
>CAZOYJ010000214.1:0-5500 GCA_964583905.1 uncultured Roseivirgaceae bacterium
TGGTATATAGAATTTCGTATAAGTAGATTTCAAATTCCAGATTCAAAATTTATACATCCCGAATTTTTGAATTTTTTAATCTGAAATCTTGAATTCCTGTGCATCCCATTCTGTTTGAAATCGGTTCAATAAAAATTTACACCTACGGGTTCATGATTGCCGTAGGAGTGGTGGCCGGTGTAGCGTATATGGCCATCCGCGGAAAGCGGGAGGTGGGGCTTACTTTCGATCAGGCCAATAATCTCTTTCTGCTGATTTTTGTTGCCGCCTTCGTTGGTGGTAAGGTGTTTTTGTTTTTCGAAAACCCCGCGCGGTATGTGTCTGCACCGGGCGAGTTGGTCACCGGCAGTGGTTTTGTGTTTTACGGTTCATTTCTGTTTGCTGTGCCCACCATGTTGTGGTATTTCCACAAGCAGAAGCTTCCCCGATACCAAATGCTTGATATCATGGCCATCACCACCTGCATGGTGCACATGTTCGGACGGGTGGGATGTTTCTTTGCCGGCTGTTGCTACGGTAAGCCGACCGAAAGTATCTTCGGAGTTATTTTTTCCGATCCGGCTTGCCAGGCTCATCCCTTAAACACGCCATTGTATCCAACCCAGTTAATGGAGGCGGGGTATATTTTATTGGTGATGGTGTTTCTGCTTTTTATGCGATCGCGCAAGCAATTTCACGGGCAGATGTTTTTGTTGTACATCCTGTTGTATGCGGTGGGCAGGTTTATACTGGAGTATTTCCGGGGTGATTCGGCCCGCGGTTTTATTGTTGAGGATTTCGTATCGCATTCGCAGGGTATTGCGATCCTGATGGGTGCAGTTTCCCTGTATTTCTATTGGCGGTGGAGCAGGCGTAATGCAACCGGCTAAGGGGCAACCTCAAAAATCATCGGCAATTTCTTCGATTTTCTTCTTTTTATCCTCTTCCATCATTTTTCGCACCAGGGTAGAGGAGTACAGCATTTCCAATTGATTTTTGGGAGCTTGCTTGAATTTCATCACCAGGTTCTTACCCATCCAGGTATAGGTTTCATCGCGCACATCGTAAACCGGTTTGCCCAAGGCGCTTTCCAGGCCCTTCATCAGGCGGGGATCTTTAGCAGTTAAAACTGTGATTTCGTAGATCAGTTCCTTATAGGTCTTGACTTCAATTTTGTTTACAGCTACTTCGCCTATGCTGCTGTTTTCGGGGTTGATGATTTCGTAGAGTTTGGCTGACACGTGGGCTTTTTCTTTAATTTCTTTCTTGAATTTTGATCCGGCCACCGAATCGATGTGCATGCCCAGCTTGATGTTCTTAAAACCATTGCGCTTGTCGAGTTCAGTGAGCTCATCCTGTGCTGCACAAAAAAAGGGAAGGGTAACGAGAGCAAATAAGGTAAGTTTGATCATGGCTTGGGTTCTAAAAACTGAATCGGGATGACAATTTTGGTATTGTCCCAGAGTAGCAAAAGGTCGGCCACATTATTGCGTTGTTCGATGATAATCGTAAATGCTTCGTAGGTTACATCGCTATTACTGACAACGGGAATGGCGAATCGTACAAAATCCATTTTGGAGTTATAATTATACGATCCCCACAATCCTGTTTCTTTGTTTATAATGATAGTCCAGGCCTCAGGGTTAGGAATGGTGAAAAGGGAATAGGTTCCGGCTGGAACCAGGAATCCATTTATATAGGCTTCACGGGTAAGCGTGATTTCTGTGGCTTCATTGGCGCCCGTGCGCCACACTTCGTTGTAGGGAACCAGGTTACCGAAAACTTCGCGGCCCCGTTTGTGCGGTTGACTGTAGGTTATTTTGAGGTAGGTATTCTTGTATTTGACTGAAGCAATGGCCAAGGGGCTTAATCGTGGTTTTACGGCTTGCTGTGCAAAAAGCTGGGCACCACTTGTAAGCAACAGGCAAAGAATTAAAAGTCGGTACATTGGTTGAACCATCTTACTCCATTAACTTGGCGAATATATAGTGTTCGTATTTAAATCTTAAACCAGTATCGGTAAAATCTACTTATGGAACGCCCGGCATTTGATGATATTTTTATGGAACTGGCCGTAAACCTTGCCAAGCGGTCGCATTGTATCAAGCGCCACGTAGGCGCAGTACTAACCAAAGATACCCGCATTATCTCAATTGGG
The DNA here is from genome assembly GCA_964583905.1 of uncultured Roseivirgaceae bacterium. Lineage (GTDB taxonomy): Bacteria > Bacteroidota > Bacteroidia > Cytophagales > Cyclobacteriaceae > UBA2336. Next base: position 2,138 of record CAZOYJ010000214.1, read on the forward strand.
TATAACGGTCCGCCATCGGGTACGCACAACTGCGATGAGGAGTGGCCTCAGGAAGGTTGCCCGCGCGATTCGAAAGGTGGATGTTCCCTGGCCATTCATGCCGAGCAGAATGCCATTCTGTATGCGGTAAAGAACAAGACTTCGGTTGAAGGGTCGACACTTTACGTTACCCTATCGCCATGCCTGGCTTGCGCCCGGATTATCTATAGCATGGGCATTAAGCGGGTGATTTACCTGAAGTCGTACGCGGAACACAAGGGCTTGCCTACCGATGAGGGTGTTGACTTCCTGCTGAAATTCGGAGTTGAAACCACGGCTTATTCAGGTGCGTTGACCAACGTTACTCACATGATCTGAGGTTCAGTCTTGCTTAAGCACTTTCTTAAGGTCATTAATCACTTTTGCCGGAACGGCTTTGACGTTTTTCTTTTTAGCGACATTTAATACCTCCAGGGCTTTGGCTCCTGTTTGTAACAGGCCAACCGGGTTTTGATCATACCGGTAACTCCCCAGGCACCAGGCCAGATCGGCCTGTAGTTGTTGATCAAGTTTCAAGGCCTGTAAATTATTGAGGGCCTGTTCGCAGGCTTTATCGATGGATACAACCGCGGTTGCTTTTGGTTTACGGGGTGCTGCAACTTTCTTTGCTGGAGAGGGGGTGGTTTTCTTTGCGCTTACTTTTGCCATTACCTTGGTGGTTAAGTTGTTAAACGGCTCAAAGTTACTCAGTTGTGTAAGGGTGGTGCAACTAACCGACTTATTTAATTTCCGCAACCGTGTGAAAGGAGTTTAAAATGCCGGGTTCAATTGCGACTTGTGTGGATAAAAAACAAAAGGGAAGTAATTCTGAATTACTTCCCTTCGCAAAGTTTTTAGGCGTGGCCTAATTACTTCTTCTTCTTAGCAGCTTTCTTAGCGGTTTTCTTCTTAGCTGCTTTTTTTGCTTTCTTTGCCATAGCGTTTTATGTTTTAATGTTAAAAAGTTGTGAAAAGTTAAAACAAAAAATTAATCCGCAAAAATATTTGACGAAAATTTTTGGTAGTATGATTTTTTTAACAAGTAAAGAAATACAAATCCGTAAGACGATAAGCAGTCAGACGATGTTCACTTCAGGTGTCAAATCGATGTCAAATTTTTTCGCAACATCGTGTTGAATGTTCCTCGATAGAGATAAAATTTCTTCTCCGGTTGCCGTACCATAATTCACCAACACCAACGCTTGTTGGTGATGCACTCCTGCATCGTTAATGCGTTTTCCTTTCCATCCGCAACTTTCTATGAGCCACGCTGCCGGAATTTTAATTGATTGATTTTCAGCTTTATAACCGGGCATAGCTGGATAGTCCTTCAGCAGTTGTTCATAGTGCGAAGCGGTGATAACCGGATTCTTAAAGAAGCTGCCGGAGTTACCCAATACCTGTGGGTCGGGAAGTTTTTGTTGACGGATTGTAATCACCGCTTCACTCACCGAATGAATGGTTGGTTGCGTGATGCTCATCGCGTTTAGTGTATCTTTTATCGCGCCATACTCGGTGCGCAAGCGGTGATTTTTTTTGGTTAGACTTAAAGTAACACTTGAGATAAAAATTTTTTCTTTCAGGTCATGTTTGAAGATACTTTCCCGGTACCCGAACCGACATTCGGAGTTGGTGAACGTTTGTTCCGTGCCGGTGAACAGGTCAATTCCGGTTACCCGATCGACCACTTCTTTGATCTCCACACCGTACGCTCCGATGTTTTGCATGGGAGCCGCGCCAACGGTTCCGGGTATCAGCGAGAGGTTTTCAATTCCGCCCCAGTTATTTCCGAGGCAATGCATCACAAACGAATGCCACGATTCACCGGAGGCAACCGTAAGTTGGATATGATCATCGGTTTCACCGGTAATGGTGATGCCTTTTAAGTCGTTATGGATAACAAGTCCGTTAAAGTCACAGGTAAAGAGGATGTTGCTTCCGCCACCGAGGATTAAGCGTTTGTGATTTCGATAGGGTTCAGATTGAATTAGGCTTATCAGGTCATTGGTGGTTTGGATGGAAATAAAATAGCGGGCGTAAGCCTTGATGCCGAAGGTATTGTAGGGTTGAAGGTTAATGTTTTCCTGGATGGTGGCTGTCATAGCTGAGCGAAGGTGTGCAAAAATGTGAATAATTAAAAGATCGGCAATTATCTGCAGGGCGGTAATTGAATTTACTTGTTGGGTATAGGATTAACCGTGTAGATTTGTTTATGAAGATTATCGAATGTCCGCGCGATGCCATGCAGGGGTTGCATGAGTTCATTCCCACCGAGAAGAAGGTAAGATACATCAATCAATTGCTGGAAGTAGGTTTCGATACGATTGATTTCGGCAGTTTTGTTTCCCCCAAAGCTATTCCGCAAATGCGCGATACGGCTGATGTATTGGCCCAATTGAATTGGCAAACCAGTTCATCGAAGTTACTGGCCATAGTGGCAAATGTACGGGGCGCCCGTGACGCGGCTCAGCACGAAGGTATCCGGTACCTGGGTTTTCCCTTATCGATTTCTGAAACCTTTCAGCAGCGCAACACCAATAAGTCGATTGGCGAGGCCCTCAATGAGTTGGCTGAAATTCAGGAGATCTGCATACAAAATGAAAAAGAACTGGTCTGCTACATTAGCATGGGCTTTGGTAATCCGTATAACGATCCGTACGATGCCCAGGTGGTACGTCAGTTTGTTGACATACTGGTTACGTTAGAGGTAAAAATCATTTCATTGGCCGATACCATTGGCATAGCTAAACCGGAAGACATAGCTGATTTGTTCACGGCACTGTCGGGGTCGTTTCCTTCCGTTGAGTTAGGTGCGCACCTTCATTCCAATCCGAAAACCGCATGGGGAAAAATTGAAGCCGCTTACCGGGCCGGCTGCAAGCGCTTTGATGGTGCCCTAAAAGGATTTGGCGGGTGCCCGATGGCCGATGATGAACTGGTAGGAAACCTGGCAACCGAAACCATTCTTTCGTTTCTAGCCGATCATCAGGCGGCACCGGAACTTAATATGGAGGCCTTTCGAAAGAGCATGATCCTGGCCGATGAGATTTTCCCCAAAACTTAACGACTCAGAGCGTATTGTTTCCCCGGAAGGGATTTAACCAGGCCATTAAACTCAAGGCCCAGCAATAAAGCTGCGAGTGTGCTTACCGGCAAATTTGATTTCCAACTAAGCTCATCAATCATTACGGGACTTTTTTCCAGCAGTAAGGTCAGCACTGTTTTTTCTTCCTCCGTATAGCCTTCCAGCGAAAAGGGCGAGATTTTTTTCTTTACCGGTTGGGATGCATTCCAGTTCATGATGTATTCCAGGTCTTTAACGGCAGTGATCAGGTGGGCTTTATT
>CAZOYJ010000215.1:0-5486 GCA_964583905.1 uncultured Roseivirgaceae bacterium
TAAGTGTTGCATTTTACAGATTTACGAAAACTCCAAAAAATGTTGTGAGTATTAAATCATCTGTTCCTGTATCAAATTTATCAAAGCTGATAGCTACATTTCGAATCCAGGTCATGGAACCGCCTATATACAAGCCCTTGGAGGAAATGTTCGAAAACAGGTCATTGCCAGGCGGAATGCTGTCGCCTTCGGAATTTTTAAGATCGCCAAACGAAAGATCCTGACGATCCAAGGCACGGTTAATATCTACAGAACTATCCCAGATTATGCCGCCCAACCGAACCCCATAGATGGTACGCACCTTACAGGGCACCTCAACATTGAGGGGTACCATAGCCGCCCAGGTATTTTTCCGGTATATTTTTTTATACAGGATCATCTTGGTCTTGGAGCTTTTTTCAAAATCTTTGGCATGGTAAGTCCCGCCAAATTCATAATAATTGAAAATGCCGATCCGGTTATCCACATCGCCTACCTTACGGGCGAGCTGACGGTTAAAATCATACAATCCACTTGAATAGGCTTTCCGGAAACTGGCGTTGAAGTTGGCTTTATCCTTTAAAAAATAGTGCCCTTCAAAACCAAATCCGGCATTTACATTCGTGGCGAACAGTTCACCGTACAGCGGCTGAAATTGGATAAAAAGCTTGTTGATGTTGTACGGCTCGTCATAAATCTCTTCATAGGTAACGGCATTTCTGTCCCGTTGATCTTCCTGCGAAAAGGAGCCGATTGAAACACCAAGCAGGCATAAAGCGGCAAAAAGTTGTTTCTCCATTGGGTTTGGATGTGGCTATTATAAGTAAAAGTAAGAAAATTTAGTTAGAGTCCATTCATGCAACAAACCGCGGTACTGTAACCCCATCTTGCCCAACATTAGGCAACCCGCTAACTAATTACTTATGGAAAGGTTCATAAATCAACCGCAGGAAGGAACTCAAGCGTTCGCGATCCTTTGATACCGGAATACCTTGCACAATACCAATCAACAACGATTCATGAATAACCACCCGCATTTGAGGGCGGATAACCATTTCAAACTCCGAGCCGGTAAACATTTTATTAAACTCAATGCCCAGAAAATTTCGGGTGCCGGGAATCATATAATGGAAGTTGGTATTCCATTCATATCGAGTTTTCCAGCTTTTTGTATTGAAGTCGCGATGGATTTGCGGGCCAGTGTACACCAGCGAATGAAAATCAGAACCCAACCGTTTTGCTGCAATGAAAAACGGGTTAAACAAATTACCCTGAAACAAATTCGACCGGCTGATCACATTCAAGTCTGAAAACTCAATTTCATTCAAGTATCCCAATGCAAAAGAAGCCCTGGCTTTTTCAGATACATGGAAGGTCCATTGAGCAGCCATTTTGATGGACTCAACCCGGTTGGACGGTCTTTCCGCAGGAACCCCGTTTGCGGCTGCCGCATAAATGGTTATGGGAACTTCAACCTCTAACCCGAGACGGTCAACAGGCGCCCATTCATATTCTACCAACCCGATGTACTTATCGAATTGCAGTTTATCGACCAACCCAAACCCAACGTTCCATTCCTTTTCGCCCTTATGGGCGCCCAGGTCGCGGATCAGATCAATGAAGAGTGGTTCGGCATGGCGGATTTTTAACGGACCCGTTTTTTCCTGGGCCTCGTACAGGGAGTCATAGTTTTGTCCAAAAAGCTGACAAGAATACAGTATTGTGATCGTAAATAAATATGGATATCGCATAGCTTGATCTAAAAAATTAATGAAAACCGCTGCACAAATTCTGTGCAATTCTGAATAAGAAAGAGATCAGGCTATAAACTCCGGAGGCGGGGTAGCAAGGCGTATGAAATCCTGAACGGTTATAACAAGGGGCAACACAGCAATTGCCTGGTCAACCAAAAGATAGTTGTGCCTGACGGTAAGCATGGAAGAAGCCCCGGAAGCTTTAAACAATTTCGACAAGTTAAAATGATCTGATTCGGATTCACGTTCATCACCCGGGTGTACGTCTTCTATCTGAAGACAAACCTCCACCACAAATTCGGCCAGCGAGTTTACCGGATCAGAAAATAAATGCAATTCCCGATCAACCGAACTCATCGGATGAAAAAAGACTACGTTTACGATGATCAGTAAAAAGAAATACGCAATTACCCGTTGCATAGCAGGGAGCAAAAATAAGCAACAAAAACTAAAATCTCCATCAACTGTTAACGTTTAAACGTTGACTCGATTACCGTAAACTCTCCGTTTTCTAACCGAATAAAAGGGACCATCCGGTTGTCGCGGCTAAACTGAAAATCGTAGCCCTGCGTAAGAAAACCCTTTATTGTAGTTTTATGGAGTCCATCCTGAAAATACACGCCATTCTTTTTAAGCATGTGGCCGGCAAACAGCATAAATTCATAGCCAATTTTTCCATAATCCGTATAGGCGCTGGCACCGGAAGCACGGCCATGGGTTTTTAAAAACTTCCGTTGATACTGCTTATTCCACATGTTTTCGAAGGATGAGAAATTAGGAGCAAATAAAACGACATTCAACGAATGAAGTTTTTCATAGTCGCTCATCTGATCAAGCCAAGCTTCCGAACCCAGAATCGTAACCTTATCGCCTCGAGTGGTTACACTGTTGATCACTTTTGTGAAGAGCAGCGGATCATCGGAAGCAACAAATACGCAGCCCAGGCTATCCTTGGGTAGCGTGAACTGTTTTGGATATTTAAATTCATCGAACTCGGTAGGTGTTGCCAGGATTTGTGTGATGCGACCTGAGCCTTCTTTGGAGAATCGTTCCAGTTGCAGGATGTTCAGGTCGGTTTCCATTGCGCCTTTCAGAAATCCACGCACAAGGGCCGAATCGCGCCTGGTGTCGCCCATAAACACGAGGCACTTTTTGTTGGTAACCTGGTAGCGGTTTAAAAATTTTGCCGATTGCTCACCCAGGGTTTCCAGACTGGGTTGAAACAAAAAGCCATACGGATTATCGCGTACCATTTCGGCATTGTTGGAAACCGGGTTGAACAAATTAATTTTATGAAGCCTTGAAAATTCCTGCACCAATTGGTTCTCTTCCTGAAACAACGGGCCCACAATTAAATCCGAACTTTTTAATTCATTCAGCTCCAGCAACCGCTTGATCTTTGCTGCACTGCGCTCTGTATCGTACGCTCGTAAACTGATTTTTATGCCTTGCTTCGCCAGCGTATCGACTGCCAGCTTCATGCCTTCATACAAATCAAGCACAAATTGATTTCGCTTGCGCGCTGGTGAAGGATCAAGTGTATTTACCAAAAACGGAAACAATACTGATACACTGTAGGTATCTTTATAAACCGTAGCCGGAGTTTCTTCAATAAAATCGGAGCGCTTTAAGCGAAACGTTAAGATAAGCTTCTCCAACATCTCCCTGTCTTCACGGGAATTGATTTCTTTGGATAATTCGAAGGCTAGCTTCTCTCCAATTGCAGCATCTTTCGGGTTTTCCTGATGCATGCGGGTAAGCGCATCCAAATCTGTTAGCGTGGACAGACCGTGTTTTTTAATCAGCATCACCTCTTTTTGAAGCTTACTGCTTTTAATGCTGGATAGCTGATTAATGCCCTGAAAATATTCCTGGCTGTCAAAATGCACCCTGGCAAGCCATAAGTTTACTTCATCCAACTGATCCCATGCAGGGTAGAGTTGTTTGATTTGAAGAAACATATCCTTCGCCACCGATTTATAACCCTGGTTGTAGGCGCTCACAGCATAATAAAAGGATGCATATTCTGTGAATGGATTGTTCTTATCATAGGGAATCAATGACTTGAAACCCTCCATCGCCAGGTTATACTTGCCTTCGCGGAACAATGCTTTTGCATTGGCGTATTGTTGCTGGTAGTTTACCTGAGCAACAACCGGAACGGATAACAGTAAAGCCAGACAAAGGGTGATCGTTTTCATCCTATACAATTCACTAAGATTTTCAAGTTGCCGGTAACACATCTATTCCCATTCAATGGTAGCCGGTGGTTTTGAACTGATGTCGTACACCACACGGTTTACGCCTTTTACTTTATTAATGATATCACTCGAAATTTCAGCCAGAAATTCATACGGCAAGTGCACCCAATCGGCCGTCATGCCATCGGTGCTGCTTACTGCCCGTAACGCCACCACTTGCTCATACGTTCGTTCATCGCCCATTACACCAACGGAATGCACCGGCAACAATACGGCTCCGGCCTGCCACACCTTATTATAAAGTGAATGTTGTTTCAATCCATTGATAAAGATAGCATCAACTTCCTGACAAATACGCACTTTCTCAGGCGTAATCTCACCCAGGATGCGAATGCCCAAACCCGGCCCGGGAAACGGATGGCGACCTAAAATATTCGGATCGATGCCCAGGGTTTTACCCACTACCCGTACTTCATCTTTAAACAACGTATTGAGCGGTTCGACCACTTTCATCTTCATCTTCTCGGGCAAGCCTCCAACATTATGATGCGATTTGATGGTTGCCGAGGGCCCCTTCACCGAAACGGATTCAATAACATCGGGATAGATGGTTCCCTGGCCCAGCCATTGTACACCGGTAATCTGGTGAGCCTCCTCATCAAACACTTCAATAAATGTTTTACCAATGGCCTTGCGTTTTGCTTCAGGGTCGCTTAACCCGCTTAGCGCGGAATAGAATTTTTCCCTTGCATCAACTCCTTTCACATTCAGGCCCATGCCTTTGTATGATTCAAGAACCTGCTCGAATTCATTCTTCCGCAGCAATCCGTTATCCACAAAAATGCAATGCAGGTTTTTACCAATCGCTTTATGAACAAGGGTTGCTGCCACGGTGGAATCAACGCCTCCCGAAAGGGCCATGACTACTTTATCGTTACCCAGTTTTTTCTGAAGTTCAGCCACCGTGCTTTCTACAAACTGATCGGGGGTCCAATCTTGCGAACATTGACAAATGTGCACCACAAAATTCCGTAACAGGTTTTTACCTTCGGTGGTGTGGGTTACTTCCGGATGAAACTGGATGCCATAGGTAGGCGTATTGCCCACCTGGTAAGCGGCCACTTTTACCGAAGGGGTGCTGGCAATAATTTTAAAATGACCGGGAATGGAGGCAATGGTATCGCTGTGCGACATCCACACTTGGGTGTCGAGTGAAATTTCTTTTAACAGGTCGATGTGGTGATCAACCGTTGTAAGTTTGGCCCTACCGTATTCACGGATTTGTGAAGGCAACACAGTTCCCCCGCTTTTTTGGGCTATAAGCTGAGCCCCATAACAAACTCCAAGCACCGGAAGATTTTTAAAGCGGGAAAGGTCAACATCCGGGGATCCTTCATCCCGCACCGAACACGGGCTCCCGGAAAGGATAACACCTTTAATATCCGGGGTTATTTCGGGGATTTTATTGAAGGGATGAATCTCACAATACACATTCAACTCGCGCACCCTGCGGGCGATTAACTGGGTGTATTGCGAGCCGAAGTCAAGAATC
>CAZOYJ010000216.1:0-5485 GCA_964583905.1 uncultured Roseivirgaceae bacterium
TTGCCGAGGTATTCAACCGTTCCTTTGGTAACTTCAAATTCTTCACGGCCGGCCAATACGGAGGCCAGTGTACTCTTACACGAACCGTTGGGTCCCATGATGGCGTGTATTTCACCCGGCTTCACATCCAGGTTGATGCCGTTCAGGATTTGGTTGTCTTCAATCCTGGCGCTTAAATTCTTTATGGTTAACATGCTGTTGATCAATTATTCTTTATCTTATTAAAATCTTTGTACGAGACGCAAAATTTTGCGTCTCTCTTCTAAAACAACTAACCTACCCTACGCTTCCTTCCAGTGTGAGTGCGAGAAGTTTCTGCGCTTCTACCGCAAACTCCATGGGAAGTTGATTCAGCACTTCTTTAGCGTAGCCGTTTACAATAAGGGCAACAGCCGATTCTTCATCAATGCCTCTTTGCAAGCAATAGAAGATTTGATCTTCACCAATTTTTGAAGTTGTGGCTTCGTGTTCAACCTTACCGGTATGGTTTTCAACATCTATGTAAGGGAAGGTGTGTGCCCCGCATTGATTACCCATCAGCAACGAGTCACATTGTGAAAAATTCCGTGCATGTTCTGCACGTTTCATGATGTGCACTTGTCCGCGGTAACTGTTTTGGGAATGCCCCGCTGAAATTCCTTTCGATACAATTCTTGATTTGGTATGCTTGCCAATGTGAATCATTTTTGTTCCGGTATCGGCCTGCTGGTAGTTATTGGTAACCGCCACTGAATAAAATTCACCAGAAGAATAATCACCTTTTAAAACACAGGATGGATATTTCCAGGTAATAGCCGATCCGGTTTCAACCTGGGTCCACGATACTTTAGAATGATCACCGAAGCAAAGTGCGCGCTTGGTTACAAAATTGTAAATGCCGCCTTTACCTTCCTTATCGCCCGGGTACCAGTTTTGCACGGTAGAGTATTTTACCTGTGCATTTTTCATGGCGTAGATTTCAACCACGGCTGCATGCAATTGATTTTCATCACGCTGAGGGGCTGTGCAGCCTTCCAGGTAACTAACGTATGAGCCTTCATCGGCAACGATCAACGTGCGTTCAAACTGGCCCGTGTTGGCAGCGTTGATTCGGAAATAGGTGGATAGTTCCATCGGACAACGAACACCTTTCGGAATGTAACAGAAGGATCCATCGCTGAATACAGCCGAGTTAAGCGCAGCGAAATAATTGTCGTTCATCGGTACTACCGAGCCGAGGTATTTTTTGATCAAGTCAGGATGTTCATGAACGGCTTCACTGAAGGAACAGAATATGATGCCGAGTTCACCCAACTTCTCCTTAAACGTAGTGGCAACAGAAACGCTGTCAAGAACGGCATCAACGGCTACACCGGTTAACCGCTTTTGTTCAGTTAAGGAGATGCCAAGTTTTTCAAACGTTTTGATCAATTCAGGATCAACATCTTCCAGATTTTTAGGCCCTACCTTTTGCTTGGGTGCTGCATAATAGATTACATCCTGGTAATTGATCTTCGGGTAAGTAACATTAGGCCATTTCGGCTCGGTCATTTTAGTCCATTGACGGTAAGCCTTTAGCCGCCATTCCAGAAGCCATTCGGGTTCATTTTTCTTTGCCGAAATAAACCGTACAATTTCCTCATTCAAGCCCTTCGGGGCCGATTCCATTTCAATGTTGGATGACCATCCGTGCTCGTATTCTTTCGAGGTAAATTCTTCCAGAATCTGATTGTCTTTGCTCATTCCAGTCTATTTAGACTAATTTCAAATAATAGGCAAAGATATAACAGAAATGCCATTTTTTGGTTCAAAACGGCAATAAGTTTGAGTTAAATCAGGTCGAGGTTCCGCTCAAGGCTTTCCTCGAGCGAGATCATGGTGTCGGTGCGCTCAATACCGTCAACCTGTTGAATTTTATCGTGTAAAACGGCTTTTAGATGGTTGGTATCCTTACAATGGATTTTCACGAACATGCTGTAATTGCCGGTGGTGTAGTGAATGTTTGTAATCTCAGGAATGCCTTTAAGCTTGGTCATCACTTTATCGTATAAAGCGCTCTTTTCCAGGAAGATACCGATGAATGCCGTTATGTCGTAACCAAGTTTGGCGTAGTTTACTTTCAAGGTAGTTCGTTCAACAATTCCGGCTTCTTCCAGCTTATTCATCCGCACATGAACCGTTCCACTTGAAACAAAAATCTTCCGGGCAACTTCGGTATAGGGCCTTTTGGCATCCTGCATCAGGATTTCAAGAATCTTCAAGTCGGTTTTGTCGAGTTGATAATTTTGAGGCATATCGATAGGGTATGATTATTGATCTGTTAAAAATATCACAAAATATTGAATATACTATAAAAAATGTGCTCATATGTTGATGAGACATATACAAATACCTTGTTTTGTTGCATCAATGTGCACTGTAGGGTGTTGAAATTGGCAGACAAGCCCTCCTGTCTCGGGGGTGGGGAGTCAAGGATAAACGCAGGATAACGGGTTGACCACTAAATGTTTTCTTCTTGTCCTGTAGCTAACTTCCCCGTGGAGGTTCGAGCCCTCCCTCTACAGCTCGCTTCGTGGTTTAATAAGTTTGAGCAAAAGCCCTGGCACAGTGTCAGGGTTTTTTGTTTTGCGGTCATTCAGGTATTGCTCTTGTCGGTTATATTTGATTCAAACAATCGATTGTTTTACTAAACCTGTGTTTCATGATCGACTTCCCCTGGATTAAAAAATACCCCGAAGGCATTCCAGCCGACATACATCTGTATGATCACAAATCGTTGGTAGCCCTGTTTGAAAAGTCGTGTTCTGCTTTTAAAGACCGGGTAGCCTTCGAGAATATGGGAGCCCAGCTTACCTATGGTGAGGTGGATAAATTATCGAGAGATTTTGCGGCCTATCTTCAGCAGATTGGTTTAAAGAAAGGGGATCGGATTGCCATCCAGATGCCCAATGTGCTTCAGTTTCCGGTTGCTTTTTTCGGTGCCTTGCGTGCGGGGTTGATTGTTGTAAACACCAATCCGCTTTACACGCCACGTGAAATGGAACATCAGTTTAAAGATGCAGGTGTAACCGCCATCGTAATTGTGGCAAACTTTGCGCACAGCCTGGAGAAGATTCTGAACCACACTTCCATCAAACATATTATCATTACTCAATTGGGCGATATGTTGGGCGGATTGAAGGGTACCCTCGTAAATTTTGTGGTGAAGAACATTAAGAAGATGGTGCCGCCCTATTCGCTGCCACAAGCCGTTTCTTTTAACGATGCACTAAAGAAGGGCGCGACATTGACGTTTTCGGCACCCACGGTTACGCACGATGATATTGCTGTTCTTCAATATACCGGTGGAACCACCGGACTTTCAAAAGGGGCTCAGCTTTCGCATGGCAACATTATTGCCCACAACTCCATGATCACCCATTGGTTTCAGCCCCTTCTGAAACAATCACCCGGTAAACAGGAAATAATTATTACTGCAATTCCGATGTACCATATCTTTGCACTCACCGTAAACGGAGTGCTCATGTTCAGCGTAGGCGCTAAAAGTATCCTGATTACCAACCCCCGCGATATACCGGGTTTTGTGAAGGAATTAGGCAAGCATAAGTTTACCATCATTACAGGCGTAAACACATTATTCAATGGATTACTCAATCACCCGGGATTTGCCAAACTGGATTTCTCAGCATTGAAAGGCGCTGTGGGTGGCGGAATGGCGGTGCAGGATGTGGTTGCTAGAAAATGGCAGGAAGTTACCGGCAAGCCCTTGGTGGAAGGATACGGATTAAGCGAAACCTCACCCGTATTGTGTTGTAATCCATTGGATGGAACCCACAAAATGGGCACCATTGGGTTACCGATGCCCAGCACGGAAGTGGTGATTATGGATGATGAAGGAAACATGCTTAAGCAAGGTGAAACCGGTGAAATTTGTGCACGCGGTCCGCAGGTTATGTCAGGGTATTGGCAAAGCGATAATTCGGGTGTGTTTCATCCCGGTGGATGGTTCCGTACGGGCGATATCGGGTATATGGACGAAGAAGGATTTTTTAAGATTGTGGATAGAAAAAAGGACATGATAAAAGTTTCCGGTTTCAATGTCTTTCCTAGTGAAATTGAAAATGTACTGGCCAATCATCCTAAAATTCTTGAAGTGGCAGCCATTGGGGTTCCCGATGAAAAATCGGGTGAAGCGATTAAAGCCTTTATTGTAAAGCGTGACCCAACGCTAACGGTGGAGGAAGTACGGAAATTTTCGTACGAAAACCTGACCAACTACAAAGTGCCCAGGCATTTTGAGTTTCGGACCGAATTGCCTAAAACCAATGTGGGTAAAATTTTACGAAGAGCTTTGAAGGAAGAATTAACTTCATCCTGATAAGTCTACACGGTATTTTATTTTCGTTTACAGGTATCCGAAAATGAATTAGAAACCTATTTTTGCAACCCTAGTGACTTCACGTATGCGTTTACTATTACTCTTCGCCCTTGGGCTAATGGTTTCCTGTTCCACAAAAAAAGAGCAGGTAGCGGAGGAACCGCTGGTTGATGTGCGTTACCCCCAGGAAAAGTACTTCAAAAGTTTGCAGCAACTAACGTTTGGTGGCGACAATGCCGAAGCGTATTGGAGCTTTGATAACACCAAGTTGGTATTTCAATCGAATAATAACGCCTGGGGTGTAAACTGCGACCATATTTTTTATACGACCGTGGGTGCTGATGATTTACAACACAACAAACCGGCCATGGTCAGCAATGGAAAGGGCCGAACGACTTGCTCGTATTTTTTACCGGGCGACAAAAGTGTTGTGTATGCTTCAACGCACTTGGGCGGTAATGATTGTCCGAAAGATCCCGAACGGGTACCGGGCGGAAAGTATTTGTGGCCGATCTTCCCAACCTACGATATTTTTGTGGCCGACCTTAACGGCAACATTCTTCAGCAATTAACCCGCGAAGAAGGCTACGATGCCGAGGCAACGGTATCTCCGAAGGGTGATAAAATTGTGTTCACCTCAACCCGTAATGGCGACCTCGATTTATACACGATGAACCTCGATGGCACCGATGTAAAACAGATTACATTTGACCTGGGCTATGACGGTGGCGCATTCTTCTCTCCCGATGGCAGTAAAATTGTTTTCCGCGCATCGCGCCCGAATACAGAAGAAGCAATTAACGAGTATAAAGAATACCTGGCACAAGGCCTGGTGGCACCCACCAACATGGAAATTTTTGTGTGCAATGCCGATGGTTCCGATCTACGACAGGTTACCAACCTGGGCAAGGCAAATTGGGCACCGTTTTACCATCCGTCCGGAAATAAAATTGTATTTTCTTCCAATCACCACAGCGAACGGGGGTTCAAGTTCAACTTGTTCATGATCAACGAAGATGGAACCGGACTTGAACAAATTACCTTTGATGAGACATTCGATTCTTTTCCGATGTTTTCTTACGATGGTAAAAAATTGGTATTCTCGTCTAACCGGAATAACGGTGGTAC
>CAZOYJ010000217.1:0-5463 GCA_964583905.1 uncultured Roseivirgaceae bacterium
AATCGCTTATGCTTAATGCGCACATGGACACCGTAGGTATTGCGGGTATGAGCGATCCGTTTTCCGCTAAAATTGACGCTGGTAAATTATATGGGCGCGGAGCTTACGACATGAAAGGCAGCATTGCAGCCATACTTGGAGCAGCCAAAGCCCTGCAGGATGAAAAGATCAGGCTAAGGGGGGATGTGGTCTTCTCCTTTGTGGCCGATGAAGAGTACGCGAGTGTTGGCGCACAAACACTTGTGAAAAAACTGAAAACGGATGCCGCCATCGTTACCGAACCTACAGACCTGAATATCTGTCTGGCGCACCGGGGGTTCGGCATTTATAAAATCACCACACATGGTAAAACAGCACATGGCGGCAATCATTCTATTGGCATTGATGCAAACCTTAAAACGGGCTTGTTGCTGACTGAACTGGATAAACTTGCCCGCACGTTACCTCAACAAAATAAACACATACTTTGTGGCGAGGCTTCCATGCATGTACCCCTAATCAACGGAGGGCGAAGCCTTTTCATTTACTCCAATGCGTGTACCCTTCACGTTGAAAGGCGAACCCTTCCGGGCGAATCCGAACAAGCAATTGATTCAGAACTCAGCCAAATTCTTGACAACCTTCAGAAACAAGACCCTGATTTTCGTGCAGAGATTGAAAAGGTAATCTGGCGTGCCCCGTATGAAATTCAGAAAGAATCTCTTGTAGTAACCAATTTGGTCAGTGCTGCTTCTGAAGTATTAGGTTCTGCATTTAGGTTCATCGGCCATACCTGGTGGGAAGACTCGGCCATCTTTGGAGAAGCCGGAATTGAAACGGTAATCATCGGGCCTAAAGGTGCCGGAATACACGAAGAAGTTGAATGGGTTGATGTCAATTCGGTTATTGATCTGGCGGAAATTCTGTATCGCGCTTCGGTGCGCTTTTGCAACTGACCCTATACTTCGAAAACGCAAGCAGGCCCATCGTACAGGCAAAACAGGTAATCACTATACAATTTGAGTTTTACTTGATTTTCACAACTTATCAAAGTCAGTTTCAACCACTTAAAAATTCTTAACCTGCCGGTAAACAAATTTCAGTGTAATTAAATGTATACTTGTATCCGGATGCTGAAGGAGGAGAAAAAACCCACTGAAACCACCGATGGTATAAAGCTCTCGGATGAACACCGGATCGACATCATCCGGTCTATCCGTAACGATCTGATTAAAGATTTTTTGGACGAAAAGAACCTGATTACCTATTTCTCCGAACAATACAACCTGAAAGAGCTGAATACCAGGCGTATTGAGTTTATAAAAAAAGAGCTTAAAGATTTACTTATCGCCCCGGTAGACCTGGCGCATTATGCCAGTTTGTTACTGGAAATGAAACAAAACGGAACGGCATCGCTGACGGGTAAAAACGACAAGCTGTTTTACGATGAGCTCGATAAAATTTTTAACCGGTACACGTTCTAATAACCAACATCATACTTTCTACAGATAGGGTAAGGCTTAAAACAAAAATAGCCGATCGGATGATCAGCTATTTTTGCTAATTGTGTTACTTCAACACAATTACTTTTTCTTCTTAGCAGCTTTCTTAGCTGTCTTCTTCTTAGCAGGCTTCTTCTTTGCTGCTTTCTTCGCTTTTTTTGCCATAGCGTTTTTAATTTTAGTGAAACATGTGTCTAAAACTCATCTAAGGTAACAGATGTTGTTCAGAAATCAAAATATTTCACGTTTTTTTAACGCGTGCTGTTTGGCTTACACTTCGTTGATGTGGAGTTAAGAGAAATAAAAAATGAAAAATATTTTTACTTGTGTTGCCTAACGGCATCGCATGTTTGTGTAGCAACTCACCTCACACGTAGTTAGGCGGTTGATTCACTACCAACCAAAACAATCCGAGCGCTGAAATGGCTTTCACGAATTGATCAAAATCAACAGGCTTAACAATGTATGCATTCACACCTAATTTATAGGATTCAATGATATCACTCTCCTCTTTTGAAGAAGTTAAAACAACGACCGGAATCATGCTTTTACTAGCGTCAGCCTTAATTCGCCTCAATACATCCAATCCATCAACTTTTGGCATTTTGAGGTCCAGTAATACTAATTTCGGCATTGTATTTTCTTCATTAAACAGGAAATCGATAGCTTCCTGTCCATCGGATACATGGAGCAGGTGGTTGGTCAGGCGGTTCTTTTTGAGTGTGCGAATGGTCAGCTCGGCATCCTCCGCATTATCTTCTATCAGTAAAATTTCAACAGCTTGTTGCATATATGTATGGTCTAATCTTCGTGTGGTGATCGTAATGCTGCCGGTAATGAGAAATAGAAAACAGCGCCCTGGTTAACCTCACCTTCTGCCCACACCCGACCGCCATGCCGTTGAATGATGCGCTTCACCAAGGCCAGGCCAACACCAGTACCTTCAAATTCATCGGCTTTATGCAGGCGCTGAAACACACCAAACAACTTATGTTTATACTCCATATTAAAACCAACACCGTTATCTTTCACAAAATAGCAAATTTCATGATCCTGCCGGTAGGATCCTATTTCCAGCCTTATTTGATCCTTTTTAGAAGAGTACTTGAACGCATTAGAGATCAGGTTTATCCAAACCTGGTTCATCATGCTATGATCACCATTAACCGGAAGTAATTCACCAAACGTCACCTCCGACCTGGCATCAAATTCGGAAAAATCCTGTAAGACCGTAGTAACCAATTGCATCATATTAATTTGCGACATGGTTAATTCCTTTCGGTTCATCCGTGCAAAATTCAGCAGGTCATCAATAAGCTGCCCCATTCGATTGGTGTTGTGAATGATTACCTGTGTAACACGCTTACCTTCATCATCCAGTTTCTCGCTATAGTCCTCCAACAGAATCTGCGCATAGCCCGAAATATGGCGTAGCGGAGCACGTAAGTCGTGCGAAACAGAATACGTAAAAGCATCCAACTCTTTATTAAGTTGAACAATCTTGTTTTCGCGTTGCTTAATCGCTGTTATATCTCTGGAAATTTTGGAAATACCAATCATTCCGCTCGCTTTATCCAATATGGGTGAAATTGTAAGGGAAATGTCAACCTGGGTTCCATCTTTCCGTATCCGTTTGGTTTCATAATGCTTCGAGGAAATACCGCGAACCGCCTGTCGTGTAAGGATTCGGGTATGATCAGGTTGATGTGTTTCCCTTGTGCTTCCTCGCGTGTGTACCCATAAATCTGTTCGGCTCCCTTATTCCAATTCTGGATAATTCCATTGGTATTGATGGCAATAATGGCTTCATCGGTAGATTCAACAATGGAAGCCAATTCAGCTATTTGCTTTTGGGTTTGCTTTCGTTCGGTGATGTCGCGCAGGATACCTCCAAAAAAAGTATGCCCCTCGGTTTGCCAGGTGCTGATGGAAAGCTCTACTGGAAAAATTTCACCATTCCTTCTTAAGCCTTCAAGCTCAATGGTTTTTCCGATTATAGTGGATTCCCTCGACTGTTTAAACCGAGCCATTCCCCGGATATGCAAATCCCGGTATTTTTCAGGCATTACCATCGTCATTGGATTTCCTAAAACCTCTTCTTCAGTCCATCCAAAAATCAATTCTGCACCTTTATTCCAGTTGCAGATTAATCCATGCTCATCCAACACGATTATAGCATCGGCAACCGAAGTGATAATTGAACGAAAACGCTCCTCCCGCTCTTTTACAACATGAGCAGCGGCTATTAATTCGTGTTCAATCCGCTTGCGTTCTTTCAGGGCTCTGTTAACGGTATAAAACAAAAGGCTGATAACCGTAGTAATGGCAATGGCCAAACCAATAAATGAGTATTGAAAGTTTTTCAGGCTTTGGTTGGTAATGGTGTTCTGATTCAAAAACTGTTGGCGTGCATCCTGTTGGATTTCATTAACCACCGTGGTGATGGAGTCGTACAACTGCTTGCCCCTGCCTGACATAACCAGTGCCTGGGCTTCATCAAAACTCTTTCTCCGGGTTATCCCCAGTAGTTGAAGCCACTCTTCTCCCCGGTCGGTTAGGGATTTCAAGGTCTGGATTCGTTCGTGCCGGAGCGGTTGTTCGTGCGTTAGCGAATCCAGTAAGTGCAGGCGCAAAGCCATAGTCTTATGCCCCTCCTCTAATAATTCGAGAAACTCGTCATTACCGGTTATAATGAATGCGCGCTGACTGGACTCCATTAAAGTATAAGATTTCAGAACGGCTTCAGAGTAATTGACTATCCGGTTGGTAATGCTAAGGAGCCGTGAGGTTTGCAACAGGCGCTGAAAACTGGTTACTGAAAAAACGGCCAACACGGCAACAACGATAAAGGTAATGGCTACCAATACAGCAATACGTTTTTCTCGGAGGGAGTTCATGAACTATAATGGTTATCGTTTAGTCTGATCTTGTACAACATCCGATTCCCCGAATTAATGTGAAGCAATAACTCTAAAAATAGAGCTATTATTTTGCTTTTTCGATGTATGACCTATTAAGGGTGGGGAAATCCCAAAATAAAGAGCCAGTAAGAAACTTCACCGATAAAATCACCATGTAGAAGGGTTATTGTAGCCCCATAGGAATCCCTGACTGCCGTCAGGCAGGGAACCCTGTATCAAAAAGTTTAAGAAACTGCCAGCGAAAATATTTAGCATTTTGTAGCCCTAGCCGACAGATTGTCGAACCCCCTGCGCCATCTATATACTGTAAGTCAGCAAGTTATGAGTGAAGTTTGCATGTAAAAGAGTTCGATGGTTCCGGCTGGGTTCAGGAGGACAAAAAAATGGCCCTCTTAAAGCCCTCACATTTTAATCGTTATTATTGGCTAACCTGTCGTTGTAATGGGAAGGACTTAAACTCATTCGTAGGCCTGAGAAAACTGAATTTCTTATCAAAGAAACTGGCCAGCTTTTGATTGGCCGTTGCAAAGAAAATCTGGCGATTCTCGTTGATTACAATCTCGCGCAGATAATCCAGGAATGAAAGAACATTGAGGTCATCAACAAACGCAACTGGATCATCAAACAATAATAAGTTAGGTCCGTTTTTCAGTTTCTTGTTCAAGGCCAGGAATATAGAAAGCGCCAATGCGGATCGTTGCCCAGAGCTGATTTCATCAATGCTGCTCTTTTTGCCGTTGGTTCGTTGTATCCTGATGGAATCGCTTTCCTCCGTCAGAAAAAGCACCTTGTCAAGCTCACGTGGTGAGTGGATACGTTTGAATATATCCTGTATTTGCGCATCGTTACTTTCAAAAAAATCTCGTAGCACTTTATTCTTTTCGTCTTCATCCAGAATTTTATCGATCACATTCAGTCCAATCTGTACCCTTTTCAGTTTCGGGTTTACTGTATCCACCAATTCCTTCGTTGAAGTCGAAATTATTGATTCTAGTGTTTTTAATTGCTCGGTCAGCTTAGTGACAGTAACATAATTTTGATATAAATCACCAGCTTGTTTG
>CAZOYJ010000218.1:0-5444 GCA_964583905.1 uncultured Roseivirgaceae bacterium
GGCAGCATAAGTTGGAATAACAATTACCTGATCCGCATTGTATCCCAGGTTTTTCGTGGTCACATAGTTCATCTGCTTATACATCACTAATGCACTGATGATAAGAAAAGCGGACAAAGCGAATTGCAGTACAACCAATGATCGTGTAAAGCCGGCCTGAACTTTTGCGGTAAATCTTCCCTTCAAAACCACTGCTGGTTTAAAGTTCGACAAAAAGAATGTCGGGTAACTCCCGGCCAGTAAACCTACCAGAACAGACAAAACGAAGCCAAAGCCTACAACCTGGATTGCATTATTGGTTGTAATGCCGATGCTTTTATTGGTGAATGAGTTGAAATATGGAAGAAATAAAGAGACAAGACCTAACCCAATCACCATGGACAAAACTGCAAGCACTATTGATTCAAAACCGAACTGAGTTACCAGTTGACTTCGTTGTGCACCGATGGTCTTTCGAATACCCACTTCAATGCGCCTGTTGGCGGATGTAGTGAGAGAAAGCGACACATAATTGATGCAGGCAATGGCAAGAATAAGCAGTGCTATCGCGCCTAAGATGAGCGAGTACTGCGGATCACTTGCCTTTTCCCATGAAACTTTGGTATTCATGTGCATAGATTCCAAAGGGGTAAAGACATACTCCAATTGCGTGGCGTCATCAGGAATGGCACCGTTTGCCAGCTTTCGCCATTCTTCCAACGAAGTACTAAGATACTTATCCCGAAGTTTGTCAAGATTCGATTTCAACGTTTCAGTACGGTTGGCATTGGCATACAACTGCACAAAGGTGGGGGTAGAGAAATTTCCCCAACTCTCTGCAATGGCCTTATAGGCTGGTCGGTTTTCCTGTACAATAATAATGTTATAGTGAATGCTTGAATTGGCAGGTTGGGGAGCTACGATGGCGGATACAATAAATGTTCTTGTGCTATCCTGTTCAATTTCCAACGTCCGGCCGATAGGATCTGATTCTCCAAAATACTTTTTCGCAAACTCTGGGGTGAGTGCTACTTCTGTTGGTGTGGAAAAGATTTTATGGGCATTCCCACTGATGAACTCCGGGGTAAACATGCTGAAGAAGTCACGGTCAACATAAGTAATTTCTTCCGTGAAGATCTTGTCCTCATAGCGTACTATACCTCGCTCATGACTATAACGGGTAGTAAATTCCACTTCCGGGCATTCATTTTTTATAACAGGCTGAACGGCAGCCTGTATCCACGATATTGTACGGTAAGGATCCTTTGGTTGCCAGTGTTCATAGCGCTTTGCTTCCAACCTGTATATCAAATCCTTGTTGAGATGAAACCGATCAAAACTTCGTTCATCCTGAATAAAAAGGTAGATCAGTGTGCAGAAGGCAATGGCTATACTCAGTCCAAAAGCATTAATAAAGGAGTAAAGCTTATGTCTCCTGATGGACCTCGATGCAGTGGTGAAGTAATTGGCCAGCAAGTGAAGATCAGAGAACGAATTTTTCCGATGTGGTCTATTGTTGTTCATAACCAAAGGGTCGGGTACATTAGTTACTGCCCGTTTGTGATTTTTTCATCTGATCAAATTTGGATTCCGAAGGTTGGCGAGGAAAAACATTGTCTTCCATATTGATGTCGGCCGTTTCATTATTCGGATTGATGGTAACGCGCTCCACTTCTTTCTCCTTCACAAAGCTTTTAACAAAAGTCTGTTCATTATACCGCCAGATTTCTGCCGGCAATTTCTCCACTTCACGGGAACCATCTTTATAGACAAACTCAACCACGACCGGCATAGGCAGGCCCCCTTTATTTTTCAGTGTGACTTCATAAATATTCTTACCATTCAAATCCTGACGAATGTATTTTTCATCAATGCGCGACCGAAACTCTGCATAGGCATTTTCGGATGTCTCTGAAAGGGTTAAGGGTTGCGGAGGTCGGTTAAATACCGATTTATTTGATGCAAGTCCTCCCTTTGGTTCAGAAAGATTCTTTTCAGGGTTCTCCTTTTCAGCAGCGTATCGAAACCATCGAACATTTTCAACACTCATATCCACGGCATCCGTTGTATAAAACCAACCGCGCCAGAACCAATCCAGGTCAGTTCCGGTAACATCTTCAATGGTCCGGAAGAAATCGGCAGGCTTAGGGTGCTTAAAAGCCCAACGGTTAGCATACTCTTTAAAAGCTTTATCAAATTCTTCTTTTCCTATTACCGTTTCGCGTAAAATATTTAAGGCAGTAGCAGCTTTTGCATATTGTTCGTTTCCTGACTGGATAACCTGGTCACCGGACGTCATCAGTGGTCGCTTCGTATCACTTGAGCCCTTCATGTATCGCACAATCGTCTCAGGCGGACCGTAGGAAAACGGGAACCCCGGGTAGTATTCCGCCTCTGTTAAGTATTCACAATAAGAATTCAGTCCTTCATCCATCCAGGTGGATTCACGTTCATCGGAATTGACAATCATGGGAAAGAAGTTATGACCTACTTCGTGAATTACCACACCAATCAGCGCATACCGTGTCCGGTCTGTATAGGTACCATCTTTCTTTGGCCTTCCCCAGTTAAAACAAATCATGGGGTATTCCATGCCTATTGAAGGAGCATGAACTGAAATGGCAACGGGATAGGGATAATCAAGGGTGAGTTTTGAATAGTGAACGAGAGTATTCTTTACTGCAATTGTCGATTCCTTCTCCCATAACGGATTGCCTTCTTTCGGGTAGAACGACATGGCCATGGGCGTTTTATCGCCAATCTTCACGGCCATGGCATCCCAGATGAATTTGCGCGATGATGCGAAAGCAAAATCGCGTACCATTTGGGCTTTGAAATGCCACGTTCGCTTGTCTTTGGCCCTTTTGTTTTCTTTGCTTGTTGCTTCCTGTTCTGTTACAATGAATACAGGCTTATCGAATGTATGTTTGGCTTGTTCAAGTCGCTGGCGCTCAACTGAAGACAAGACTTGCTCCGGATTTTGCAACGTGCCGGTGGCAGCTACAAGGTGATCAGACGGTACGGTGATCTTCACAGAATAGTTACCAAACGGAAGGGCAAACTCAGAGCCGCCAAGAAATTGTTTGGTCTGCCATCCTTCCACATCATCGAATACGCAAAGCCGTGGAAAGAATTGAGCAATATGATAGGCATAATTTCCATCCTCCGGAAAATACTCGTACCCGCTTCTTGCCCATGACTTCATACGGTCAACAATATTGAAATGCCACTTGATCTGGAAGGAATAGGTTTCTCCCTTTTTCAATGGCACGGGCAGTTCAACGCGCATCATGGTTCCGTTGATGGTGTAGGTCAATGGCTTATTGGTGAGCTCGGTTACAGATTCAATCTTGTGACCACCATCAAAATTGTACAGACCAAGGTTTCCGGCCACCGTTTTAACCGACAAGGTATCCTTCATCGGGTTGGTCATACTAACCTGCCCATTACTTCCTTTCTCATACAGGTTTTGGTCAAGCTGCAACCATAGAAACTTCAGGGTAGCGGGCGAGTTGTTGTGGTAGGTGATCCGCTCAACTCCATGAACCGATTGATTGTCATCATTCAATACAACTTCAATATCATAGTCGGCAAGGTTTTGCCAATAGTCGGGGCCAGGCTCACCGGTTGCGGTTCGATAACTGTTGGGTGTCGATAGCAATGGGCCAAGTTGTTCAAATTTACCCTGCCAGGATGGGCTTTGTGAATACGAATAGTCCACCAGAGAGACCATAAGTACAATCGTGAATAAATATTTGATTCTCATTTTACATGTAGGTAAGGAAGTTGTTGTAGTAATCATATTAGTGGTGACTTGTGTAAATACTATTTAAGCGATACACTTGTTGAAACATTTGTTTTCCGTATCCATTTTTCATTTTGCCTTTCGAATACACTGATATGGGCACTTTTAAAACGAATTGTATCCATTTGATTCGTTTCATTTGTACGAAGGCCTGTAACCTGGACTTGTGCAATCAGCCATGCCACTGAACCATCCGCTGAATAGCCAATAATAGGATCGTGTGTATCTCGGTATTCCAAAAAAGTTGTTTTACTCAGGTAATTACTGAAGATGGAAAATATTTCATCCTTAGTAGGTTTTTTAATTTCAGCATTCGATACCGTGATATAGTCATCAGACAAGTTCTGGATGAAATAGTAAGGATCTCTCTCCCAATGAGCACGTAAGGAGGCATTATGTATTGCCAGAACTTCTTCTTTTATTTTTTCCTGGTCAATTGCCTGAACTGTTGTAGTACGAGAAGAACAACTTATCAAAGTTGAACCAATTAGTAAAAGGGAGCGCAGATGCCACATACGATTATGATTTTTTTTCAACGACAGCTTTTGCAATTACATTGGCCATACGGTTTAGCCCAAGCTTCAAAGATTTTACATCGCTCGTATTAGTAAGAATGGCGATACTGATCCGGTGGTCTGGAAAATAGACAAGCTCCGCAAGGTACCCTGGAAAAAAACCGCTATGGCCATACGTTATACCTAATGGGGTTGAGCGAACGATAACACCTAATCCATACTTCACATCCTTTCCTAACGTAGCAGGTACCCCATTAAGCATTTCTGCCAAATAGTTGTTATCGAACGCATTCCCCTCGTATAGTATTTTACCCCAACGCGCAAGGTCTTCTGCGGTTGAATAAATTCCACCACCGGTCCATTCAAACTGTGGATTGATAATAAGTTCACCATTTTCATTAATCATTCTTTCGTCACCTCCAAAAACATTTTCCTTACCCGCATAGCCCTGCACAAGACCTTGGAGTTCTCGTTGAACGGAGGGCTTTGTGGATGTAAGTTTATAGGGCTTTATAATGTTTCTTTCAAGTAATGCGTAGTAAGGTTGGCCAGTTATCTTCTCGATAATCATTCCTAGCAAGATGTAGTTGGTGTCAGCGTATTCCCATCCTTCTCCTGCTTTAAAGACTGGCCGCTCGTTCAGTACATAGCTCACAAGTTCTTCTGGTTTCCAAACCTTGTCAGGATTAGCGCTTAAATCTGCAGTGAAGGACTCCTTAAATTCATACCGCATAATGCCACTGGTGTGATTCATAAGCATCCTTACAGTAATATCATTAGCATTGGGCAGTTGACCATACCAGGAATAGGTGCCGAGAACATCTGTTACTTTACTGTCAAGGTTCAGTTTTTTCTTTTCTATAAGTTGCATCGCGATAGTGGCAACATAGGTTTTTCCTACACTTCCGGTAAGGAACATATCAGTGGATTTAAGAAGGACCTTGTCTTCAATTGAGCTATATCCAGAAACCAGGTTCTCAGAATAATGGTCAGTACTAATGGCCACACTTAAGCTTGGGTAATTACCCGCCATCCGAAGAGAGTCAATTAGATTTTGTATTTTGCTTTCCCTATCCTGACCCTGTAGTAAAAAGGAAAAAAGGACTAGTAGGAAAGTAAAACCAGCATTTAGTTTCTTATTCATA
>CAZOYJ010000219.1:0-5430 GCA_964583905.1 uncultured Roseivirgaceae bacterium
AAACGGCCGGTTGTGAATACCCGATGTGGGTATCGTTAGCTAAAATCGGAAATCCTGTGGTTGACTTTTCGGACGAGATTACCCAACCGTTGCTGCCTTGCCACAACGGAACCGGCAACGTTTCGAGTGCTTGTTGAATACCGGCTATAAGTTGGTCGTTAGCTTTAACCGGTCCGTTGAAATTTTTAATCCGCACGGCATTCGCAGGAGTTTGCATGGCGAAGTCGGTCAGGTATTCTTCCCCTAATTCGGTTCGGATTTTTTGCAACACCGGGTCGGCATTAAAGCCTTCGGCAAAGCCAAACGCCATAAAGCCCACCGCCAGGTAAATGTCTTCCGGTGTAAACTCTTCTTTTGGGATTCCAATAATCGTAAATTCAATTGGTGTTTTACCGGTTTTAATGAAATGGTTGATGCCCTTTTGATAGGCGTGCGCACTGCGTTGGAAGGCCGCGGTATCAGCCGACAAAAACTTTGCCGCATGTGCCTTTGCAAATTGATTGATGCTGAGGGTTCGGAAAAGCTTATCGACTTTCACCAGATCCTCACCCAACACTTCTGCCAACCGGCCACCGGCTGCCCGTCTTAGCATTTCCATTTGAAACAGCCGGTCTTGCGCATGCACATACCCCAACGCATAATAGGCATCTTCCTCGTGCTGCGCATAAATGTGCGGAATGCCGTATTCATCAAAATAAACCTCCACCTCAGCTTTTAAAGCCGGAAGTGTCTGCGTGCCCTTCAATTCCGGTTTCAGGCTTTGCAGGTAAATAAAAAGAACAATTGCCACCAGGGCTATGAGTAAGGCTAACCCGATCAATGCACGCTTCAAAATTTTCATGTACCAGCTAAATTTTAGTTTGCCCCCAATCGGGAGGTGATAACGACAAAGTAGGAAGTTTTTCGGAAGTTTGGAAAAGGCGTACTATTTTCGGGCTTAAACTAACCGATATGTATACAGGCTTGTTACACACCCATTCTCTTCTCCGGTATTTTGTACTGATTGCCCTGGTGCTGGTGGTGGTTATCTCCCTCCAAAAATGGCTCGGCAAAAAACCGTACGCCAAACTGGATAACACCTTCAGCTTATACTTATTTATATTCACTCACTTTCAGTTGTTGGTTGGCGTGCTGCTCTACTTCCAAAGCGACCTGGTGCAGTTTAATGCCACCACTATGAAAACTGCTACGCTTCGATACTGGGCGGTGGAGCACCTTTCGCTTAATCTGATTGCCATTGTACTCATTACGCTTGCCCGTACAACTTCCAAAAAAATGACTGACGACACCGCCAAACACAAGCGCATGTTTGTATTTAACGCTATTGCACTGGTGCTTATCCTGATTTCAATAGCCATGAGCGGGCGGGGAATTATCCATCCGAATGTTTTCTGATCAAATCCCGTTAATCCGGCAATACATTTAGGTTTTCAAGTCAGGTGCAATAGTTTTATCTTTGACCAAACACCTGACTGTCCATGATTAGAAGTTTGTTCTTACTTGTCTGTTGCGCTTTTTTCTCCATCCTTCATGCCCAGGAATTTGCACCCCGCTATACCCTGGTAAAACTCAACAAGGAGGTTAACACCTATTACCACGATGCCGCGCCCATTATTTCAACCGATGGCAAGAAGTTATATTTCTTTATTCACAACCATCCGCAAAACACCTTTGGCAAAGAAGGCAGTGACGATATCTGGGTTTCTACTTTGGGCGATAACGGGGAATGGTCGGCACCGCAGCACCTGTCATCCCCGTTTAATATCCACCGCAGCAACCAGGTGTTTACGGCCCTGCCCGATGGCTCACTCTTTATTAAAGGAGGCCGATCCAAAGACACAAAAGGCTTTTCCATTGTCGATCCGGCCGGCCGCCTGACGGAAATAGAGGTACCCGGTTTTAAAGAAATGAATAAAGGCCGCTTTTATGGCGCCAGCATGTCGTCTGATAAAAAACACATCATCATTTTCCTGGGCGAACAAGCCAACAGTCCGCGAAGCAAACTTTATGTAAGCAACCTGGGAGCCGATGGCAAATGGACCCGCCCCGCACGACTTACTATCTCCGATAAAGACGATGACTTCGGAGCGTTCATCGGACCCGATGACCGGACACTCTACTTTGCCAGTGACCGGAAACTACCGGAAAATTTTGGCAAGACCGATATTTTCAAAAGCACACGCCTGGACGACACCTGGCAGAAATGGAGCGACCCGGTAAACATGGGATCGCCCGTTAACACAGCCGGTGGCGAAATGTATTTTTGCATCGATAAAGAAGGCGATGTATTTACCAGCCGGGCTACGATTGGCGATGGCGGAACGCTTGATCTTTGGAAACTGGTGTTGAACGATGTGAAAATCACCTTGATTGGTACGGTACAAAATGAAAAAACCAAGCAACCGGTTAACGCGGCTATTGAAATTAAACCCGGTGATGAAGACATAATCAAGATGCAATCGCGGGAGGGCTTGTTTAAAACCGATTTACCGGAAGTAGCATCGTTCACGGTGAATGCCCAGGCATCCGGCTTTTTGCCGGGTAAACCAATAACCATCAAATTGCCGCCCCTCGGCAACGACACCACCATTTATGTCGACATCAGCCTCACTCCTATTGCCAAAAAACTGGTCCTTGCCGGTACTGTTTACGACAGCAAAACCATGAAACCAGTTGATGCGAAACTACAGGTGTACCTGAAAGAAGATAAAAAAGTAACATTTGCGCCCGCAACCAGCAATGGCGCCTATGAACAGGAGATTAAAAAAATGGGCTGGTATATGTTCACCGCTTCCGCGGAAGGATATGTAAACACCGTTGATAGCGTGCAGGCGATTAGTGAAGACCTTACACCCTTTATAAAAGATCTTGCCCTTCAGCCGATTGAGGTAGGCCTTACGGTGCGCTTGAAGAACATCTATTTTGACTTCGACAAAACCACTTTGAAGAAAGAATCCTTTGTTGAGTTGAATAAGGTTGTGGACTTTCTGAAAAATAACCCAAAGGTGGAGATCGAAATTGCCGGCCACACCGACAGCCGCGGTTCGGACGAGTACAACCTTAACCTTTCGCAGGGCCGTTCACAGGCGGTAGTGGACTATCTTATTAGTCAGGGCATTGACAGTAACCGGTTAACTGCCCACGGCTATGGCGAAGAAAAACCCATCGACACCAACGACACCGATGAGGGGCGGGCCAACAACCGCAGGGTTGAGTTTACGGTACTTAAAATGTAAGTTTGCTGGTATTGGTTTATAAGTAAGCCATAAATTTTCCTATCTTCCTTCTGAATTTTTAAACCCTTACGTCTATGGCAAAAAAATCCGTCAAAAAAGCGGTGAAGAAAACCGCCAAAGCAGTAAAGAAGTCGGCTAAAAGAAAAGCAAAAAAAGCCGTCAAAGCAGCAAAAAAGCAAGTAAAAAAGGCTGAAAAAAAAGCAAAAGCCACCGTTAAAAAAGCGGTTAAAAAAGCAAAGGCAGTTAAAAAAACGGCAAAGGCAAAAGTGGCTTCAGTTAAAAAAGACGTGAAAGCAAAAGTTGCTGAAATTGAAACCAGGTTGGCTGAAAAGATTGAACAACTGGCGCCTGACAGTTCTGCTGAAACACCTTCTTCCTGAAGACTTCAGTAAGCAGGAAGCAACCTCGCTTCCTGCTTAAACTTTTTTTCGAAGCTGTAGCATCGCTGCGCTGATTGCCCTAATTTGTTTTTGTTGGTGTTTGGTCTGGCTTTTTGCTTAGTGGTTTAATTGAAAACTTTCCTTGCTCATTTACCCACATACAGGAAATATTATTCAGGCTATCCGTCATTTCGAAGTAATATCCTGTTTTGTTTAGATCGGAGACCTCCCAGTAGGACGTTACTCTTTGTGATTTATATTGACTTTGTTGAAAGGCAAAGTGGATGGTGGTTGAATCACTATCATTCCATTCCTTTTGTATCAGTGTTTCTACATAATTACCTTGTTTGTCATAGCGTGTCATGTAGTACACACCCTCTACTACATACTTGCAGATAAATCCATTCCCGGAATCCCACATGCTTATTGTTCGTGGCTTATAAACATGCTTTAAATTCACCGCATTTAAATCATTCTGTGGTGTACCCTGCTCCTGGGCGGGTTGTGCATGCACAGCATTCATAACCAAGATGAACATCAATGCGCAAACGAAATAATTATTCTTGTCTTCCATAACTAAAGTGTAATCATATTCCCCTCGATTTCGTCCGGATAGACCAATTAGATAGTAAGAAGTATGCCATGGATTAGTCCTTAAAACAATGTAATCCTTGACGTTTAGGGTCAACCTGTTGTAGAGTCGGGAGTTCTGATGGGGAAATAATTCCCCTCAATAAATTGAAATTTAATTCATATCAGGGATTGCAGCAGAACTTCTATTGTCATTATCAAGCACCAAGGTATTGTTTTCAGCGGGGTATTAATTCCCCGCTCTGGCCTGGAGGAGAAATGGGATGCCGTCTCCGCAGAGTCTAATGATTACACATCATTCCTCTCCGGTGAGGTCTTCCCTGCAGAGTCTCCCGTGAGGGGACCCTTCTATGTTGAAAGTCATTTCCTATCCGGTGAACTAGACTAGACGTGGTGACTAATTAATTCTGACTGTTGTTAGAATCAAAATGATTAATTTTGCAAGAGGCTGATCGTAAGTAAGATTTAAATGAAGGCATTGAAAATTTTGATTTCTGCTAGTATTTTCTTCTCACTGGCACAAATTATCTCATGCAAAGATGAAGTTAAAATTAAGAACCAGTTAATCGTTGGGGATAGAGTTTATCCACTAGCAAAGGGATTTATTTTTAAAACTGGTGGGCCTGTTTATAATGATGGTAATGAGTACCTTGGGCAAATTTACACGCTGTATTTCACAAGCGAGCATGTAACCTATTTAAATAATCATGCTTTCAGTTTTAGCGGAAAGGATGAATTTTTTACAATATCCTTTTTGTCTTCTACTGAAAATGAATTGGCCACAGGTAAATATATTGTTAAAGAAACTGATTATGTGTCGAATTGCATTACTACTGCTCACATGCAGTTAGAGTGGAATTTTAACCCAGTACCTAATCAAGGAATGAGTTGGTTAGTTACAGATGGTGAAGCTCATGTTAAGAAGAATTCATCCGGATACGACATAACCTTTTTATTTAGTCTTAAAAATGGCCCTGAATTCGAAAAATGTCGAGGGTCATTTGTTGGTCCGTATTATCCTTATCCTTGAAAACCATTTCTTCCCCGCAGATACTAGGATTGAAAAGGGATAAGCCCTGGTGAGTTCACCAAACTGTACACCAGCATTCTGAAATTGTTTGTGATTTTTTGGAGGTGTAAAAAATAAAAAGCCTTCAAATCATAGCATTTGAAGGCTTTTGTGTAGAAGTCAATTACCCTGTGAAAACAATCTGCAAAGCCTT
>CAZOYJ010000220.1:0-1851 GCA_964583905.1 uncultured Roseivirgaceae bacterium
GGTGTAGCGCAGCCCGGTTAGCGCACCACGTTAGGGACGTGGGGGTCGGAAGTTCGAATCTTCTCACCCCGACAACTTACACATCACGTGTAATCAAAAGCCCGCAAATCGTATGATTTGCGGGCTTTTTTATTTCCTGCACATCAATCAGTAACAAACAATTTCAGCAAAAATGAGAACCAAACGGTGAACCGGAAAAGGGGCCAACCCTGGTTCACCAGATTCGTTGTAAGTATCTGATAAACAAATATTTACAACAAAAATTTTGACCTGCTTAGTTGGTTCATTTTGGCACATTAGGCAATGGCCCCCCTTTAAGTCTTTTAGTAACTAATGTTGCCAGAAAGTCCGTAAACGGGATAATATTTTGATGGACGCTTGCCTCTTCAAGAGAAGCCATATACACGTTTCGTTCTTCTACCGGAATTACAGTCCAGGGATAACCTCCTGCCGCCAGCATCGCATTCATCAGAAACCGGCCCATGCGTCCGTTGCCATCCATGTACGGATGAATATAAACGAAGATGAAGTGCCCCAGGACAACACGCACAGCCGGGTCATGTTCATCGCTGAGTAATTGAAAGAACTCCGGCATGGCATCACGAACTGCATCACGGTTTAGCGGAACATGCATGGAAGCCCTGATGTAGACCGGGCCATTACGATATCCTGCCAAATCGCTCGGTTGGATCAAACCTACCGTAACGCTTGGAGCAAATAATTCCCTGTACCAGTCGCCATGATCTGTATCAACCACCTGACCCGGATTTTGCCCGATCAGTATCTTATCAAGACTGCCAAGTACCGCTTGATACGCTTGCCAGTAACCCCGGGCCGCCAGGGCATTCCTATGCTCCCTGTCCTGACTGATATCCTCAGGGTTCCATTGTCCGCTGCGCACACGCTCGATCAACTCCGGTGTTACGCGATACCCTTCAATCGATAAGGAGTGGTAAGCGTCTGTCACATAAACTTCTTCAACCCGCTTAAGAAAAGCCGTTTTATCTTTAGGCACTCCGGGCTCTTTAGGAAAACGGTCACTTATGGTTTGGCGCATTGTATGCCACATCATGCGCAACCTGTTAACATAGGGTGAGGTTTCCCTTCCTGTGCCGAAGGTCACCTTATTTGTAAACGGATCAGTTTCGCGCACATCATAACCCGCACTCCGCATGGCTTTTAGAATTTCATCTGCAATTCGCTCCCGGCCAACATTCCTAAAGGCTCCTGCCAAGCGGCCAGCCACTACGCTATGGCCACCATCAAGCAGTTTCGGTAAAATATCCGAGGCATCACGCAAGGACAACAGGGCTGTGCGAACATCGGTGGGATTGCTCGTGTAGAATCCTGGAGGAACGGCAATCAACGCGGATGAAAGCGAGAAGATGCGCAGTCCGTCAACTGCTCTTTTATCCAATCCTTCGGGCAATGATGCCCGGATGTCAAATAAAGATGTGTTATATGGCAGTGTTGTTGCCTTGTTTCGTGCCTTAGGTGATCGTACCAGAAGTTGTCTAGGAACCGCCCAATTCCCTGCATGAATCATCAACGACTGTTCAGGTGAGAGTGACCATTCTTTACCGAAGCGTTCTTCCAGATATCGCACTACAAATTTCCAAAAGGATGTATACCACGATGTGCTGTCCCCTGGTTGTTCATCGGGGCGGGTGGGAATGAACCAGCCCCTGATCACTTCTTTCAGAAAACCGTTAGCAACCAGTCGCTCACGGTGCATCCGTGAAATATCCTTTGACCGGATGGCTGCAGCACTGCCATCCTCTTGAATTGCCCGGAGGATTTCCAGTGATTGTGCCAACTTTACGGAAGGTTTTGTTGATGGTTTTGCCATTT
>CAZOYJ010000220.1:1951-5430 GCA_964583905.1 uncultured Roseivirgaceae bacterium
TTAGCTTTTAATGCTGTGTTAAAATTAGCTTTTATTGTTGTATTATTTTTAGCTTTTATGGATTTTTATTCAAAAAGTGCACCGAACACGGAACACAGGCGTTGAACGCTGACGGTTTGTACCAGGAGATCGTTACGCATCAATCCCGTTTTTGAAAATCAGTAGTGTACATGACCTGCAATGACCAAGTATGTATTCTGGGTAATTATGAATTCAGCATTAGCCCCAAGTCATTAAAGCAAAGTCCACAGTAATAACATTCAGGGCCGGCTACCATTCAAGTAATAAGGGATTTCTTCATAATAAACTTTTACTTGATTTAGGTAAGCGGGTACCCGGTGCGACAAGGTGTATATGGAAACTTTTGCACAGTACACCCAGGTTACCGGTAGTTCAACTACTATGGTGCTCTCGGTTTTGGTCAGTGCGGTTACCGGAACATTTGGTATTTCCAGTGGTGAATCACCTGCCTTATGGCAATCCTTCAACAACAATATGGCCGCTGTTACAGGTGCAATGGGTACAGCGAATACCATAACGCCCAAGGCTTATTTGGTATGGATATTCATTAACGATAACGACCAGTACGTTAACTCCGGTGGGCAGGCCATCACCACCAGCGCCTACAACGCCTTTGAAAAACTCAGCCGTTCCTTCACCGCAACCCAAAACGGTGATTTATACATCTACGTGGCCAACGAAAGCAATGTGAGCACAGCCACCAATGTATATTTTGATGAATTCTACATTGTGCATCAGAAGAACACGGAGGCATTGCAGGTGCTGCAAGCCAGCGATTATTATCCCTTCGGTCTTTCTTTTAACCACTACAATGCCGACCGGCTGAAAGAAACCTCTCCCGGAAACTACACGCTAGAACTTCGCAACCGCTACCTGTTCCAAGGCCAGGAGTTGCAGAAGGATTTGGATTTGGGTTGGTATCAATATAAGTATAGAATGCATGATCCGGCCATAGGGAGATTTTCTGCAGTTGATCCTATGGCAGCCCAGTATGTATTCTGGTCTCCATATTCATTTAGTGGAAATCAATTAATTGGAAAAATTGAGTTGGAGGGATTAGAGCCTACATCAACCCGTGAAGATGCATTGATTTATTTAAATGCCCAACGAAGCACACTTCAGACAAGCGACATTTGGACTCGTATTACGCCTGCACAATTTCTTGATGGCCTTCGTCAAAGTATAACAGATCCCTTGAGTATAAATCAAGGCAAGGATACATATTTTTGCGGTTTTGCTGCAGGACTAAGTTATATAGCAGAAAAAAATCCGCGCGGATATGCTGAGTTCATGGTAAATTTATATAATTCAGGTTCATCAAGTTATAATGGAAAGACTTTTAAATCAAGCCCGGAAATACATAAATCTGCTGGACTCTTGGACTATGACGGGTTAAAAGGAAACTCAGCTAATCAAATGGCTTTTTTGACAATGGCAGAAAACTATGGTAGTGGTTATTTAAATCTATTTGGTGGCAAATATTCACCAGGAAAGGAAGCAACAACTCGATGGGCCGGAACCTCATTAGGAGAGTTTACCACTATGATGAGAGACTTTGGATATAAGGTAAATACATTAGGGTATGATGCGTTAAATGGTTTAGATTATTTGGGAAGTGCACAGAGAGCCCTTAAAAATGATAAAGATGTTTTTCTCTTTGTGAATTCACCCATGTTGAAAGAAAATGCATGGTACAAAAACTGGACGGGAACGCATTACATGAGATTGTTTTCTGTTGAAACGTTAGACAGAGGAAATTATAGATTTGGTTTGTGGGATTATGGTAAGAATCCATTTGACAATTATTATATGTCTTCATGGATGTTTAATTTTTCCACTTATGGTCTGATTACTGTTGAAAGATTTTAGTAAATATGAGACGTTATTCAATCTTGTTCATAATTCTCCCCCTTTTAATGACGTGTAACCCACACAATAGAATCGAGAAGTATTATTGTGCTAATAAAGCCAGAGCCACAGTTATTTATGATTCTTATAAATATATAGAAAACATATTGTCTATTAAAAGAATGGTTTTAAGAAATAATTTTTGGGGAGAAAATATGTCGGTTAATTTGGGTTTGCGGGAAGGTCCAAACGTTGGCTTTGCATTCGATAAGAAAAGTGCAGAATTACTATATGGTGAATACTCGTATCAATTCGATGATAGCTTGATGATGAAAAATTACTTGAAACTTGATAGTTTGGTTAGGTCTGAGGTTTTTAAAAGTTTTTTAAAAAAAGTGATTGATAGCAAATACAGGCAAATCGAGGCTAAAGAAAATTATTTTTTCATGACAATGGGCGATAGGGCTAAACATAGCAGCCACCCCGATATGCAAACCGGATTATTATTCACAACAGATGAGAAGTACTTAACATACCGGCACTACATTAGAAAAATTGATGATAATGTGTATATCTATGAAAGCGTTGTTCCTTAACCGAATCACAACCGCAAGTGTATTATTTTTTGTTGTAACAATTTTATTTCAATCAATAGCACTTGCCCAGGACTTCAAACAAGGCGTTTACATTGAAGCCCTCGGCAACGGTGGTGCCTGGTCGATGAACTATGAACGAATGTTTGAGAAGAATTTTAAAGCAAAGATTGGAGCAGGTTTTATCAGTTCTACACTTTTTGTGCCCGTGATGGGCGGTAAAAGTTTTGGCAAGGGGCCTCACTATTTTGAGGTTTTGGCCGGAGCAGTTTTTGTACGCTCGTCAACACCTGATGATTCTCAGCGGGCCAATGAGATTCATCAAAATACAGGCGGTACGGCATTCATTGGTTATCATTTCAGTAAACCTCAAAAGCGGCTTTACTATCGGGTTGGCTATACACCCTTCATCACAAGCTCGGTTTTTCACTGGGCCGGTGCCGGCATGGGTTATAAATTTTGATTCTTGTGAATTTAAAAATCACTATATCAATTCTTCTTATCCTTGCTTCGGGTGTTTTGTTGGCCCAGCAGGTTTCCATTGATCTCTCTCCCAACCATGCCAACAAGCTGAATGCATTCAAGAGCGGAAGCTCAAACATCCGTTGGACGGATTCCATTGCCTTCTGATCAATCTGATGGGTTTTCCCTTGCCTGTATTCATAATATGAACTGCGGCTTATGTCTAAGGCTTTGCAGATTGTTTTCACAGGGTAATTGACTTCTTGAATGGATACAAACTCGTACATCTCCGTTAGCCGTGGCGGCCGAAAATGGTCAAGGCTTTTTTTAAAATATCCCGCTCCGTTTCAAGCTGCTTGATCTGCTTGCGAAGCGCTTCGACCTCATCGGATTGCCCCGAATTACTATTCCTGGAACGTTGGCGCCACTGATAAAGTAACGCTTCACTCACTCCAAGAGCCTGGGCCACAGAGGCCACACTTTGCCCATTCTCGATTTGTCGTAGGGCTTCCTGTTTGAACTGCGCGTCATATTTCCGTTGACGCTTCCTGCTTT
>CAZOYJ010000221.1:0-5403 GCA_964583905.1 uncultured Roseivirgaceae bacterium
TTGCTGAAAATGTTTTCGGAAGTCTTTTGCAGGCCTTTGTCCAGCGAATCTTTTTTTTCCTTCGAGAATAGACCACCTAAAAATGCCATGGAATGTTTGGTGTAGGGTTATAAAAAAAGTCCCAAGGGGGACTTTTAAATTTTATCCTTAAGGGTAAGAAATTATTTCTTCGCCAAAATTTCTTTAACCAGTTCGGCCGGTACAATTTCTTCTTTAAACGTATAGGCGCCAGTTTTTTCCGACTTTACGGCACGGATAACTTTTGCAAAGTTTTTTCCGTCACTTTTTTTCAGGGTAGCAACAACTTTCTTTGCCATGATTACTTAATTTCTTTGTGAACAGTTACTTTTTTCAGAATGGGGTTGTATTTCTTCAACTCCAGGCGTTCGGTGGTGTTCTTACGGTTCTTGGTGGTAATGTAGCGGCTCATGCCGGGCATACCGGTAGTCTTGTGCTCGGTGCACTCTAATATTACCTGAACCCTGTTGCCTTTCTTTGCCATAATGCGTTATAAATTTTATAATTAAACCAGGTGACCTTTGGCTTTTGCTTCTTTCAAAACAGCCGAAATACCCAGCTTATTGATGGTTTTTATTGCTTTGGTGGTCAGCTTCAAGGTAATCCACTTATCCTCCTCTGGAATATAAAAACGCTTCTTTTGAAGGTTCGGATAGAACCTGCGCTTGGTTTTATTATTCGCGTGCGAAACGTTGTTTCCCACCTGTGGTCTTTTTCCGGTTATTTGACAAACTCGTGCCATGCTTTCTTTCAGTTTACCTCTAAAAAAGGGACTGCAAATATCGGGAAAACCGCCTCAATTATCCAAGTCTTACTTCAAATTACCTGATAATCATTAAATACAACTGAAAATCGTTGAATCCGTACTGGATTTCAGGTTTTCTGACTTCGAATCATTGTACAATAAACCGTCTGGAGTAGGACTTTCCCTGGATATAAAAGCGCATTACATAAATACCAGGACTCAGGTTGTCAACCCGGTATTGATACACTTGCTGCCCCTGGAAAAGAATCAGGCTTCCTACCTCTTGTCCGGTTATGCTTAACAAATGCGCAATGGCCGGCCGGTCGACACTTATGTTGATTATTGTAGAGTTTGCAGTAAATACCGGATTTGGATAAAGGCTGATCTGAGGTGTTTCGGGTAACGGAGTACTGTCATCATGTTTTAAGATGTGGATTCCACCCAGACCGTTTCCCACTAGAATAGCAGGCCGGTTTGTGCTGAAAATGTTCGCCACGGTTGGCCAAACTCTTCCGCCCAGATTCTGACTGCTGTAAAAGTTGGAAATGGGATTATAGATGAAATCACGGATACCCGCGCTGGCATGGGCATTCTTGAAATCGCTGATGATGGTAAGCCTGCCGGTTTGGTCGCCTACAATTAAATCGGGTTTACCATCACCATTCAGGTCGCCAATCGTGGCGGATGGACTTTGACGCAGTACACTTGATCCAAACCCCAGGAAAGCCGGATCGGTAAGACTGAAAACCGGGTTGGTTGCGGTGCCAATGTTTTGCCAGTATTGAAGGGCCCCATTTTGTCGGCCCACCAGTAAATCGGGTAGTTGGTCATCGTTGATGTAGGCCACCAATACATTTTCGGAAGCAAAAATCGGAAAGTTAAGCGACTGAATCTGCTGAGCCGATAGGCTTAACCCAACCGTACTCGTGTTGGGAATGTAGTATAGATTGGTGCTTCCCCCGAACTGGTTGGAGGCTGTAAATACCAGATCAGTTTTAGCGTCTCCATTGATGTCGGCAAATTGTGGTTTGATGTTAGTAAATCCATGGAAGGACAGACCAATCAGGTTATCGGTGAATAACTTAAACACAGGTTCAGTGCGCGTGCCGATGTTCTCGAACAGAAAGATGCTTGCTCGTGAACCATTTATAAACGAGCCGATAAACATGTCAAGGTCACCATCGGCATCAAAATCAAAAAAAGCTGGTACGGCATTATCGCCCACGTCAATCATTTCGCTTTGAAGAAAATTTCTTCTTTGAAACGTAAACTGAGGTAGTTGTTGTGAGCCCGTGTTTTTATAAAACCAGGTTGAGTTTTTTAAATCGGTAAACAGGTATTCACGCACAAAAATGTTTGGCGAGGAAATCAGGTCGGGAACTCCGTCAAAATCGACATCTTCATAGAAAGCGGCCGGAAAAGGAAGGATATTAATGGGATTTGTGGATGGAAACAGGGTGGCACTTGAAATCAATGGATTCTCGGCATTGCCTGTGTTGGTAAGTTGAAATACGTGTGTACACTCGGCTTCAGAAAAAAGAATATCGATATCATTATCGTTGTCTAGGTCAAGGGCGAGCAGCGCTTTCCCCCCGGCATGCTTTACTCTTCCGCCCGAGGTTGGGCATGGCGTTCCAAAGGCAAATACTCCACACGCGCACTCTTCTACATTGCCCCAGGTTTGTGTAATGCGCTCAAAATCCAGTGAGTCGCAGGTACCGTACCGTTCAACACTGAAGTTTTTATGGAATTCGATGGTGCTGGCTCCTGCAAACCGTACATTAAAAATATCGAGGTCGCCATCGCCATCCACGTCAATCAGGGCGGGCAAATCATCCGATTGTAATTGAAGATTAATCATTCCGGAAAATCCCTTTGTAAGCAGCACATCGCTTTTAGAACCCGGAAACCCGGTATAGAATTGTACCAGTTGCCACCTTAACGGGCCATCGGGTGGTGTAACATTTCTGAAAACTTTTATCCCCAGCAGGTCTTTGGTAAACAAATCCTTTCTCCCATCGCAATCATAATCGCACAGCAGCATAAATCCGGAAGTAACAGCCGGGAAGAGCGACTCGTATTCAGGAGCATAAACATAAGCTTGATCAACCCGTAAAAAAGTAATCACCCGGTTGGCCATCCGGTCGAAAAGTGCCAGATCATCCAACCCGTCTCTATTCAAATCAATAGTATTGAATTGCGCTGCATTTAACCCTCCCGCCCAGGGCATTTTCAGGGTATCGTCATTTATGATGACGGGAACATTCTGCTGCAGTACGTAGGTGAATTGCGCCCATGAACAGGTTGATAACAAAAGTAGGAGCAGCGTAAGGCGCATTAAACTTTTTTAGAATGTATTAACGATGGCGTGAGCAGGGTTGTTATCTTGGTGGTCAAGTTAAGGATGGATATTCAGACTTTATATCAAAATTTTCGTCAGTACGGAAAAGTTTCTACCGATACCCGGCAAATCTCAACGGGAGTCCTATTCTTTGCATTAAAGGGAGAGAAATTTAATGCCAACGAGTTTGCAGAAGAAGCCATAGCCAAAGGTGCAAGCTTAGCTGTGGTTGATGAAGCGCGGTTTAAAAAAGATGACCGGTACATAGTGGTTGACAATGTGCTGGAAACCCTGCAACAATTAGCCCGGCACCATCGCAGCCAATTAACGATTCCGGTAATCGGACTGACCGGTTCAAACGGAAAAACAACCTCCAAGGAACTGTTGCAGGTTGTCCTCGCTAAAAAATTCAAGGTGGTTGCTACACAAGGTAACCTGAACAATCATATCGGTGTGCCGCTTTCGGTGTTGTCGATAACCGATGATACGGAAATCGCCATCATCGAAATGGGTGCAAATCATGTTGGCGAAATTGCCAACTTGAGTGCTATCGCCAATCCAACGCATGGATTTATTACCAACATCGGCAAAGCACACATCGGTACGTTTGGTGGTTTTGAAAATATCATCCGGGGTAAATCGGAATTGTATCAGCACTTGATTGTGAATAACGGTACAGTGTTTATTAATTCGCAGCATCCTATTCTGGCCAACATGGCCAGACGGTTTGCAACCCCATTATTTTATCCGGCCAAAGGCGATTATTATCATTGTGAGATGATCAATGCTGATCCGTTTGTGAGCATCAGAACTGAAGAAGGGAATGAAGTACAAACCCAGCTTATCGGGCAATATAATTTCGATAATATCGCTACGGCATTGTGCATCGGAAAATATTTTGGCGTAGCCCCTGCTTTGGCAAATGCGGCTGTTGCCAATTATGTGCCAGCCAATATGCGTTCGCAGGTAGTTAAGAAGAGCTCCAATACCATTATCCTGGATGCGTATAATGCCAATCCTAGTTCCATGGAAGCGGCTATAAATAACCTTGCCGGGATGAAATCCAGCCGTAAGGTGCTCATCCTGGGCGATATGTTTGAACTGGAAGAAGAAGCCGAACCGGAACATCGAAAGGTGGGCGAGTTGATCCGTGCGCTGGGATTTTCAAACGTGTACCTGTGCGGCAGTTTGATGCGTTTTGCGCAACAGGAATTTCCTGCAGCCCGGCATTATTTTACCAAGGCTGAACTGGCCGAGGAGTTGAAACAAAATCCGATCAGCGAATCAACTATTTTGATTAAGGCTTCGCGCGGTATCGGACTAGAAACTATTGTGGAGTATTTGTAAATACCAGATTTGATAACAACCATCCATTTCAAATGAATCTCGATCAAAATCTCAAATTCCTTAAAGACATTGCCCGGAACAACAACCGCGATTGGTTTGAGAAGAATAAGTCCCGGTACCTGGAAGCAAAAAATAATTTCGATGATTTTCTCGAAGCGTTGCATAAGGAATTACTCAAGTTTGATGAAAGCCTGGCTGGGATAAATCCGCGTAAGCTGGCTTTCCGGATTTACCGCGATGTTCGGTTCAGCAAGGACAAGCGTCCCTATAAAACCAATATGGGGGCTGGGTTTTCCTTCCGGGGGAAAATGGAACAGGAACCGGGTTACTATATTCATATTGAACCCGGAAAAAGTTTTGTTGCCGCGGGTTTATACCTGCCCGACTCTGCCAACCTGGCCAAGGTGCGGCAGGAAATCGATTATAACACGAAGGCATTTTTGAAAATTCTCAACGATCGTAGCTTCAAAAAGTATTTTGATGGCCTGGATCCCTTCGATCAGGTAAAAACGGCACCGAAAGGTTATTCGAAAGATCATCCGCATATTGATCTACTCCGGCACAAGAGCCACATCGTTTCGCATTACTTTTCCGATAATCAAGTAAAGGATAAAAAATTCGTGAAGCACGTTGCCGTGGTTTGTAAGGCCGCAAAACCGTTAAACCGTTTTTTATCTGAGGCTTTGCAGTAAGCCTTACAAATAAAAAGGCCCTCAACACAAGCATTGAGGACCTTTTTCCAACTAAATAGACAGTAAATGTCTTGCGTAAAGGTAAGATGGTGGGTGGCGAAGCGAAATACCTAAAACCCGGTATTTTGGTTCAGTGCTAATACGGAGTGGAGTTTGTTTCAGGGGCAAATAAGGGGTTGGATGGAGTACATGGACTAATGATCCTCCCAATCGAATTCTTCGATCGATAGCTCTACCGCCTTTTTCTTCTTTTTGTTTTT
>CAZOYJ010000222.1:0-5355 GCA_964583905.1 uncultured Roseivirgaceae bacterium
TTCATAACCTTCTTTTATAAAGTTAATGCTTCTTTGTTTAATAGTCGAGTAAGTTCATCCGCTAAACGCTGACGTGCTCGGTGTATCCTTACTTTTGCTGTATTAGCCTGCATGCCGGTAATATCCGCTATTTCTTCCAACGAAAACTCCTGCAGGTAGTACAGGGTAATGGCAAGTTTATCGGCTTCATTCAAGCGCTGCATGGCCTGGTTTATGTATTTTTTTTTGTCGTGCCGTTCCAGCACACCTTCGGCCTCCTGGGCATATTCAACAATGGTGTTTTCAATGCTTTGATACTGTACTTTTCGCTTTCGTTTGTAACTAACCGAAGTATTGAAAACGATCCGGTACAGCCAGGTTGAAAATTTAGAATCTTTCTTGAAGTTTTTCAGGTGATGATACGCTTTGATAAATGCATCCTGCGCTGCTTCCTCTGCTTCCGGCCTGTTTTCCAGTATCTTGTTTGCCAGGGTAAAGGCATAGTTTTTATACCGGTCAACCAGTTCGGCATACGCCTGTTGATTACCGGCTACAATGCGGTCAATTACTTCAAAATCCGGGTCTGTCATGACATGGCTTGGACGCGCTGACGGCCATCCAAGTTACAGGAATTAATGGAATGAGGTAGCCTTTTGTATTCCGGAATATATTTACAGAATTAGTGCGATCGGCTGTAACCCACCCTTTCCAGCGATCGTCAAAGAGCCAGAATTCACTAAAACAGTACAATTATGAATAGCATCGTTCCGGTATTTGGTATTATGATACCCATTGTAGCCCTGGTGGGTACCTTTATAATGATTGTGTATTT
This sequence comes from uncultured Roseivirgaceae bacterium, assembly GCA_964583905.1. Lineage (GTDB taxonomy): Bacteria > Bacteroidota > Bacteroidia > Cytophagales > Cyclobacteriaceae > UBA2336. The sequence continues at coordinate 812 of CAZOYJ010000222.1, forward strand.
GCGTAAGTATGAAAATACTGAGCGTATGGCCATGATCGAGAAGGGGATTGATCCGGCCTTGTTTGCGAAGAAACAGCGCGGCACTAACTCGGGTCCACTTCGGGCATCTTTGCTTTTAATAGGTGCCGGCCTGGGCTTATTGGTGGCCTACTTCCTCGACAGGGCTTTCTATATGGAAGAGGTTGCCTATTTCTCCATGCTCTTTATTTTTGGCGGGTTGGGATTAGGCGCTGCTTACCTGGTGGAAGAGAAAAAAATCAAGGAAGAGCGCCAGCAACAACGGTAAAAAGAAAGAATTGTCAACAAAGTAAACGATCCGGGTTTTATTCGGATCGTTTTTTCTTTATAGGGAACTTGATAATCGTTTGTACCATCCCTTTATAAAAATAACCAGTTCACCACCGTAATGGAAAACAGCCAGATGATGATGATGGAAATAACATTCAGGATCATACCGGCTTTTACCATATCCTGGATGCGGATATAACCGCTGGAAAATACGATGGCATTTGGTGGTGTAGCAATCGGAAACATGAGGGCAATGCTGGCGCCTAGGGTTACCGGCAATCCCATCAAAATGGGATTTACATTCATAACCTGTGAAATACCGAACACTACCGGAACGAATACGTTAACCAACGCTACATTGCTCATCACTTCCGACAGATAAACCGAAATAATAATCAACAATAAAGTTAACCCGATGGTGTATTCACTGTGCCCGCCAACCCATTGACCGACTGCAGGAATAATCCCCGATTTATCCAATCCATCGGCCAGGCATAAACCTCCACCAAACAAAAACAAAATTCCCCATGCTAATTTTTGGGTGTCCGTCCAGTGCAGCACAAAAATTCCCTGTTGGAAATTAACGGGCGTCATAAACATGAGCATTCCGCCACACATGCCAATGGTAGTATCATTCAGCAAATCTGTAACCAGGTAGTCATTAATGGGTTTTTGAAACATCCACAAAAAGGCGGTTCCGGAGAAAATAAGCAGCACCAGTTTTTCTTCTTTGCGCAAGGGCCCCAGTTCAGCCATGCGTTTTTGAATAAGCTCGTCCGATCCCTTAATGGTTTCAATTTTATTCGGGAAAATGATGCGGGTAACCAACACATAATTGGCCAGTACCAGCAGTGTAGCAACCGGAAACCCGACCATGAACCATTGGGCAAAGGAGATTTTAATGCCAAAAAAATCATTTAACAAGCCAACGAATACAACATTGGGTGGCGTGCCGATAATGGTTGCCATACCGCCTAACGAACAAGCGTATCCGATCGAGAGCAGCAACCCGATGGCAAAATTGCGTTCCCTTTTGTTCTCAATTTCATGGAGATTTTTCACATCGTGTAACACCAGGTGAACAACCGATACTGCAATCGGCAACATCATCATCGCGGTAGCGGTATTGCTGATCCACATGCTGAGTAAAGCAGAAGCGGTCATAAAACCAAGTATGATTCCGTTTCCGGAGGTGCCCGTAAGGCCAATCAGCTTCAACGCAATACGTTCGTGAAGTTTGTGTTTCTCAAGCGCCAGGGCAATTAGAAAACCACCCAGGAACAAAAAGATCACCGGGTTGGCATAAGGCGCGGCCGACTGATTGATTTTCATAACGCCCAACAGGGGAAAGCCAACCATGGGAAGAAATGCTGTTACCGGTATGGGCACGGCTTCTGTAATCCACCACGTAAGCATCCAGGCTGCCAGGGCCAGCACTTTCGGAGCGCTGGGCGATATTAAGTCATCCGGAAAGAAGAAAAACAGAATAACAAATAGGGCAGGTCCCAGGAAAAAGCCGGTGCGTCTTAGTGTATTCACGAGTTAGAGTTGAAGTAGTTTGTCATCAACAAAAATAAACCCCGAACGGAGCCGGGGTTATTAGATAGTCATCATGATTGTAGTGGATCGTTATGGATTGGATGTTTTCGGGTTAGCCGGTTTAACCGCAATTACACGTCCGTCAAATTCTTTTTCATTGAGTCCATCTATAGCGGCCTGCGCTTCGGCATCGTTAGGCATTTCAACAAAACCGTACCCTTTTGATCGGCCGGTTTCACGGTCTTTTACAATCTTCACAGAAGTAACTTCTCCAAACTTGGCGAATTCATTTTGCAAATCTTCAGTTCGTGTTTTGAAGTTGAGCTTGGCAACAAAAATGTTCATAACTAAAAATTAGGTTGAAAATAAGGCCGGACGGTGCCCTGCAACATCCGGCATATCAAATATAAAAAATAATTTATTTTTTGATAAAGACTGCAACCGGATTAAGTAAAGGGCGTTTTCCATTACCCCAGGGCTTTCACGCCCGGCAATTCTTTTCCCTCAAAATATTCCAGTAGGGCACCCCCGCCCGTAGAAACGTAACTGACGTTTTCCGTGAAGCCGAACTTACTTACGGCAGCGGCCGAGTCGCCTCCGCCTATCAATGAAAAGGCGCCATTTTCGGTTGCTTTGACCACCGCTTCTGCGATTTTGCGGGTACCGGCTTCAAATTTCTCCATTTCAAAAACACCCATGGGTCCGTTCCACAAAATGGTTTTTGATTGTTGTACGACTTGTGCAAATACTTCGGCTGCCTGCGGGCCGATGTCCAGCCCCATCCAGCCGTCTGGTATATTGTGGTTATTGGCAACATCGGTATTCGCCTGGGCATCGAATTTATCGGCAACCACCGAATCGATGGGCAGATGAAGTTCAACGCCTTTTGCTTTTGCTTGATGAATCAGGTCTTTGGCCAGGTCAAGCTTGTCGGCCTCCACCAACGAGTTACCGATGTTGCCCCCCAATGCTTTAAAGAAGGTGTATGCCATGCCGCCACCAATGATGAGGTGATTTACTTTGTTGAGCAGTTGCTCGATAATCAGAATCTTATCCGAAATCTTCGCACCGCCCATGATGGCGGTGAAAGGTTTTTCGGCATGCTCCAAAACCTTTTTGGCGTTATCCAGTTCGGCTGCCATCACATACCCGGCACATTTTTCGGTAAGAAATTTAGCAACGATGGTTGTTGAGGCATGTGCCCGGTGGGCGGTTCCGAATGCATCGTTTACATACACATCACCGTGTTGGCTGAGTTTTTCAGCAAAGGCTTCATCGCCTTTCTCTTCCTGCTTGTAAAAGCGCAGGTTTTCCAACAGCAATACTTCACCGGGTTTTAACGCTGCCGATTGCTGAAAGGCATCATCGCCAATGCAGTCGGAGGTAAATTTTACCGACACCCCCAGAAGTGCTTCGAGGGTTTTAAGGGTATGCTTCAGTGAATATTTTTCTTCCGGGCCTTCTTTAGGCCTGCCCAGGTGCGACATCAGTACGCAACTTCCGCCATCGCTTAGAATTTTATTAAGTGTAGGGATGGTTGCCCGGATGCGGTTATCATCGGTAACGTTAAAATTTTTATCCAGCGGTACGTTAAAGTCAACCCGGATGAGGGCGCGTTTTCCGAAAAAGTTGATGTCGTTAATGGTTTTCATGTGGTAAGGATCAATAATTTGAGCAATCCCGCTCATAGCTTTTAATTTTCTTCGTAATAATAAGAGTAATCAATGCCTTTCATATACATTTCCCGGCTGTGTATGTCGTCTGTCAGGGCGTTTTTGAGTAGGTTTTTCAGAGCGCTGCTATCCACTGGGCTTTTTACCATCGCCTTCATATAAGCGGCTTTGCCTATTCGGCTCCAATCCACACATTTTTTCAAGCGATTTTTCAATATCAAATCCAGCCATACACGAGTACTTCTGCCGTTGCCTTCCATAAAGGGGTGTGCGATGTTCATGTCCACGTATTTTTTCACTATTTCATCAAAAGTATTTTCCGGCATTTGGTCAATCTGCTTCAAGGCAGCATCGAGATACTGCGCCATCGCAAATCGGAAACCGTCTTTTGAAATGTTTTTTTTCCTGATTTGTCCGGCAAAATCATACAGTCCTCCAAACAAATAAGCGTGAATTTGTTGCAACCCTTTAGTAGTGCCAACTTCTATACTGTGTATAAAAGAGCTTTCAAACAGGGCATACGCTTTTGTTTTGCTTTTGCCGTCAATCGTTTCATCGCTATAGGTGAACCATTCTATAAACCGGTTTGCCTTCTTGCTTGGAAATTGTTTACCCAAAGCAATAATGCCGTTGTAATCCAGCATATCGGACATACGCTTTTTGCCGTCTGGTGCGAGCAATTTCAACTGGGTAGTGGCACTAACCACTTCGCTGTTTTCTTTCCTCAACTTGGCTTTCAGGTACTTCCAATAGTTTCGATTTTTGTTATAGTCGTTTTGGTTGTTGAGCACGGCCACCATATCCAATACCGAAAACCACCATTTGGCGTTTTCTTCGTCCCAAACGGCTCTTACTTCACGATCATCAAAGAATCGGATGGATATTTTTGATTTATCGCTCATAGCCGGTTTTTCGTCAAGTTTTTGTTTTATAGCCTCTCGGATAGGCGAAACTCAATCTCCAAAACTAATCCCCAACCCTTTAGCTGCCTTCACCAAAAAGGAATCTTTGTTTACAAAATTATATTCGCGCGTGGCTTCTTCG
>CAZOYJ010000223.1:0-5326 GCA_964583905.1 uncultured Roseivirgaceae bacterium
GGTTACGGCTGCAACGCAAAGTGCGTAACTTCTGATCATCCAATGTTCATGACTAATTCGATTTTTCTTCCGGATGTATTGGTAAGCCATAGCGCTTGTGAATAACCATCCCAGTGCAAGGCAAATGAATCCAGCGGCTGCAACGATTCCACCGGTTGAGAAGAACGCAATATAAAGTCCGGATAACCCACTGATGGAAATCGAAACCAGGTATGCTTTTCCCAATACCCGGTGTAGTGGCAGATTTCTGTTTCTGAATCCCTTCAAAAATTGTGAACACCCGGTTAATAAAGCTATCCCGCCAAAAGAAATATGGAGATAAAACAACCTGTTCCACACTTGGTCGGCCAATAGTTCAGGTGGCTTGGTGCCCAGTAAACCCACCCGCATATCGAAAAGAAAATAGGCCACCGGGTACATGCCTATTAAAATGGCGAGGGTTATCAGAAATATCAAAACGATTCGTTTCATAATTTGTTGTAATGAAAAGTTAAATTACGAACAACGGCAAATGATACAAATATTAAGCAGACAACCCTAACGCTTGTTATAACCTCCTTACATTTTATCTTTAGCCATGCAAGCAAAAGTTATTATTGGTGTAATGGGGCCGGGTGTTGGTGCAACACCCGAAGAAAACGAACTTGCCTACGACCTGGGCGCTGCCATCGCCAAAAAAGGCTGGATAGTTCTAACCGGGGGTAGAATGTTCGGCATTATGCATGCTGCCATGAAAGGAGCCGCTGATAATAACGGGGTAACCATTGGTATTTTACCTGGCGACACTACCCATGAAGCTTCCGATTACGCTCAACTAAAAATTCTTACCGGTATGGGCAGTGCCCGCAACACCATTAATGTGTTGAGCAGCCATGTGATTGTTGTGTTGGGTATGACACCCGGCACAGCATCAGAAGTTTCGCTGGCCCTTAAAGCCAATAAAAAAGTAATCTTGCTGGCACAAGATGAACTTACCAATATGTTTTTCAGGAAGATCGGTACCTATCGGGTTATACCGGTTAACACGATTAAGGATGTAATCCTCATCATTCAGGACTACGTAAACCTCAACCAAATCCGGTAATTCAACGTCATAAAACCACCCCCGAAACCTGGTTAACCCTCGTTACCATGTAATAAAATCAATAAGGGAAGACCGTAATAAAAACAAAAGCTGTAGCCAACCCGAACGGCAAAGAATCCTGATACCTTCATGATCTTGCCGGTATGTAATAAATTCTACAAAATCGGCAGCTCCTGCACAGAAATAGCGCTCCTGAAACCATGAACAATTAAAAACCTTACGGTTTCTTTACGGCTTGAATTAGACCCATTAAAACCTTGCCGGGATTGAGCTTCCATGTCAGACTAAATCTAAGGGTAGTCGCCTTTACTTGTCTTACACTTTTTGTTTGTACAGCCAAAAGCGTATTTGCTCAATTGCAAAAAGCCGATAGCCTTGAGGCCCAATTAAATGCAGTTGCCGATGCGGGCTTAAAGCTGAAAATATACCTTGAATTGGCCGAGCAGTACGATGCCCGGCCGGCAGGGGAGCGCAATACTGAGGTTATCCTGGAGGGACTTGCCCTGGCTGAAAAAATCGGGGATACCTTCGCGAAAGCCCGGTTACTCAGGTTTCAGGGACTGGAAAATAACCGCCAGAAACCATTTGATAATGCCACTACCCTAACTTACCTGGAGCAAGCGCTGGTGCTGCAGGCATCTATTAAAGCCAAAGACCTTGACGAACTTGTTCACGGCCTGGAACTGGCGAAGGTACTTACCAGCACTGCCTTTATGTATTGGAAATGGGGCAAGTTTCACACAAGCAAATTTTATTATGACTCGGCCATCCGGCATACCACCCGGGTATTAGAATTAGACTCCGGTAACTACCAACTCTCTCGGTTGCTGGGCATGCAGCACAACAGCAAAGGTGCTGCCGCATGGGGACTGGGTGATTATGAAGGAGCAATAGCCAGTTATTTCAGGGCCCTTGATTATTTTGAGAAACTCAACTTAATCCGAAGCCTGAGTCTTACTTCGGCTAACATTGGTATTGTTTACGACTCGTGGGGGCAGAAAGCCGATGCAATGCTGTTTTTTAAAAGGGCCTTGAAATTTGGTAAGGAATCGGGCGATGCAGCATCCATAGCGTATGCCCTCAGTTGCACCGGACTACTCATGGAAAATTCAGGCAACTATGATTCTGCGCTTTATTATTATCAAGTATCGGCCGATCAGTACCAGAATGCCAGTGATGTAAACGGAATTACCTTAAACCTTAACCGGCTAGGAAAAGTGTACGCTACCCTCGGTAAGCATACAGAAAGCATGGCTGTGTTTACCCAAGCCCTCGATCTTGCCGAAAAAAGCAATGCCTACCATTGGCAAGCGCAAACAAAACATAACCTTGCGGCCACACTGGCCACCATAGGACAACATGGACAGGCATTGGGGTATGCCCGTGAAAGCAATGACCTGGCGAAGCGCGAGGGCTATAAGGAGGTTGAAAAGGATAATTACCTGATTCTTTCCCGTATCCATGCGCAGCAAAAGGATTATCAACAGGCTTATCTTTATTTCCAGCGATACACAACCCTCAAAGATTCTCTGTTCACCGAAGAAAAATTCAGGGAAATAACCCGCATGAAAGAACACTTCGAAGCCGAACAAAAGGAAAAAGAAAATGAACTTTTGCGTAAAGACAGTCTCCTTCATGAACAAACCCTGTCGCGTGCTCGGATTGAAAAGTATAGCCTGTTGGCTTTATTGGTCGGGCTTTCCATGTTTGCCGTTTACTTTATTGTGAGCAAAAGAAAAATCAAAAAAATTAATGACAAACTCACCGACAAAAACCAGGAAGTAACCCGGCAGAAAGAAGAATTAGGACAGCAAGCCGTCCAACTGCAAAAGTCCAATGAAATTAAAGACCTGATGTTTTCCATTGTATCGCATGATATGCGGGGCCCGATTAATAACCTGGAGCAACTCATTGCCATGCTGAATGACAATAAACTTTCGTTGGATGAATTTCGCCAGGTACTCCCTAATGTGGCCTACCACATTAGTCATATCCATAACCTTACCGACAACCTTCTGTATTGGGCAAAGAGCCAGATGGAAGGCATGAAGGTAATCCCCAAGGTATTCGATCTGCACGAATTGGTAAAAGAAAAACTCCCATTGTTTGAAAAAACAGCAGCCGACAAAGGCATTGCCTTGCAAAATAACATTGTACAGGACACCCGTATTTATGCAGACCCGAACATGGTAGACCTGGTTATGCGTAACCTGATTGGTAATGCCGTTAAGTTTTGCCAAACCGATGACAAAATTTCCTTGCTTACCACTACCGCTAATGGAACCACCACCATAACCGTTGAAGATACCGGCATTGGTATTTCTCCCGAATACCTTGACCGACTTTTCCACGATATACACTTTACCACACGCGGCACACGTAATGAAAAAGGTGCCGGGCTAGGCCTGATGATCTGTCAGTATTTTGTTCAGCTTAATGGCGGAAAAATCTGGGTTGAAAGCAAACCCGGAAAAGGAAGCCGCTTTCATTTTTCGTTGCCCAATAAGAGCAAACAGGTCTTATAACGCCTGCAAGGCGCTACGCTTTAACCGAATCCGCCTCAGGCCTAAACCCACCACGGTATATAACATAATACTCAGTATCCCTACTGCGGGGTGAATTAACCAGTCGGCATTTCCAGTTATAGTAAAGGAGCCATCCAGCACCAGCGGATTAACGAAAGCATCTTCTACCATATGCATCAGCACAGCCGGCCAAATTGATTTGGTGAGTAACCAGATTTCAACGAACACAATAGTCCAGGCCATCATAATCAAAACCGACAGCGGAATAAACCATTCAAGTTGTATAGACGTAAAGCTCGCCAAGGTTTCCCCTTCCAGAAAATACAGGTAATACGGCACATGCCACACACCCCATACTAACCCCACCACCAGGTAAAGTGAAACATCGCTGATGTTTAGCGAAGCCAGCTTGGGTGTGAGGTAGCCTCTCCAGACGAACTCCTCAGGTATATTCTTGAAAAAATTGGGGATCAATGATACCGCAAAAGCCTGCAGAAACACATGGATGCTAAAACCCTTTAAAGTGATATATCCCAAACTATAACCGATAAAAACACAGGTTAGTGTAAGTACCGGAAATATCAAAAGTGCCAGCATATACCATTTCAGGTTGCCTTTGAACATGGGCTTTAGTCCTGCATCCTCCCATCCATCACCCCCAAACACCCGCAAGCCGACTGCCGTAAGGAGCGGGGCCAGCAGCCATAGCAACATCCCGAGACTGTCTTCATGAGGAACTCCCATCAGGTTGTTGAGAATATAACCGGCCCATCCACTCAACAATACAATAAGACAAAAAACACTTAGGTTTCGAATGGTAATCTTTCGTTGAGCCTCCATAGAATTTGCTGATTCAAATTCCTTCAACCAAAATCATCTTTCCGGTTGAAGCTTCCAACCGGATTTGCTTTGCTGCCGTGTACTCGGATGAATGGTACCATGCCTTAGCCTGCTCGGACGATGGAAACTCCAATACCACTATCCTTCCCGGCTGCCAGTTTCCTTCCAGTGTTTCGCATGGACCGCCCCGGACGATAAATTTTCCGCCAAACAAGGCCAATGTACCCGGGGTGAGTTTTTTATAATCCTCATACCGGTCAGGATCCGTAACCGTAACTTCTACAATTATGTAAGCTGGCATATACTAATGGTTAAACAGGGCTCAAATATACAATTTGAGGTTATTTGATTTTCACAACGTATCAAGTTCCAGGCTCAGGGACTCGAAAAAAAATCTGGCAACAGACCCTGCCGCACATTTCCAAAGATTCCACATGGATGGAATTGATTTCTGTCAACTATATTAATAACTATTTCGGGTACTTCCTCAAAACTGTATCTTGCATGTGCGCGAATAAATTCGATAACCTCAATGCTTTTCTCCTATGAACTTTTCAAAACATAAAGCCGGAACTGCTTCTGTGTGGGCAGGTGAAACCGAAACCCTTTTTGAAGGCAGCGCCACCGTGCCGATTGTCAACTCCGTAACGTTCGCCTTCCAAGATCTGGACGAATGGTACGAGACGGCAAACGGAAACAAAAAAGGGTACATCTACAGCCGTAACACCAATCCTACCGTTCAGGTACTGGAAGAAAAAATTCGCATCCTGGAAAAGGCCGAAGCTTCAACTTCCTTTTCATCGGGAATGGCTGCCATCAGCAATACGCTGTTTGCCTTGTTAAAACCTGGCGACCGTGTAGTGTCTGTCAAAGATAC
>CAZOYJ010000224.1:0-4448 GCA_964583905.1 uncultured Roseivirgaceae bacterium
CAAAGGGTATTAACCGTTCACGGATTGAAGCCCGCGGGTTTGGTGAAGAGTTCCTGGTAAACGAATGCAGCGATGGTGTTACGTGCCCGGAAAAGGATCACTCAAAGAACAGAAGGGCTGAAATAAAAATTCAAACCGTGCCGATTAACTGATGATGATTCAATAGGATTATTATAAAAAATGCTCCTGAAAATTTCAGGGAGCATTTTTTTTGATCGCGTAAATCTCTTAATAAGCCTTTTTCTCCCTCCGGTCTTTTCTGCCGTTACTGTTTGTACTTTTTTTATGAATAAACCTTGAGCCATGGCGGCTCTTTGTGTGCTTATTTTCTTTCTTGGATTCGGTAAGTTCAACGCGCACCTGTCGGCCGCCAAATTCAACGCCCTGTAATCCCGCCACAATGGATTCGCTCTTTTCCGGTTCCACCTCAAAGAACGAGTAGACACCCTTAATGTCAATCTTTCCAATGTATTTCTTGCCAACCTTACAGCATTCATCCAGCATTTCCAGCAAGTCAGCTTTATCCATATTGTCCACCTTGCCCAGGTTAATAAAAAACCTGTCGCCTGTGCTATAGGACTGAGCATCTTTTCCTTGTCCGCTTCCGCTCACATTCAGATCAGGTGCATCGCGGTAATAATCGAGAAAGCGATTAAACTCAAGGGAGGCAAACCGCTTGATTAATTCGTTTTTGGTGAGGTCCTTAAGTTCCTCATAAACAGCCGGTAAGAATGCTTCAAGTTCAGCTTCATTTACCTTTACCTCATGCACTTTATGCATGAGGGCCAGCAGTTGCTTTTGACAAACTTCCGGGCCTGACGGAACAGCGATTTTTGTAAAGCTGGTTTTTACTGTCTTCTCTATCTGACGGATGCGGCCAACTTCTTTGGGCGTTACCAGGGCAATTGAAATTCCCTTTTTGCCGGCCCGGGCGGTTCTACCGCTCCGGTGGGTGTAAAACTCCATTTCATCGGGCATGTTCATGTGAATTACGTGGCTGATGTTATCCACGTCAATCCCACGGGCGGCTACATCGGTGGAGACCAGGATTTGGAGCGATCGGTTCCTGAATTTCATCATCACCTTGTCGCGCTGCGCCTGGTTCAGGTCGCCATGCAGCGAGTCGGCATTGTAGCCGTCTTTGATTAAGCTTTCGGCCACGCGCTGCGTGTCTATCCGGGTACGGCAAAAAATCAACCCGAAGATTTCAGGGTTGTAGTCTAGCAGGCGCTTAAGTGCATTGTATTTATCCCGATCGTTCACCACTACGTATTGGTGATCGATGTTGGCGTTGCCCGTGTTTTTATCGCCAATGGTCAGTTCAAACGGATCGGCCATGTAGTTTTTGGCTATGGCACGTACTTCCCTGGGCATGGTTGCCGAGAAGAGCCAGGTTATTTTTGTATCGGGCGTTTTGGCAAGAATCTCATCGATTTCCTCCTTGAACCCCATGTTCAGCATTTCATCGGCTTCATCCAATACCACATAGTTAATGGTGCCCAGGTTAATGGCCTTGCGTCCGAGCATATCAATTAAACGACCCGGGGTGGCGACAATAATTTGCGCTCCACGCTTTACTTTCCGGATTTGTTCACTGATGCTGGCGCCTCCATAAATGGCAACGATGTTCAGCGGTTTGAATTTTTCGCAGAAGTTTTCAAGGTCGCTTACAATTTGCAAGCCTAATTCACGGGTTGGTGCAAGCACCAGGGCCTGTGTAGCCTTTGAGTTTTCGTCTACGAGTTCCAATAGGGGTAGTCCAAAGGCTGCCGTTTTACCAGTACCGGTTTGGGCAAGCCCGATAAAGTCGCGGTTACCGGAGAGCAACACAGGGATAGCTTTTTCCTGGATGGGTGTGGGGATTTCGAATCCGATAAGTTGTACCGATTCGGCCAGCTTGGCGGATAAGCCAAGCGCTTCAAAGTTTTTCATGTAAATAATTAAAAGGTAAAAGTTTGCAGAACAACGTCATTGCGTGGGCTCCCTGAAGTACCGATGCCATTCGGTGTAGGATGACGTTGCAATCTCGAAGTTCAAAAAATCGTTGCAAAGGTAAGCTTAATAATTGGCTTTATGCGGATGCGATGTAAATTCAACGAATAGTAGCGGTTTGCAGGTTAAAAGCAGAATGAAGTATGGCGCGATAGCTCTATCGCGGTAGAAAAGAACGCGTAAACCCCAGACCATCATATACTCCCTGAACGGGTAATCCAATTCTGATTCAAATATCCCATGAGTAGGTCTTCAATCGCTTTCATCTCGCCACTCGTTGGGTCGAAAATGTACTGCGTTTTATTGCCCTTGGTGTATGTGGTAATTAGCCCACTCATTTTTGTGCGGGCCGGAAGGTGTATGGCAGAATTCTGGATGGCTTTTTCTATTAATTCCTGGAGTTGCCGGTACTGCTTAGGGGTTAACGCAACCGACTTGGGTTCGCTCCCAGAATACGTACCGGTTGAACTTTCTTTCGGAGTAACCGGGTAGTAGTGAATGCGGCCGGGCGACACTACATACCGGTTTCCGCTTCCATCGGCATACTCGTAGCGGGGCTCCGTGTCGGAGCAAGAAAAGGAGGTGATAATGCATAGGATCAACGCCATCCGCATAAATGAATATACCCATGGGTGCGGATAAAGTCAATATCCCCGTGAAGGATGATCCTTTTCACGTCATTTAATGATGATTGTCAGCGCTTTATTCTTCATTTTTTATCATTTTTAGAAGCTTTACTACGAATGTTATGAAACGGATACTGGTTCCAACCGACTTCTCTGAAAATGCAGCTCATGCCCTGGAATATGCCGTGGAGACGGCCCGGGTTATCCGGGCCGACATGGTGTTGGTGTATGTTTACAATCCGCCCGTCTCGTACCAAAGTGCGCTTCAATCGGTGGCAGCCGATGATATTTCGCGTGTTACAAAAGATGCAAGGGTTAAACTCAAAGCGATGGCGGAAACCATTGAACACGAATTTCCGGGTGTTTCCTGTACCTACGAGGTTGGAGTGGGCGAGGTGGTACGCGAAATTTTAACTATTGCAAAAAGCAGTGAGGCCGATTTTATTGTTATGGGCACGCAAGGCGCCAGTAGAATGACCAATGTACTGTTCGGAAGCAATACGGCCGCCATCATCGAAAAGTCGGATTGCCCCGTATTGTGTATCCCTCAAAACCTGATCTTTAAAGCCCCCAGGCGAATCCTCTTCGCTACTAATTTTTCGTTTAGTGAAATTGAGGCAGCGCAGCAAGTAATCGCCATAGCCAAAGGTTTTGATGCTTCGGTAATCTTCGGCCATGTGGTGGTGGGTATGGAAGAAACGGAAGATGAGCGTGCCGTTATTGAAAAATTTGCCCAGGAGATCAGGCTACTTACCAATTATGATAAAATTTCCGGCCGGGTAATCAGCGATGCCAACATTAACCTGGGGCTGGATGCCTTGATTGAGAAAAGTGAGGTAGACATGATTGCACTGGCTACCCGTAAGCGTGGACTGTTTGAAAAATTTTATAATCCAAGCCTCACTAAAAAGTTTTCGTATTACACGCAGATTCCGCTGCTGGCTTTTCATAGTCCAAGAGATCTTGAGAAAACAGGTCGGGATTTTTAGCGCCATCCAAACGATTGTATTTTTTTGATCTGTCCCCGGAACTTTATAGTCTTACGGACAAATCTGCGTGCACCCAATGACCGAACGCTATCCCATTCATGATGTTATCGATACGCTGAAGCTGGCGCTTTCTTCTGGTAACAGGGTCATACTGGAAGCGCCTCCCGGTGCCGGAAAATCAACGGTTGTTCCGTTGGAGTTGGTAAACGAACCCTGGCTTCACGGCAAAAAAATCATCATGCTAGAACCCCGCAGGCTGGCTACGCGATCCGTAGCCATGCGCATGGCATCGCTGTTAAAGGAGGATGTTGGCAAGCAAGTGGGTTATCGCATCCGGTTTGAAACCCGCGTAAGCGCCTCCACCCGAATTGAAGTGGTTACGGAAGGCATTCTCACGCGCATGCTTCAACACGACAATGCACTGGAAGGCGTTGGTCTGGTTATTTTTGACGAGTTTCATGAGCGCAACCTCCAGGCCGATCTGGCATTAGCGCTTTGTTTGCAGTCTCAGCAACTGTTACGCGATGATCTTAGGCTTCTTATTATGTCAGCGACATTGGATGCGCACAAGATTTCATCCGCACTCCATAATCCTTCGGTTGTTTCAAGTACCGGAAAGCAATTTCCGGTTGAGATTAAATTTATGGGTGATGATCCGGATACCCGGATATCCACGCGCATGGCAACCGTTATCCGAAAAGTTTTACGGGAGGAAACGGGTGATATCCTCGCATTTTTGCCGGGCGTTGGTGAGATCAGTAAAACCCAGGCACTCCTGGAAGAAAGTGATGAGCCGGTGCTGGTCATGCCGCTATATGGCGACTTACCTTTTCAAAAACAG
>CAZOYJ010000224.1:4458-5222 GCA_964583905.1 uncultured Roseivirgaceae bacterium
CGATGCATCGGTTAGAAGAAAAATTGTTTTGGCAACGTCTATCGCAGAAAGTTCACTCACCATTGAAGGTATCCGGATTGTTATTGACTCCGGGTATTCGAGAATTCCGAAGTTTGATCCGCGCAGTGGTTTCACAAAACTGGAAACCGTTCGGGTAACCAAAGATGCCGCAGCGCAACGTACCGGACGGGCAGGCAGGTTAGGGCCGGGTGTTTGTTACAGGCTGTGGAGTGAAGGCGTGCAGCGAAACCTGGTTGAGCACCGTAAGCCAGAAATTCTGGAGGCTGACCTGGCTCCATTGGTTTTGGAATTACGGGCGTGGGGTGTTCAGGATGTGCAGGAACTAACGTGGCTAACGCCTCCGCCATCCGGTGCCGTCAACCAGGCGGTTGATTTACTAGTGCAGTTAGAAGCCGTGAATGATGCCGGAAAAATAACGCCTCGCGGTAAACAAATGGCAGTGCTTCCAACGCATCCACGCCTGGCCCATATGTTATTGGTAAGTCTTGAGGATTCGAAAGTCAGTGCCCTCGCTACAGATGTTGCTGCTATTTTGGAAGAACGGGATCCCTTACCCAAAGGGGCCGGAACTGATATGGTATTGCGGATAAATGCCTTGCGTAAGTGGCGCGCAGGTGAACGTGTGTCGGCTGATCTGAAAATCCTGGAACGCATCAATCGATTGGCTACTGCCTGGCGCAAACTTTTTAAGCTGAACGAAGACAACCAACCGGTGAACGATTATGATGCGGGAAGTTTGGTGA
>CAZOYJ010000225.1:0-5163 GCA_964583905.1 uncultured Roseivirgaceae bacterium
TTGTGTCAGGATCAAATGTCCAATCACCAGTTAAATTAATGGTAACAGTTACAAATCCACCAGAAGCAGCAGATACAGTTACGGTACCGGCATTCATAGTCTGACCAGCAAAGAGGCTGTAGCTTCCTGAACCTTGTACCCAGGTTGCCCAGTTACCTTTAGTGTTGTAACGGCCTACACCCGCTGAGGTTGCTGCCCATGCTGTTTCATCATCGTAGCACACATCCTGATCACATACAGTCCAGCATACGGTAAGATTGCTAAGGCCGGCTGAGCCACCACTTGCATTTATCGGAGACGCAAGACCACCATCACCACTGGAGCAAGTGCTGTAATAATAAACATTGGCATCATTAGAACCTTTAACAATAAATGCAGCCACTACAGGTACACTAGATGTCCATGAAATATATTTTCCATCTGTTACCGTTACAGTGATAGGACCATAAGTATATGGACCTTGATCGTTTTCATAATTAACTTTAGCACCTGAATTCTCAAATCCAGCAAATAGATTTTCTTCGGATTCGTTAGTGTTTATCGCATCAACTACTTCAGCACAAGTACGATTACCGCCTTCATTTTGACCGGGAATTATGTAAGGAGTAACTCCTTCATTTGAAACCGGTTCACTTGCCCATTCTGCAAGAAATGCTGCAGAATCGTCAACATTTGGTGAAATCAGATTGTTGTCTGTACATGCAGACCAGGTTGCCATTAACACAACAGCAACCAAAACCCTCGTAAGGGTAAGCCAACTACGTTTTGTCATAGAGTTTTTGTTTTTAGGTTTTGAGTTAGAAATTAAAATTAATAATCAAATATGGTGTAGGATTATGAAGGAATGATGAAGTGTAAAAAATAGTTTTTACCCATACCTAAAAATGGGTATGTACCCGGGTTTACCTTTAACAACACGTAATAACTAGATTATTAATGGTTTGCAATTCATATTGAGAATAGGGGCATGGGCTAAGTCCCATATCCAAATGCCAGGGTCTTCAGATAAGTCAACCTATTAGTATGGGTATTTCTGTGTAATAAATTTGTTGGTTAATGATAAAAAAATGTCAGTCTGTTGCTTCGGATTTTACTGGTGATTTTTCACCCAGCCGCATGCTTAACAGAAACTCGTGTGAACTGCTGCCGGTAGATTTCTTACGGGGCACTTCATAGCCATACCCGATCCGGTAGTTATCGCGAAAGGTCATGCCTATAAAAAAGGCTAATCCGGTATGTTGCTGAAGCGACAAGCCTGCCCGCAACCGGTTTTCGAAATGAACGATGCCCGCCAATTCCCAGTAATTTTGCATGTCGCGGTTCAGGCGGTATAAGAAATAGGGCTCTACCCAAAAACGTTTGTCGTTCAGCTCCACTTTATAGCGTACCGAATAAAGTTGATTAACCAATTGTTCCAACGGATGGGTTTCCAATACCCCGGCCCCGGTTTCCTGTTGGTTAAACAAGGTGGGCAAGGCAATGCCAAGGGTTAAATCACCATAAGTATATAACAGGCCAAAACTTCCCTGTGCGAAAACGCGGTTCTCGGCTGCCCGCATAATCAACGGGTCATTGCTGTAGTCGCGGCCTTCCAGGTCGAGGTTGTGAAAGCCCACTCCGCCTGAAAGGGCAAACCGGAGCGATTGATTGGATCCGATCGGTACAGCATAAGCAAACGCAAATTGGGCGGATGACGTACGCAAGACTACCGCTTTTTGGGTAAAGAAATTAAAGCCGAGCGATGCTCGTTTTTTCAGCGGGAGCTGAACACTGAAGCCCGAAGCCACCGGTGAGCCTTCAAAATCCACCCATTGTTGTCGGTGCGCCAGCGAAAATTCGGTATACCCGTTCAGGCCGGTATAGGCCGGGTTAAACAGAAACGGGTTAAAATAAAACTGACGGAAGTCCAAGGTGTTTTGCCCAACTGCTATGAAGGGTGCGAGGAGGAAAATGAGCCGAAGTACCAAACGTTTTTTCATTCTGTTTACCGCACAAGTTGTACGCCTCCTTTAAGATCTTTTTTACCATCGCACCGGATAATGAAGTAGTAGGCTCCGGCTTCAAGAATAAAACCGTCTGAAGACCGGCCATCCCAGGAATTATCGTATGATACTTTTTCGTATACCGGTTTACCAAATCGATTGAAGATGGTGAGTTTGCACCCCTCGTACTCCAGGGTGTTGGTCCATCGCCAGTAGTCGTTGATGCCATCACCGTTGGGGGAAAAGATTTTTTCGAAGGCATAATCGGGATAATCCGGATTTTGCGGATCAAGTGGCAGCAGCAAGCTGGCCCTGCGCGGACTGTTCTCCAAAATAACCATCATGCGCTCAACTTGTCCCTTCGTGAACAGGTTCATACACGCATCGTGGGTGAAGTCCATGTAATTCTGAAACATCTTGTTCACGGGGTTCTCGTCCGGGCAACTTTTTTGAGGGTGCGGAGGGCAGCCGTTTGTACTTCCTTTCTGTGGAGGCGTATCCTGAACATAATCCGTGCCCGAGCAATCATTTTCATCGCCCCAAATGTGGCGAAGCCCCAGGAAGTGCCCCATTTCATGTGTAGTGGTGCGGCCTTGGTTAAAATTTGGATTCAGATCAAAAGCTCCGTCATCAATTGATCCGAAAAACCGGTAGCCCACCACCAGGCCATCGGTAAGTCGCAAGGTGGGTTTAATTTCCACACCCGGAAGGGTGGAAAGTGGAAACTGGGCATAGCCCCTGAAACTGGTAAGGTTGCACACCCAGATATTAATATAGTGTTCGGCAGGCCAGTAGCTGAGTGCCTTCAGGGCTTCATCGTCTTCGCGAGTCCAGGTAGATTTGGTTCCTTGAACCCGGTTGATACCAGCCAGCACAAATTCAAGGTTTATGGCGGAAGCTATCGGCTGAAATTCGGCAGGCGTGCTGCCCGCATCGGTATTGAGCCGGTTAAAATCTTTGTTGAGTACGGCAATTTGTGATTCTACCTGGGCATCGGGAATGTTGGTACCTATGCCGATGGCTTCACCGTTGTGAATAATGTGTACGACTACACGGAGTTGGTAGGCAGAAATTTTTTTTCGAAACAAGGCCTGCTGGTGCCGGTACAACTCGAGTTGTTGTTTTATCCAGTGTTCAAACTGGGTATCGCTTTCGCGGATTGTTCCTTTTTTAAACAGGTCATGATTATGCTCAACCGTAGCACAATCCTGGGCTCGCAGATGCGATGCGCATAAACAGCTCAGAAAAAATACGGAGACAAATTTTAGAATGGTGGAGGTTGATGGAATGGAATTAACAAGCTTCACAGGATCACCCGGTTACGGTTGCAACAGTTTGGTGTAAAGATCATAATTCTCACGGTCAAAACAACAGAAGATGACCTGCCGGATGCTGTCGTTGGCCTGTAAAAATTTTTTTACTTCGCGCACGGCCAGTTCAGCGGCCTGCTGTTTTGGGAAACTGTAAATGCCTGTGCTGATGTTGGGAAAAGCAATCGACTTGACCTGGTTTTCAACAGCGCGTTTCAAACTGTTGCGGTAACAACCGGCCAGCAGTTCTTCCTCCTTCAGGTTGCCGCCCCGCCACACCGGTCCAACGGTATGAATAACAAATTTCGCTCTCAGCTTTCCGCCCGTTGTAACCACCGCCTCGCCTGTCGGACAGCCGCCAATCTTGAGGCATTCCTCCATAATGGCCGGGCCGCCTGCGCGATGAATGGCGCCATCCACACCGCCTCCTCCGCGAAGGCCGCTGTTGGCAGCGTTTACAATCGCGTCAACCTCCAGTTGGGTAATGTCTCCCTGGATAATTCTGATTCGTTCGTTCATAGTTTATTTTTTGTGTCGATGATGATGGTAACAGGGCCATCATTAACCAGTGCAACTTTCATATCGGCCCCAAACGTACCGCTGTAAACCGGTTTGCCCAGAACGACCGCTAAATTATCCAGAAATCTTTCATACAGGGGAATGGCAAAATCGGGTTTGGAAGCTTTGATGTACGAAGGACGGTTTCCTTTTTTTGTGCTGGCATGAAGTGTAAACTGGCTGACCACCAAAAGATCGCCACCATTATCTTTTACGCTTATGTTCATTACACCTTCGGGATCATTAAAAATGCGAAGATTCACGATTTTATGGGTAAGCCACTCAATGTCTTCGGTGGTGTCGGCATCTTCAATGCCCAGCAAAATCAATAAACCTTTTTGTATGGACGATTTGATGGATTTATTGATCTCGACAGAACAGGAAGACACGCGCTGGATAACGGCAATCATAAATCATATAAAAACCTGAAAATAAGGAATTTCTTTGTGCCCTCTGCGAAAACTCTGTGCCCTCTGTGGTTAAAATAAAATATCCTTTTAACCACAAAGGAACGGAAGCACAAATCACAGAGCAACAGGGCTACCTTTTCTTAGTCTTCAACTGCTCCTGAAGCTGAAGTAATTGCAGGGCTAATTGATCCGTAAGTGAAGAGGCAGCATAATCGGCTTCCGGAAGATTGGTGGAGTAATAGGCACGTACGCTCCAGATCTCCAGAACATCGCTGGCGGAGATCGCATACGGTTGGTATTGACGGTTATCCGAAACGAGCAATAATTTTTCGTTATCCTCATCAAATCGGAAAACGCGTTTAAACACGATGCCCTCCTGCCCGGTTACCAGCACATAAGACTTACCGTTTTTTATGGCGTGGAGATTTTCCACATACTCCCCAAATAAGATGGAACCCGGTTGAACCGGCACCATGGAATCGCCCTGGATTTCAAACGCCCGGTACGTTTTATTTTTTGGCAATACCGGCATGTTGATTTTCGGTAGCTCGGCTATGAATTCCGGGTCCTGGTACCCGGCCAAGTACCCGGCTGATGCTTTTTGCGAAACGAACTCTACGTTTTCTTTGCCGGAGGCATCAACGGTAATGGCCAGCACTTCTTTTTCAACAGCGGAGGTTTTCCAATCGGTTTCCAGAAGCTTACTCAGGTCTTTCCGGGTAAGTACATCCATGCTCACCTTAAAAAGCCGGGATGCATCCAACAGCACGGGCAGGGGCGGTGTGGCGCGCTCTTCTTCGTACGCTCCGATAACGGATTGTTTCAAGCCCAGTTTTTCGGCAAACTGCTTTTGTGTGAGTTCGTGTTTGAGGCGGAGGTGTTTGAGGTTTTTGTTGACGATCA
>CAZOYJ010000226.1:0-5160 GCA_964583905.1 uncultured Roseivirgaceae bacterium
CCCAGGCAATATGGTTTTACGATGGCCATGGATAAAGGCCTGAGCGTTCGGGAAGCGCAGGATTTTGTAGATACCTGTGCCGATCATGTCGACATTGTAAAATTAGGCTGGGCAACTTCTTATGTTACCCCCAATCTGAAAGAAAAACTAAAGGTGTACAAAGACGCGGGCATCCCTACCTATTTTGGCGGCACCTTGTTTGAAGCCTTTATCGTACGCGACCAGTTTGAGGATTACCGGAAGGTATTGGATAAGTACAACATGGACTTCGCAGAAGTATCAGACGGCTCCATCGATCTGGATCACGATAAAAAATGCGATTGCATCGCCCAGCTCTCGGAACAGGTGACCGTTTTATCCGAAGTAGGCTCCAAGGATGCCGATAAAATCATTCCCCCCTACATGTGGATAGAACTGATGCAAAAAGAACTGGAAGCCGGTGCCTGGAAAGTAATTGGTGAAGCGCGCGAAGGCGGTAACGTTGGTCTCTTCCGTTCTACCGGTGAAGTGCGTTCAGGTTTGGTGCAGGAAATCCTGACCAAGATTCCGTTTGAAAAAATTATCTGGGAAGCGCCTCAAAAAGCTCAACAGGTATGGTTTATAAAACTATTGGGGGCCAATGTAAACCTGGGCAATATTGCACCGAATGAAGTGATTCCGCTCGAAACCATTCGATTAGGATTACGTGGCGATACCTTTTTACATTTCCTGGGTATTGAACGCAAAGTAGACAAGTCAACCCCTCCTTTTTATATCGAGTAAGCGTTGCGTAGATTCAAGGATTATATTTTTATTTTTCTTAAAGGAATGGGCATGGGCGGGGCCGATGTTATTCCCGGAGTTTCAGGTGGAACCATTGCGTTCATCACCGGAATTTATGAGGAATTACTGCACGCCATCCGCTCCATCGATCTGGAGGCATTAGCCCTGTTACGTTCGTTTCGCCTTGCCGACTTTTGGAAAAAAATAAACGGCACTTTCCTGACGGTACTGCTTGGCGGAATATTAACCAGCCTGCTATCGCTGGCCAGGCTGATGAACTTTTTGCTGGCCGAACACCCCATTCATGTGTGGTCGTTTTTCTTCGGCTTGATCCTGATCTCATCGCCACTCATCTTACGCGAAATCAAAAAATGGCATGGCGGCATTGTGGTTTCCTTTATTACCGGCATCGCAACGGCTTACGCCATCACCATCCTGTCACCGGCACAAACGCCCGAAGCCCTATGGTTTATTTTTCTGGCCGGATCACTCGCCATCTGCGCTATGATTTTGCCCGGCATTTCCGGTGCCTTCATCCTGTTGTTGCTGGGTAAATACGAATACATGATGCAGGCATTAACCCAAGCCGACTGGCCAACCATCCTGGTATTTGCATTGGGTTGCGTAGTTGGGTTATTGAGCTTTTCTCGTTTGCTAAGCTGGATACTTAATAACTACCGCTATCCGGCATTAGCCTTATTAGGCGGCTTTATGCTCGGTTCGCTTAACAAGGTCTGGCCCTGGAAGGAAGTAATCGCCTTCCGGCTAGACCATTCAGGTAAACAGGTACCCGCATTTGATAAAAGTGTATTACCTTGGGACTTCTTTGAAAAAACCGGCAACGACCCCCTCGTATTCCAGGCTATTTTAATGATGGCGCTGGGCGTGTTTATTGTAGTAATGATTGAAAAGATTGCTGTTAGACTAAAACCTTAAATCTAAAATGGAAAAAATATTCGGGCTCATTGGGGCCACTGTTAGCCATTCTTTTTCGAAATCTTACTTTGATGAAAAATTTTTTCGCGAAGGGTTGCGCGATCATCACTACGAATTATTTCCCCTGGAAAAAATCCAGGAGATTGAGGCTTTGCTTAAGAACACAAAAGGATTAAGCGGTCTAAACGTTACACTTCCGTACAAGGAGCAAATCCTGAAATACATGGACGAGGTTGATCCGGCAGCCAAACAAATTGGCGCGGTAAACGTAGTAAAAATCCAGGAAGGAAAACTGAAAGGGTATAATACCGATTCGGATGCCTTTCATGAAACCCTGGAAAAGTGGTTACCGAAAGATGTTACCTTCACCGCGCTGGTGCTGGGCACAGGCGGTTCATCTAAAGCGGTGCGCCAGGCGCTTGCCAAGCTCAACATTTCCTTCCAATTGGTATCGCGCGAGAAAAGCAAAGGCGATCTTACCTATGAAGACCTGAAGCAAGACACCAGTCTCATTAAAAAATCCTTACTCATTATTAACACGACTCCTCTTGGGATGTATCCGCAAACGGATTTATTTCCGCCCATACCCTACGAATGCCTGACTAAAAATCATTACGTGTACGATCTGATCTATAACCCGGCCCGCACCATGTTCCTGCAAAAGGCCGAGATGCGCGGGGCTACCATTAAAAACGGATTGGAAATGCTTCACGTGCAGGCCGAAAAATCATGGCAAATCTGGAATAATTAAAAGATACTATCCGGTACTTTCCTGCGAAACTCAAACAGGATAAACATCGCATACTCCATCCCCTTGTGGCTAATCCATGCCCTTAAGAAATACTACTTTTCTCACATTGCCCGAAATTGTAAGGCTATGTTACTTTGATCATAAACCTTACAAAACAAAACTATGAAAACCAAGATCTTTTCTACCTTGGCCTTGCTGGCATGCCTGGTTATTTCGTGCAGTGATGACGATGATGCACCATACACCTGTTCAACGTGTGTTGACACCCCTGAAGCGGTTGCCGCCAACGACAACAGCGGTAAAGGGATTTATAAAGGACTCTTTATCGGATCGAGCGGTACAATAAAATTCGATATTGCCAATAATGGCAATTCGATTGTAGCGATTCTGATGCTTGACGGAGAAAACATTACCCTTCAAACTACCGGCACCTATAATGCCGACACCGGGTTGGAGGCTTACTTCACCAACTCTTCAAAAGGAATTTCTATTGGTTTTTATGTTTCCGCCAATGGTGGATCAGTTGAAATTTTTGACATCGTAATTCCCGGGCACCCAAATGCCGAGATTGAGATTGCCAAGGAATTGTCTACTTCGTTAATCCGGGTGTTTGAGGGCAGGTTCTCGGGTGGAGCCAACGGCACATTCAATATGTTTACAAAAGAGGATGAATGGATCATTGTGGCAAGGGAGGATGGCAAAACCAACAGCACTAAATTCTATGGAATACTCAGTAACGAGGCACTGCAATGTGTAACCTGCCCGGTTACTATCACCGGTAAAATTCAAGGCGATAATTCTTCGGGTGATTGGCAATCCCCTTCAGACGGCAAAACTGGGAAATGGTCAGGGAAAAGAACGCTATAAACCTTTACTCCTGAAAAAAAGGTCAGCCTCGTTGCTGGCCTTTTTTATTTCACAGAATATAGATTTTGAGGTCAGAACTTTTTCCCTTCAGTATCCGTAATTTTGGCCGTATGGATTTTAAACTCACCAGTGAATACGAGCCCACCGGAGACCAGCCCCTGGCCATCAAGCAATTAACGGAAGGCCTCGAACGCGGTGAGGCGCACCAAACCTTGCTGGGCGTAACCGGCTCGGGCAAAACCTTTACCATGGCCAACGTGATTGCCAACGTAAACAAGCCCACGCTGGTGTTGAGCCACAACAAAACCCTGGCCGCGCAATTGTATGGCGAGTTTAAAAATTTCTTTTCCGAAAATGCGGTTGAATATTTTATTTCCTACTACGATTATTACCAACCCGAAGCCTACCTACCCTCCTCCAATCTCTACATTGAAAAAGACCTGTCCATCAACGAAGAAATAGAAAAACTAAGGCTTAGTGCAACCTCAGCTCTGCTCACCGGACGAAGAGACGTGATTGTTGTGGCTTCGGTTTCCTGCATCTACGGTATTGGTAATCCGGAGGAATTCGCAAAGAACGTAATCAAGCTAAACGTTAACGAAACCATAGCCCGAAACAAATTACTCTTTGCCCTGGTGGATATTTTGTACCACCGCACCGAAGTCGACTTTAAACGGGGAACGTTTCGCGTGAAAGGCGATACCGTAGATATTTTTCTGGCGTATGCCGATTACGCCATCCGCATTTACTTTTGGGGTGATGAAATTGAATCCATCCAGCGGATTGATCCGCTTACCGGGAAAAAAATCTCAGACGAAAACGTGGTGACCATCTTTCCGGCCAACTTATTTGTAACCGGAAAAGACTCCCTGCAACTGGCCATTCGCGAAATCCAGGACGACATGGTGGCCCAGGTACACATGTTTGAATCGGAAAAGCGGCACCTGGAGGCCAAACGTTTGAAAGAGCGTACTGAATTCGACATGGAGATGATGCGTGAATTGGGCTACTGCTCAGGCATTGAAAACTATTCGCGTTACTTCGACCGGAGACAACCCGGGGCACGTCCCTTCTGCCTGCTGGATTATTTTCCGGATGACTTCCTGATGATCATTGACGAAAGTCACGTGACCATTCCTCAAGTAAGGGCCATGTGGGGCGGTGACCGTTCCCGCAAGGTAAACCTGGTGGACTATGGGTTCAGGCTTCCGGCCGCGCTGGATAACCGGCCGCTTACCTTCAACGAATTTGAATCCATCATCAACCAGGTTGTATATGTAAGCGCCACTCCGGCAGAGTATGAACTGCGCAAGTCGGAAGGCGTGGTAGTGGAGCAACTCATCCGTCCTACCGGCCTGCTGGATCCGGAGATTGATGTGCGCCCCAGCCGCCACCAGGTGGATGATTTACTGGAAGAAATTGACGAACGGGTAAAGAAGCACGAACGCGTACTGGTAACCACGCTAACCAAGCGCATGGCCGAAGAGCTAACCAAGTACCTGGAACGCGCAACGGTTAAATGCCGGTACATCCACTCGGAAGTGGAAACACTGGACCGTGTGGAAATTCTGCGCGAACTCCGGCTTGGCATTTTCGATGTACTGGTGGGCGTGAATTTGTTGCGCGAAGGACTTGACCTGCCCGAGGTTTCGCTGGTGGCCATCCTCGATGCCGATAAAGAAGGATTTCTCCGCAATCAGCGATCCTTAGTTCAAACCATCGGCCGTGCCGCCCGGAATGTGAACGGCCGGGTAATTATGTATGCCGATAAAATAACCGAATCGATGCACCTGGCCATTGACGAAACCAACCGCAGAAGAAAAATCCAGGCCGATTATAATGCG
>CAZOYJ010000227.1:0-5149 GCA_964583905.1 uncultured Roseivirgaceae bacterium
GATCACATTGCCGAAAGAGGCATCATTCTGGCCTTTTGTGGCGGCCATAAGGCTGACAATAAGTTCAGGCATGGAGGTGCCAAAGGCAACCACCGTTAACCCGATGGCAAGGTTGGATATTCCGAATTTTTTGGCTATTGACGATGCGCCATTCACAAGAAAATCGGCACCTTTAATAAGTATGACAAAGCCGACCAAAAGTAATAACATTGGTAAAAGCATACAGTTTGTAATTTTATAGGGTCATGGATGTATTGAGGGCTATTGAATATGGTGCATTAAAATATAAACTGCCGCGCCTGCCAGATAACCCAATAAGGCCAACAGGCTTACCTTCTTCACATACCAGATGAAGTCAATTTTCTCCATGCCCATAGCGGCCACACCCGCTGCTGAGCCAATAATAAGGATACTTCCGCCAGTGCCTGCACAATAGGCCAGGTATTCCCAAACCATGTGGTCGGTTGGAAAACGCGTGGCATCGTACATGCCCATGCTGGCGGCCACCAGCGGTACATTGTCAACAATTGCTGAGAGCATACCAATGAGTGTAATGATCGTCCGCTGGTCGCCAATGGTCGTGTCAAGAAAATGGGCCAATTTGTGGAGTACCTGCATGGATTCCAGCGCGCCCACGGCAAGAAGAATTCCAAGAAAAAAGAGGACACTGGGTACATCTATTCTGGATAATGCCCCCGCTACGGTATAATGCTTTTTTATCGCTTCATCCTGTTCGGAATTTATTATTTCAGAGATTATCCACAATATTCCCAGGCCCAGCAAAATACCACTGAAAGGTGGCATGTGTGTTAACGTTTTAAAAACTGGAACAGAAATTAAAGCCCCTACGCCCAATATCAGCATTATTTTTCCGTGTGCCCCGCTGTGGCTTGCGGGCAATGGAACCTCATCGGTTGCACCGAATTGTTTTTTCATGAGGAAATGTATAATCAGAAGCGGTGTGACCATGCACACCAGGCTGGGCAGTAACAGTACCTTAATAATGTTGAGTGTAGTAATTTGTCCGCCTATCCAAAGCATAGTCGTGGTAACGTCACCGATAGGGGTCCAGGCGCCTCCGGCATTGGCCGCTATAACAATCATGCTGGCGAAAAACAATTTGGTTTGCTTATCGGGTACAAGCTTTCGTATCAGCGAGACCATGACAATCGTGGTTGTCAGGTTGTCGAGAATGGCGGAAAGAAAAAAAGTGATCCAGCAAACCGTCCAGAGTAAAACGCGAATATTTTTAGTTCTGATGCGATCCGTTATAAACCGGAATCCCTGGTGGGCATCTACCAGTTCAACAATGGTCATAGCACCTAGTAAAAAGAAAAGGATTTGCGCAATTTCACCCAGGTGGCTGGTAAGGGAATAGGTAACGAATTCGCGGTGCAGTTCAGCGGAAGAAAGCTCCGCAAGCTCAGGAGAACCCGTTTCCGTTTTAAGAATATTTTCAAACTTGCGGTAATCTACGCTTTGCTCCAGTCCTTCAGGAGAAGAGAACATGAACAGCGTCCAACAAAGAATGCCGGTTACAATTGCCGTTGCCGTTTTATTGATTTTAATAGTATGTTCAAGAGCAATACACACGTAGCCTATGACAAAGACTACAATAATCAGCGTGTGCATAAAAAGGCAAGGTTTTTACAAATATCGATTAATTAACATGCAGGTTAATAGTGACTATGATATTTTATTTTAACCCATAAAAGGCCCCCATTTCTATTTTAGGCGCATCAACTGACTGGAATCATTCAAAGCTGATTTTCTGCCAGCATATTCATTTTCTTTGTTGAAGGTGATGCTTTCTCCGGTGTACCGAAAACGGGAACTTTTCTAAATAACCGGCCCTATGCACATGCCTTGTTTCCCACAGAAATCATTGAAATGGCAGAAACCTTTTAATGATTCTCAATGCAAATCAGACTTCCATTACCGAAGCGCTTTTGTGCAGGCTGACGGGATCAGCAGGAAATGAAAACGTGCCCTGTCGGTATTCCGGTATTCATTCCGTTCGCAAACACTTCACCGGGTTAATGGTTGCTGCTTTAATGGCCTGTGAAGCCACCGTTATCCACGCTACAAACATGGCGATGCATCCTGCGGCAACAAAATACCAGGCTTCCAGTTCGATGTGGAAGGCGAATTTTTCGAGCCACTGGCTTAGCAGCCAATAACTTACGGGTAACCCCAAGGCGATTGAGACCAACACCATTTTGGTAAAGTCGCCCGAAAGCAGCATTACAATATTTGATGCAGAAGAGCCAAGCGCTTTCCGGATGCCGATTTCTTTTTGCCTGCGTTCGGCTGTAAAGGCGGCTAAACCGAAGAGTCCGAGACAGGATATTAACACGGCAAAGCCTGCAAAATATCCCGACAAGGAAGCTACGCGTTGCTCCGATCGATACATGCGGGCGTAGTCTTCGTCCTGGAATTTATAATCAAAAGTAAAGCCCGGATTGAATGTTGTGTACAGTTGCGCGAGGGCTTCGAGGGTTTCTTTCTCCTTCCCGCCTTCCAGGCTGATCATGACGTTCCACGTATTGCGCGGGTTCAACACAAAGAATAAAGGATTAACCTGATCGTGCAGCGATTGGAAATGAAAATCTTTCACGATGCCTACAATTTCAAGATCATAGCGGCCCCAAAGATTAATGGTTTTTCCGATCGGATCCTCCAGGTTCATCACCCGGATGGCGGTTTCATTGAAGATGATCTTGGCCGTGTCGGCACTTTGTTCGCGTGAAAAGGATCGGCCGTCCACCAGTTCGACACCCAGTGTTTCGAGCATGTCGTAGTTTACGCGGACGTTCTCAAACAAAATAATTTCTTCCGGATCTTTTCCCTCCCACTGTAATCCGCTGGTATTGTTATTACGCCCCAGCAAACTATGGCCCATGCTTGAGGCGTTGATGACGCCTGGCACATTCTTCACTTCATTCAGAAACGATTCGAGCGATTTCTCTACATTCCCCTCAATGGGGATGCGGATCAGGTTTTCTTTTTTGTAGCCCAGGTTTTTACTTTGCACAAAAGCAATCTGGTTGTAAATCACCAATACCGACACAATTAAAATCACCGACAGGAAAAACTGAAACACCACCAATCCTTTCCGGGCCCACAGTTCGCCCCACGAGCCTTTTAATTCGCCTTTCAACACAACCGCTGGCCGGAATCCCGAAAGAAATACGGCCGGGTAGCTCCCCGCCAACAGTCCGGTGAACGCAGTAACGGCTACAAACGATAGTAGTAATTCCACATCCTGTACCGACAAAGTGATCTTCTTATCGGTTATCAGGTTGAATTGAGGTAAGAACAACCACACCACCAGCATGGCGAGTAGCAACGACAGGAATGCTACCACCAGTGATTCGCTCAGGTACTGAATTATCAACGACTTGCGCTGGGCTCCGATGGATTTTTTAATGCCCACTTCTTTTGCTTTGCGCGAAGCCCGGGCTGTGGATAAATTCATGAAATTGATACAGGCGATAATGAGGATAAATGCGGCAATGATGCTGAACAACTTCACGTATTCAATCCGCCCACCGATCAATTTCCCATCCTGGTAGCGGCCGTACAGGTAACGTTCGGCATACGGCTTCAGAAACAGCGTTACATTGGATTGCTCGTTGCGCGCTTTCACAAAATCCTTGATTTTTTCTTCTACAGCAGCGGCATCACTGCCAGCGTGCAACGTGATGAACGGTGCCGGGCCGTTGCTGCCCCAACTCCGCAACCACTCCTGCTCGGCTTTCATCTCTTCGAAGTTCATCACAAAATCGAACTGGTATGAAGAGGTTGTCGGAATGTTCTCGAACACCCCGCCCACCGTAAACGTTTTCTTGTGCTGCAGTTCAACGGTTTTACCAATAATGTTTTCATCGGTATTGAACAGCCGGATGGCCAGGTCGCGTGAAATGGCCATGGCGTATTTGTCGCTCAGCACCTGTTCCGGTGTACCTTCAATAAGCCGGTAGGTGAAGAGGTTAAAGAAATCGGAACCCACATGGTAGCCTTTTGCCTTTACGTTGTGCTCACCGATGGAGAGCGTGTAATCCTGGATCCAGGTGGTTGTGGCGGCATATTCTATTTCAGGCACTTCCTCCTTCAGGGTTTCGGCCAGAATGCCGGGTGTGGAAGTGGTGGTCATAATTTCGGTGGCATATTGCTGATGTTCCATCACCTGGTACAACCGGCTGTCGTTTTCGTGGAATTTATCCATGCGCCATTCATCGCGCACCCATACATAAATAAGCAGTGTACAGGCCAGTCCGGTAGCGAGGCCGGTCAGGTTAATGAGGAAGTAGCCTTTGGCTCGGATAAAATTCCGGTAGATGATGGTGATGTAATGTTTGAGCATGAGGTCTGGATTAAAAACGACAAAAGGACACCGGCCAGTTAAAATCGTTGCATGCAATACTCAGGAATGAGGGGAAGGTTACAGGCTTATGAGGATATTAACTCTGAAATACGTACTTCGCTGGTAAAAAATCAAAAAGGCACAAAGCGCATCAAGGTTTACTCAAAGCGCACAAAGCCCCGGGAACTCTGGAAAGCGGAGAAAAAGTGATAATAAAATGGTAAATTTGGAACATGAAAACATTGACCATAACTATACCGGACACAGTGGACTTTGACGACAAAGAAGCCCGGATGGTAATAGCATGCAGGCTGTACGAAAAAGGGAAACTTTCATTAGGACAAGCTGCTGAATTGGTTGGATTGTCGAAAAGAGCATTCATGGAAATCCTTGGTTCCTTTGGGGTTTCTGTTTTCAATTATCCACCCTCAGACCTTGACCGTGACGTTGAGAATGCAAAAGATTATACTCTCTGACACCAGTTGTTTAATTCTCCTCGACAAGATTGGAGAACTAAGGCTTTTAAATAAACTCTACGGACAAATTATTATCACACCGGAAATAGCTCTCGAATTTAAGAAAGAGTTACCTAACTGGTTTTCAATTCAAGAACCAACTAATAAGAAGTATCAGAAAATTCTTGAAGCCTCGCTAGACAAAGGAGAAGCCAGCGCAATAGCATTTGCACTCGAACAGACTGATTGTTTATTAATCATAGACGATTACAAAGGACGAAGGTATGCTGAACAGTTGGGCCTCAAGATCACTGGAACCTTTGGCGTA
>CAZOYJ010000228.1:0-5142 GCA_964583905.1 uncultured Roseivirgaceae bacterium
ACACCATGGCATATTACTGCATTGTAAATGGGTGTGATCCGAAGAAAATTAACAGATTGAATAGAATGAAGAACATCCTGTTCAACTTGATTTCTGCTTAAGTAATATCTCGTGTCCGGCGTTTTTGGATATCTTACCCACCAACCACGATTTTTTGCGTATTCAATGGGGTCCTTTATGTCGCTAAACTTGACGTTTTTAGCAGCTGTGATATTAATTGCCAGTTTCGTACATAGTTGTCGATCCGGAAAAACTGGGTCTATCAACAGCCAGTCAAGAATTTCCGTTGAAGTCTCAAAGACTTTTTTTGCAAAGAGGCTATGAATTAAGCCGCGCCATGTATCAATCCTGCGATTGCTGGCATGCTCATTGTTCAGGATTCTGTGTACGCTTTCCTCACTGATAACCTTTGGCGCTTCCAGGTCTTTGGGAGTGATTTTTTTCTCCGCCATTTTGGCTCTTAATATGACAAGCCATTGGTGAGGTTTGCGGTTATATATCACCTCGTGTAAAGGGTCGAATTTTTTCTGTAATTTCTTTGTGCGCTTTGATGTTTTCAGATTTTTTTGGGTCCTTGTTGGCATGATAAATAACTATTTATGAGTTTTGCGGAGAAATGGCCCCGATTTGCGGAAAAAATGGCATGGCTTTGCTTCTTGTGGAGATCTAGAATTTTGACACCATGGAATTCTATCATCTCACCGGTGAGCATAATTGTCTGGTCAGCAGACAAAGGAGCTTACAATCATGTCCTCCAATACCAACAATAACGATCTCAACCCTTCAGAAAAGAAACGCGTGCAAGACTTCATCCGTGAATTGGGGCGCATACTTCGTAATATCAAGAAGAATGTGAATAAACCTCAGCCGGAAAAGATATCAGAACAGAAACCACCCAAAAAGGAGAAGCCAGTCAATGACCAATAAATTCCCCTTTGATAAAGGCGAGATCAACCGCCTTATATCTGAAGAGGTAGCAAAAAGCCGCCCAGACAATGTCTGGGCGGTCTACTCCCGCAAATCGCGGGTTGATCCGAAGGATCCTGGGTATTCAATGGAATATCAACCGGAGGCAGCCGAAAAGTTTGCCAGGGAGCATGGCGCTAAGGAAGTCCTCTTTTTTGAAGATGCCGATAGGTCTGGCAAAAATAGTAAACGTGAAGGATTTCAAAATCTTTTGCATGAGATCAAGTCAGGTCGTATCGATGTTGTTCTAGTGCATCGCATTGATCGTATCTTCCGCAATCATAAATCCACATTGGAATTGGTTGATTTGTTGAAAAGACATCATGTCAAGTTGATGTCTGTCACAGAGAACATTGACACGGGCACTTGGTGGGGACGATTGGTCCTTGCCGTTCTTTCGAGCCTGGCTGAAGCATATGTCTCACAAACCAGTGATAGGAACCGGGAAATCCTTGGAAATGTCCGTTCAAAAGGCAAGCAATTGGGAAGATATCCGCTCGGTTATTGCAACGGACTTTGCTCAACCTGTACGGACTTCAATGGCAAAAATTACTGTCCGTTATATGGTGGGCTTGATCGACCGGAGAGTATGCGTGGCAAGTTGATGATTCCTCATCCAATCGATCGACACGCGATTGTGCTGATCTACGATCTCTATCAACAGGGGTTGAGCTTCCGTGATATTCAGGATTACCTCAATAATTCGTTTGTGACCCTTCCAGATGGTTCTCAGGTGAAATTTCGCCCGCGAGGGCTTTACGGAAAAAAACGCAAGGAGGGTGAGCAGGAATTTAACCGTGAAAGCATTCGGGTCATTCTCTCCAATCCCGACTATGCTGGCTATATACCAGAAAGGCGGCGCCCGCCGCTAAGTATGGAAGACGATCTGGAGCATCCGGAAAACATTCCCAACCCGAAGATAAATGGTAATGCTCGAGAGATATTGAATCTTTATCCTGCCAAGCATGAACCGTTGATCCCCTATTCCCTCTGGCAGGAAGTTCAGTCACTAAAAAAGACACGCGCCGGGTCTTCTGCACAAAAGCAAGGAGTCCCAGCGCGCAAATACCCGCTCAGTGGAGTTGCGCGTTGCTGGGAATGTTATGACGCGCTTGAGAAGGAATTTACGCTACGCGGTTCGACCGGTGGAGGTGGGTATATCTACTACCGTTGTTCGTACACTCAGGATCTGGCACCCAGTAGAAGGAAAAACAGGAAAACGTCTCGGATTGAAGGAGTAAATCCGATCATGAACACAGCAGATCAGAAATTGCTTGCCCGCCACAAGCAGATCCCCGCAAGAAAGTTGGAGGAACAGATCGACCGTCTTGTTTCCCAAATGGTAATCCCTCACGAATGGGAGGACATGATTGCCGCTTATTTTCTAGACGATGATGGTATGGCGGCAGTAGATCGGGCTGGGCATACCTTCCGACAGGAATTGCAGAAACTAAAAGACCTGCACGAGGCTGGGTATATCTCTGGCCCGGAACTTCGGCGCAAGACACACCTGTTGCAAAATTCCCTCAAAGAACTGATGCCCACCTCCAAGCTGGAAGGGCGGGAAGTTCTCAAAGAACTTCGCCCTTTTGGAACCTTCTGGCAGAATCTTCAAAACGGAGATAAGCACATTCTGTTGGGCATCATTTTTGACAGCCTGTATTTCAACAACGAGGGAAAGTTGATCTGCGCACTTCCCCATGAGCCGTTTGATAGGCTGCTTGATATTCCATCGGACGGAATGTTCGTGGTTGAATAGAAAAAAGCAGGCTGTAAAAGCCTGCTTTTTTTCTTAATCGCTAAAGTATTTCTTTAGTAAAACTTTAACTGCTTCTGCCACCTGTTTGCGCGTGCCTGGGTCCGGTATTTTCGCAATGTCAAGCGCCACACTTACAGCTTCCGGCGGGAGATTCTTGGCGCTCACTTGTTTGATATCAAAGAGTTTCAAAGTGGGCCAGCCACCAAGATGCAGTAGCTCATTGGGATTGAGTTCAAAGAAATTTGCCAGCAGAATGCAGTATGTCATATCGGGGCGGCGTTTGCCTGCCTTGATCCTGCGAATCGCTTGATGGTCCAGCCCGCTGCTCAGTGCGGTTTCGCGCATGCTCAAATTTCTTGCCTCCATCAACTGTTCAATCCGATGAATAAAAGGCTTCGGATCATACTTTTTCTTGATGGAAATCTTTCGTTTTTTAGCAAGCGGCGTGTCAGTCATACCAACTGCTCCTACAGAGAAGGATAAAATGAGTACAGACCCGGCGGTCTCACCGGGTGATTATACACAATAGGAGGTTGTTCGATGAAGAATGAAATACTTCGAGCCGTGGGATATCGGCGTGTGTCCATGCGAGAACAGGTGGATGGGTTCAGCTTGGATGCACAGGAAAACAATATCCGTCAATTTGCGGAAGCGCAAGGCTGGCAATTGACACATATTTATACTGATGCGGGCATCTCTGCGAAAAAAGACAGCCACCGTCCATCTCTGGAGAAAATGATGGCGGATGCCGAAGCAGGGCGTTTCGATGTCATTGTTGTTGATAAGGTGGATCGCTTCTATCGTCACCTGCGCGCCTTACTTGGAGCGCTGGACCAACTAAATACTTGGGATATTGCCTTTGCATCGGTGCAGGAGAGACTGGATTTCACGACCGTCTGGGGGAAACTGACCTTGACCGTGCTGGGTACCCTGGCTGAGATCTATATCGATAATCTACGCCAGGAAACGCGAAAGGGGAAACTACAGCGTGCCCGGGATGGGTATTGGAATGGAAACCCAACCTATGGATATTGCCGAGGATTGTGCTCTGCTTGCAAGGAGCCTAATGGAAAAGGATATTGTCCAGATTATGGACTGCCAAACAAGGGAGATGGCAAGCGATTGGTCTTGCACCCGATTGAAAGCAAAATTATCCGGCTTGTATATGATTGGTATCTAACAGGGGAGGAGTCGGATGGGCATATTGCTGAACGATTAATCACATTTAGGCTGAACGAACACAATCTGCCTGTCCGGTCGCGTGGTATTCCTGGGAAGAAGGGGCCAGGACCATTTCAAAAGGACTCGATCCGTAACATCCTGACCAGTATTTTTTATGCGGGGTTTATTCCATATTATGGATCACCTCGAAAGGGACAAACAACCACGCGAAAGGTACAAGAGATATTTCCGGGTAAACATCCCGCAATCGTATCTTTGGCAGAGTATGAACGCGTACAGGAACTCCGCAAGATTTTATATCGAGCCACTCGCTTCAAGAATGGAACCCAGCCCAGAATCTATTCATTATCTGGCATATTGCGATGCGGGCACTGTGGTCGGACGATGCGCGGTTCAAGTGCTACGCATGGTTATCATTATTATCGCGATACAACGCGTATTGAGAAGTCGGGCATCTGTTCACAGATGCCAATTCGTGCAACCCTGGTTGAGGATCAAGTTGCTGACTTGTTGCGCAGCATATTAGAGCATCAATCGTACAAAGAGGATCAATTCGACAACAGCATCACTTTGCAAAAACTACAACAGCGTTATAATCGTGCACGGGAACTATTTATTTCGGGTCATTTGGAACGAAATGAATATGATCTTGAAAAAGAAAAATTCGAACGATCCAGTTCACTCTTGCAAGAAAATAGCAATAGTGCTACACTGGCATTGCTCGAAGAAATGCAGTGCAAACTCACTGCATGGCAGAAGATTTCGTACCTTGAAAAACGAAAACTGCTCCAGCTCACGACTGAAGCAGTTTTCCTTACGGGAAGCGTTATAGTAGGCATTCAACCAACTTTTACACTTCTTCCTCTCACAAAAAGTAGCAATATTAGGAGAGTTAGTACCTGCGGTCCCGACGGGATTCGAACCCGCGATCTCGGCCTTGACAGGGCCGCATGTTAGGCCGCTACACCACGGGACCAATTAGCTAAGCGGGCAGTAGTTTACCATGAGGGTATATTCATGTCAATACATTGAAGGCAGCAAAAATAATCGGGCTTATTAACTGATTTTCAGACATTCTAATTTGAAAGTCGCATACAGCACGGCAAAGACATGACTGTTCTGTGTAGCGACGTTTTTATATGGCATTCGTTTTCCTTCAAGGCAAATCAGGTATCGAACAAAATTTCATAAAGTAAAAAGCCCTCGGAAGTTTCATCAACTCCGAGGGCTTACTG
>CAZOYJ010000229.1:0-3720 GCA_964583905.1 uncultured Roseivirgaceae bacterium
TTATCAGTTCAGGATTTGAAAATCGATTGGCCGGAGGAATTGTGATAACCGGAGGCGGTGCACAATTAAGTAACCTCAAGCAACTGGTGGAATATATGACCGGCATGGATACGCGTATCGGGTATCCGAACGAACACCTCGGCAAGAGTAAGGTGGAAGCGGTGAAAAGTCCGATGTATGCAACTGCAGTTGGCCTTGTTCTGTCAGGATTCCGGTCACTTGATGAGCGGCAGGATAACTACCGGAAAGCACGGGAAACACAAAAGTTGTCTGTAAAACCAAAGAATCCCGTTTCGTCCAGGAATTTCTTTAACGAAATTCTTACAAAGACCAAGAGTTTGTTAATCGATGACCTGGATGGTAAGAACGAGTACTGAATCAGAAACTAAAAGAGTAATCAACCACTAAACCATAATCATCATGTTTGAAACCGGATCGTACAAATTCGAGATCCCACCCCACCAATCAGGCGCACAACGCTCGATCATTAAGGTGATTGGAGTGGGCGGAGGAGGCAGTAATGCCGTGAACCACATGTTCCGTCAGGGAATTAAAGACGTAGAATTCGTGGTGTGCAACACCGACTTACAGGCGCTGAACAGCAGTCCGGTGCCTACCAAATTGCAAATCGGTGTCGACTTAACCGAAGGATTAGGCTGCGGAGCCAATCCGAAAATTGGTAAAGGCGCTGCCCTTGAAAGCAAGGAGCAGATTCGTGAATTTCTAGAAGGTACTAAGATGCTGTTTGTAACAGCAGGTATGGGTGGCGGCACCGGTACAGGCGCTGCGCCCGTCATTGCAAAAATTGCCCGCAGTATGGGCATTCTTACCGTTGGTATCGTTACTGCACCGTTTTCCTTCGAAGGAAAAAAGAAAATGGAGTTAGCCGATGCCGGGATTCAAGCGCTGCGTAAAAGCTGCGATACGGTATTGGTAATTCTAAACGATAAGCTCCGCGAAATTTATGGCAACCTCGCCATCGGTAAAGCGTTTGCTCAAGCGGATAATATTCTCACCACGGCCGCGAAAGGAATCGCAGAGATTATTACCCTCACCGGTTATGTCAATGTTGATTTCCAGGATGTTCGCACCGTCATGCACAATGCCGGCCCCGCGGTTATGGGTACAGCCGAAACGCGTGGTGAAAATCGTGCGCGCAACGCGGCCAGTGGTGCGCTGTCTTCACCATTACTCGACAACTGTGACATCATGGGCGCCCGTAAAATTCTGCTCTCCATTATATCTGGCGCTGATGCGGAATTGCAAATGGATGAGCTGATGGAAATTACCGAGTACATCCAGCAGCAGGCCGGTCAGGATGCCGAAGTTATTTTCGGGCACGGTGTGGATACAACGTTAGGCGACCGTTTGCGGGTTACAGTAATTGCAACCGGCTTTGATCATGCGGATGAACCCGAAGAAGAGCCTACCAAACCGGAGCAGAAGAAGCCTGAAGAAAAAAAGGTGCATGACCTGGATCGCAGCCAGATCTGGCTCTTTGAACAAGATCATTCTGTGAGTATAAGGCGCGACATTGAATTAAAAACCAATGATGGACCTATACTGGAAGCTCCAAAGGAAGAGCCGGAAGAAGAAATGCCCCAGGAACGAAGTGTGGTATTCAGCGGGCCCTTTAACCGGATTGAAGAAGATATTGAAGAAGAAAAACTACCCTTGTTTGCGGAAGATGAGGATGGCGATGATGGACTGTTTGCCGAGTACGATGAAGACTTTGACCGTAAGCCCGACACCTTCAGCGATCAGAAAGTGAATGATGAGGGCATGATGGAATTGAGGTCAACCCGGCAACGTCTTGAAGAACAAGCCCGCCTTCGAAAAGAACAACTGAAGAGCGCCCGCAAGCAGGATATGACCAAGGAAGAGGTCAACGAAAAGTGGGCTTTGCCGGCATACCTGCGCAGGGGGGTAAAGATGGATAACGTTCCGCATTCGTCTGAGAAATTTATTTCAAAGTTCAACCTGAACGATGATAATAACATTCTCGGTAACAATAAATTCTTACACGATAATGTTGACTAAGTTGTATAGTCTATAAGTGGTTGATTAAGTAATATGATTCGGTTTCGAATAAAGAGTTCAAAGGTATGGCATTTCCGGCACGACTGGTATTTTACTCCATTCGTAGTGGTTGTTGGTGGTAAATATTTTTTGCCGGTGCCGGTATGCCTTTCTATCAATCACGCTTAAAGCGTGACACTTTTTTACCTTTGAGAAGCCCCGACAGACGGTCGGGGCTTTTTTATGTCCTTGTTTTTGTGTTGATTTTATTGGGTCTGAGCAGCAAAAAGTGGGTTTTTAAGGATTGGCCTCATACTTGCATTTATGTGAGTGAACTAACTTCTGCAGTATGAAACGGTTGATTTTTTTCGCTTCGCTGATCGGGTTATCGGCTTGCGATTTTCACTATTACGATACCGAGTATGATTCACGCGATCGTATTATCGGGCGTTATGATATGGAAGAGTATAGTGAAACGTTTAATGATTATACGCGCTATACGCTTTGGATCGAACGTTCTGACCGGAGCGCCAACGCCATCTGGCTGGAAAATTTTTATGCCGTTAATATCCGCGTTCGCGCTACGGTTTCGTACGATAAATTTTCCATTGCCCGCCAAACGGTAATTGGATATGTTGTAGATGGTGTGGGCACCGTATACGGAAGCCGAATTTCTTTCAGCTATCGCGTTAAGGATGTATACAGCAACTACCGAACTGACTTTGTGGACGGAACCGCATACCGGTATTACTGATTAGTAAGATAAGCCAGCGCTTTTTGGAGATCATCGGGTGTGTCTATGCCGATGGTCTCTTTTTTTGTCTCAATCACGCGGATGCGAAATCCGTTTTCAAGCCACCGCAATTGCTCCAGTGATTCGGCTTTTTCCAATGAAGAAACCGGCAAGGTTGTCAGGCTTTTCAAAATATCCGAACGATATGCGTACAGGCCGATGTGTTTGTAAAACGTATGAGCCGTAAGCCACTGATCTTCGGGTGTATTTCGGATGTGGGGAATGGGCGACCGGCTAAAGTAAATGGCTTCGTTGGAACGATTGAACACAACTTTTACCGTATTCGCACTAAGCAGTTGCTCCGGAGCTGTGATTGCTTTAATAAGTGTTGCGATTTCCGTTTGACCGTTCAATGCTGTAGCGAGCAAATTGATCTGATCCGGATGGATAAAAGGTTCATCGCCCTGGATATTAATTACGTAATCAAACGATTGATCTTGCTGCGTAAGGGCTTCAAAACACCGGTCTGTTCCGTTTACATGATTTTCGCTGGTCATGCACACGTCACCACCAAATTGCTTCACATGATTTTCTATTTCGGGGTGATCGGTAGCCACCACCACACGGTTGAGCGATGTGGCTTGTGTGGCTTGATCGTATACCCGTTGAATCATGGATTTTCCGCCAACATCTGCGAGGGCTTTAGCCGGAAACCGGGTGGAGGCGTAACGGGCGGGGATGATGCCGATAATTTTAGTCATGGTGACGAGCACGGTAAAGTGACATAAATGTTAATTTGCTAAGGTAAAGAATTATGATAAACCGTGCGTTGAACTTTTTGTTCACCACCCATGCCAGCCAGCACCATCAACCCGTATTCCTGAAGAAAGTCGGAGGCTTGCAGCAGCAGCGTGGTGAGCAAAGGCAGCTCAGCATCAAACTGAGAGTAAATGGACTTGAACGAAGGC
>CAZOYJ010000229.1:3730-5115 GCA_964583905.1 uncultured Roseivirgaceae bacterium
TGTCCGCCTACGCGAATATAATAAATTTGATTACACTACGGGCGACACGGTCGCCCGCCATTAAACAAAGAAATCCCGGTGTTGTGGGGCGTGGCTATTGTCCCAGTCTAAATATTTTAACCAAGTTCTTGTCTACGGATGTTAATTCGTCTTGTGACAGATTGCCAAGTTTACCAATCACTAAATCCTTGTCAATAGTTGCGAGTTTACTCAATCTAATTAATGAAGTCCTTTTTAGCCCATTTGTCTGGGTAGGTTCAATTTTTACATCAGAGTCTTCTTGCCATTTTAGCTGAGTCGTAATAAATGAAACAGTTATGTCAACTTCTCCGTCTACAAGAATTAGTGCTGGTCTATTCTTTTTTCCTGAAAGGTCTGTAAATGGAAATGGTATTAGAACAATGTCACCTTTATTCATTTATATCTTTCTTTTAGGTCGTCTACTGAATAAAGGTCTTCTTCGTCTTCCAGGAATTTATATGCCTTTGAGTCGGAAACTAGTTTTTGAATTCCTTCAGTCATTAATTGATTTTCAATTCTATTCAGTAGAAATTCAGCAAAGTCTGACACTTCCTTCAATTTCTGGTCAGGCAATTTGGTCAGATTGTCGATAGTTTTCTTTATCAATGTTTCCCTAGTCATTTGTCGATTTTTAGTCAAATTTAGTCAAAAATCTTCTCTTTTTTTTCTGTCCAGCCATGCCCCACAACGATTTGTGTTTGTGATGCTGGCGTTTGTGAAAACGTCAGTATCCGCGTGGGAAAAACGTTGTTAGGCAAATGTATTAATTATTTAGTCGTCCACCGCCAGTAGCACAAACACGCTGTTGTG
Organism: uncultured Roseivirgaceae bacterium; assembly: GCA_964583905.1. Taxonomy (GTDB): domain Bacteria; phylum Bacteroidota; class Bacteroidia; order Cytophagales; family Cyclobacteriaceae; genus UBA2336. The sequence goes on from CAZOYJ010000229.1 coordinate 4,562, forward strand.
CGCTGCATCTTTGTCTGTCTTAGTAACAGCTTCCCACTGAAAAACTAATTGGTTGTCCAACATAGTTATTCTCAGAAGCAAGACTACTAAGAAATAAATAATGTTTTCTTACTTCATGAGTGCTTGTTGAAATGATGAAGTCAACTTTATCATCTGCGTCTACATCGCCAAACCATTTAAGAGTGGCCATTTGACAACCTTCCACTCTAATGTCTGCAAAAATCTCCTGTCTTAATGATTGTTTTTTAAGATTTGAATTCGTTAATGTCAATTGGTAGTTTTCAATTATTGGGCAATAATCGTAGTCTTTTACATTGCCTGTAGTAAAAAGTTGAAAGGAATGACTTGTTCCTTGTCCGCTGATATACAACCAATGGATTTCTCCTGGATAAAGATTGTGTCCCGATGTTTTATAGAATTCAGGCCCCATGAAACTTACCCTTTTTTCTTGCACTTGTTTTGTAAAACCAACATAAAACAAAGGATTTCCATTTATGTCGGTTTGATTATTTATGTTGTATAACTTTTCTCTTTCTGATTTTTCAAGACTCGTC
>CAZOYJ010000230.1:0-5057 GCA_964583905.1 uncultured Roseivirgaceae bacterium
CGCCTCTCCAATTCCTTCCTGATCAGCGTCAGTTCCCGGCTACTCTGTCCGGCCACGGAAGTATTTTCCTCGGCACGCCTGAACAGGTACGGCATAACAGAACGTACCGGGCCGTAGGGAAGATACTTCACTACATTGTACCCTGCCCTGGCCAGGTTGAAGGTGATGTTGTCGCTCATGCCGTAGAGTTGTGCAAACCACACGCGGGGATCATCGTGGCGCATGCTGTGCTTCTCCATCAGCACGGTGAGGTAGTAGTTGCTGTACTCGTTGTGCGAGCCGCACATCACGGAAATGCGTTGCTTGTTGTCGATGCAAAAAGCCAGTGCCTTGTTGAAGTCGGCATCGGTAGCTTCCTTGTCCGGTTGAATCGGACTCGGGTAACCCAGCTTGGCAGCACGCTCCCGTTCTTTTTCCATGTACGCCCCGCGCACGAGCTTCGCCCCAAAGTATACGTTGTTCATAACGGCTTCGTGAAAATGATTGCGCAGGTTGTCCAGTGCATCGGTGCGGTACAACTGGTAGGTGTTGTACACCATTGCACTTTCATGGTTGTACTTCTTCATCAGGTCGAGCACAATCTGGTCGATGGGGTCTTGGTACCAACTATCCTCTGCATCAATCAGGATGGGGATGTTGTATTCATAGCCTTTCGCACAAATGCGATCAAACCGTTCAAAAACGCGCTGGTAGGCGGCTTCTTCTTCGGGTGTAAGTTTTTCTTTTCCCTGAATCTTCGTAAGCAATTCAGCGGAGGCCAGGCCTGTAGGTTTGAAAACACAAAAAGGGATGTTAGATGTAGTGTGCGCCTTTTCAATGGTGCGCAGGGTTTCTTCAACTGTGGCTTCAAAACCAGCTTCCGTTTTTTCGCCTTCTACTGAATAATCGAGAATGGCACTTACATGAAATTGCGCCAGCTTGCGGACTGCGGCTTCGGCTTGATTGATGCTCTCGCCACCACAAAAATGAAAGAAAACTGTTTTTTTGATGATGCCTTCAATTGGCAACCGCAACGCCAATCCCATTCTAACGCAACGGGTAGCCAGGGCCGAGACCCACGGGTGATTGACCAACGAAAAAACAAAATTGGCCTTCCTCAGTTCGGCATCCGATTTATAGGCGAAGGCGGTTTGGGTGTCTTCAAAGGAGATTTTGGGGGTAGATTCCATAGCTAAAATGAGTGGCGCAAATATAGAAATTCAAGCCTTGAAAAAACCCTGATTTAAGGCATATCGGGAGCAAACAAATCTCACACTTAGGGGTTAACGATAATGCACTTCTGCACGAATGTGCACATTAATTGATTAATTTTCGGGCGTATGAAAGTCGAACCCTGGATCGAAAAATATAAAGCACCTAACCAGCCTTTTTTGATAGCCGGCCCCTGCAGTGCCGAAAGTTCTGAGCAACTTTTAAGCATTGCCCAGTCGCTAAGAGAAATGGGCGTGTCGATAATGCGGGCAGGGGTATGGAAACCGCGTACGAGGCCTAACTCCTTTGAGGGGAAGGGTACCGAAGCGTTGAAGTGGCTGAAATCGGTTAAGCAAGAAACCGGCCTGATGCTGGCAACCGAAGTGGCCTCGCCTGCACACGTTGAACTGGCTTGTGAAGCGGGCATTGATGTATTATGGATTGGGGCGCGCACCACCGTTAACCCGTTTACCGTTCAGGAAATTGCCGATGCCGTAAAAGGCATTAACAAAATTGTGCTGGTGAAAAACCCGATCAACCCCGATTTGTCGTTGTGGATCGGGGCGCTGGAGCGGATGCATAAAGCCGGTATCGACAAGTTGGGCGCCATCCACCGCGGGTTTTCATCGTTTCAGAAATCGCGGTTCCGGAACCAACCCTTGTGGCAAATTCCGCTTGAGTTAAAGGTGAACTATCCGGATGTTCCGCTAATTGCCGACCCCAGCCACATTGCCGGTAACCGGGCGATGATCTTTGAAGTGTCGCAAAAAGCGCTCGACCTTGATTATGATGGGCTGATGATTGAAACGCATCCCGAGCCGGATCATGCCTTGAGTGATGCCCAGCAGCAAATCACGCCTCAAACCCTGGCCGAACTGCTTACGCAACTCCGCTTAAGCGACCGGTCCTCATCCAATGCTCTGTTCATGAATCAACTGGTTTCGTTGCGCGAAAAGATTGATCACATCGATCAGGAGTTGGTGGAAATGCTTTCAATGCGCGCGAAACTTACCGAGCAAATAGGCGATTACAAGAAAGAGAACCAGGTTACGGTATTTCAACTGGAACGCTGGAATGAAATTATGCATACCCGGCCTGAATGGGCCAAATCGGCACGCTTGAATCCGGAGTTTATCCGTGAACTGTATAAAATTATTCACGATGAATCCATCCGCATACAAACCGAAATCATGAACAAACCGGCTCAACCGGCTAACCCCGCATCCGAATCCGAAAGTTAATGCTTCCCCACCCCATCAAGTTTTCCGATAATCCCGGGGCTTATCTCCGGTTGTTTCTTCAGAAGAAGGCATATAGTAAGGTGGCTGTGCTTGCAGATGAAAATACATCGGTGCATTGCTATCCTTTAATTCAGGAATTTCTACCTACCCATGAACTCATAACCGTAGCCAGCGGGGAAGAAAACAAAACTTTGGCTACCTGTTCAACGATTTGGGATGCGATGACCGAACATGCGCTTGATCGCCACTCGGTATTGCTCATTGTGGGAGGAGGCGTGTTGGGCGATATGGGCGGATTTTGCGCTTCGGCATTCAAGCGAGGCATTGACTTCATCCTTATTCCTACCACCCTTTTAGCCATGGCCGATGCGAGCATCGGGGGCAAGCTGGGGGTTGATTTTAAAAGTTTCAAAAATCACATCGGGATGTTTCAGGAGCCTGTACTGAACCTGATGTATAGTGGTTTTCTTAAAACGCTCCCTGTGCCTGAACTTCGGTCGGGCTTTGCCGAGGTGATCAAGCATGCCCTCATCTCTGATAAGATTTTTTGGAGTGAACTGAAAAGTAAAACCCTCGATCAACAGCCGTGGGATATACTGCTCCGGCATTCGGCACAGTTCAAATCCGCTATTGTTCAGCAGGATCCACACGAAAAGGGGTTGCGTAAAATTCTTAATGCAGGCCACACGGTAGGGCATGCACTGGAGAGTTATTTCCTTGAAAAGGGTGATAAAATCCTTCATGGGGAAGCCGTTTCAGCCGGTTTAATTTGCGAAGCCTGGCTTTCGCATGAACTAGGTATGTTGTCAGAAACGGAACTCAACGACATAACCGCTTACCTCTATTCCGTATATGGTAAGATCGAAGTTAAGGACGCTGAACTGAAGTCAATTGCTGGTTTGTGTGTTCAGGATAAGAAAAATAAGGGCAATACAGTTTTAGCGGCTCTCCTGGAAGGCATCGGGAAAGCCCGGTGGGATTGTGCGGTTACTGAGGATAAGATCGTTGATTCCCTGTCATTCTATAAGTCGCATCAGATATAGTGAGCTTCTGAATCATCAAAAGCTTTTACTTTTTTCTGAATGGTGCGCTTTAAGTCATCGGCTTTCTTAGCGATAAACTCCGTGGTCTTTTTCTTCCGGTCGCCCGAAAAAAGCCAGGCCGCCAATAAAGCACTGGAAACAATTCCCAACCCAATAGCTATTTTACCTGTATTGTTCATTATACCAAAGTTAACCGTAAATCGGCAGCAATTGTTTCGGTACGATATAAAAAATCTTTCATAAACTGTAATTTGCCTTTCAATTTACCGATCCATCTTCCAATTGCTTAACACGATTCAACTTTTCAAACGCGAAACGCTTTCCGGAAAGGTCCGGAATCTCCCGGCATCAAAAAGCATTAGCAACCGGGTATTGATTCTGGATGCCTTGAGTGGCGGACAATCGGAATTGCTCAACTTGTCGACAGCTAACGACACCGTACTGATGAAACAACTGCTTCATACCGAACAGGAGGTAATTGACGTAGAAGATGCCGGTACCACCATGCGGTTTTTAACCGCTTACTTTGCGGTTACCGGAAAGCAAAAAATCCTTACCGGAACTGACCGGATGAAACTCAGGCCCATCGGCCTGCTGGTTGACGCGTTGCGGCAAATTGGCGTAACCATCGAATACCTTGAACAGGAAGGCTTCCCGCCCATTCAGATAAAGGGCTTTTCAGGCCAAAAAACCAACACGATATCCATTCGGGGCGATGTAAGCAGCCAATACATTTCGGCTTTGATGATGATTGCCCCCATTTTACCCGAAGGGCTTACCCTCACCTTAACCGGTAAAGTGGGCAGTCGTCCGTATATAGAAATGACCGCCTCGCTGATGCGCAAGTTCTTCGGTACGGCTGTGGTGAATGATTCGACCATCGAAATTCCACCCCTTCATTATTCACCCTGCCGTTACTCCGTTGAGTCCGATTGGTCGGCCGCCAGTTACTGGTTTGCCTTTACCGCCATGGCCCAGGAAGCCGAAATAACCTTGCCCAACATTGCCCTTCGTTCGCTGCAGGGAGATCGATCAATCGTAGACATCATGGAACAACTGGGCGTGCTGGCCGAACCCCGTGGAAATGATCTTTCCCTACGGAAAAAGGAATCGCACCGTGAACTGGTATGGGATTTTACGCATTGCCCCGACCTTGCTCAAACCGTTGCGGTGGTGTGTGCTGTTAAAGGAATTCATGGAACGTTTACCGGATTGGAGAGTCTGCGGATCAAAGAGACCGATCGGATTAAAGCACTCCAACAGGAATTGTTCAAACTTGGAGCGGGCTTACAGGAAGAAGCCGGACAATGGAAACTCATCCCAACACAACACCTCCCTGAAAATCTTCCCGTTATAAACACCTATCTCGATCACCGCATGGCCATGGCTTTTGCCCCACTGGCTATGCTTCGCGATGTTACCCTTGAAAACCCTGCGGTGGTCAGAAAATCATACCCGGATTTCTGGAAGGACCTGAGCGGATTAGGTTTTAAGACAGTTGAAGGTTAAGCTGATTGATATAATCAGCAAAATGCTGCATCCGGCTTCCATACCACGAAAACATTTCTCCATCCACCAGCAG
>CAZOYJ010000231.1:0-5043 GCA_964583905.1 uncultured Roseivirgaceae bacterium
TACTCTTTCAATTGCCTGCTGGATGGTGGATATTCGCTCGGGATCGCTGATGATTTGCTGGATATCCATTTTCCCCTGCTCGATATAAAAAGCGAGGTGTCCCTCAATAGTGGTCGGTGACAGGTTGCGTAATTCCGCAATTCTTTCAACGGAATGTCCGCGTTTGAAAAGTTCAAAAGTCTGTTGTTTCGTATCGGTTTCGCGTTCGGGACGCTGCCCGCGTTGGCGCTTGGGCGACTTCAGATGAATCCGGGATTTCAATTGGTGTTCGGTGCAATAACCGGCCACCACTTGCCAAAACCGTTTTCCGTACTTCTCAATTTTAATGTCGCCAAAGCCAGAGATTTTTCTGAATTCATCTTTGTTGTAAGGCAGGTAAGTTGCTAACTCAATCAGCGAAGCATCAGACAACACAATGTAAGCGGGTACATTTTCTTCTGCGGCAATCTGTCTGCGTAAATCCTTTAATTTATGGAACAAGGTAACCTCATAATCTTGTTTCACCACGTATTGCACCTCCGCTTTCTCTTTAATACGTGGCAACATCACTTTTTCTTCATCCTTCAAAATCCCTGCACTTTTTTCGGTGAGTTTCAGCACCGGGTACATGCCGTCCGTTTTATCCAGGAACCCCCGGACAATTAACTCGTTGATAATACGGTTCCATTCTTCTTTACTCAGGTCGGAACCAACACCGTATGTTTTCAGTGATTTGTGTTCGTCTTTGATTTTTACCGCACTGGAGCCGCGCAGAAAATCGATCACATAACTCACTCCAAAATTTTCGTTTAACCGGGTTACAGCTGAGAGCACTTTCTTTGCGGATACGGTTTCATCAATTTGTTCGAAATGGGTCAGGCATACATCGCAATTGCCGCAATGGTCCGTGGCCTGTTCATCAAAATAGTTAAGCAAATATTTTCTTCGGCAAACGGTGAGTTCGCCATAACGGCCCATCTGGTTAAGCTTTTTGAGCATAATTTCCGTTTGGTCCTGGTTATCGTCAATCTGAACAAACCGCTTGAGTTTAATCACATCACTACTGGAATAAAACAGTAACGCTTCACTGTCAACACCATCTCTTCCGGCACGTCCTGTTTCCTGGTAGTAGCTCTCAATATTCTTAGGCAGATCCATATGCACCACATACCGCACATTCGATTTATCGATGCCCATACCGAAGGCAATAGTAGCCACGATGATTTTTACCTCATCGCGCTGAAAGAGTTCCTGGTTTTTAGCGCGGATTTCTCTTTCCAGGCCGGCATGGTAGGGTAGCGCATTGTATCCCTGGTTGACTAAATCCTCAGCCAATCGTTCAGTAGAAGCACGCGACAGACAATAAATGATGCCTGAATCCTCTTTCCTTTTTTCCAGGAAGGTCAGCAGCTTATCGAGGTTGTTCCTTTTGGTTTCAACCGTATAGCGGATGTTGGGCCGGTTAAAACTGGAGATGAACATAGCCGGGGTTTTCAGTTCCAGTTTTTCTACAATGTCTTTTCGGGTGAGACGGTCGGCTGTGGCGGTAAGGGCAATAACCGGCACGTGGGGCAGGGAGCGCTTGAGTTGTGCCAGCGTAAGGTATTCCGGCCGGAAGTCGTGGCCCCAGTGGGAAATACAGTGGGCCTCATCAATCGCAAAAAGGCTTATGTTAAACGAAGTTATTTTTTTGATGAAGGTGCTTTCAGGTGCAAGGTAAAGCAGTTTAAGTTCGCTGGCGTTTACCTGGGCCAGTATTTCTTTCTGTTCCACGTTGCTTTGAGTTGAGTTCAGATAGGCTGCCGGAATCCCGTTAAGGCGAAGGGCATCCACCTGGTCTTTCATGAGGGCGATAAGCGGAGAAATTACTACAGTGAGCCCATCGAACAGCAGGGCTGGTATCTGATAACAAAGCGATTTCCCTCCGCCTGTGGGCATCAGTACAAAGGTGTCTTGCTTCTTCAATACTGACTCAATGATAGCCTGTTGGTTCAGCCGGAAGGATGAATACCCGAACCGGTTGCGAAGGATTTGCAGTGGAGTTGAGTGAGAGGTTGGATTGGTATTGTTCATCGTTGTTCATTTACTGTGAGGGTACCGTGTGGTGGATGTAGGGACACAAAATGTGGGGACGCGAAATTTTGCGTCCTTACGTCTACCTCCTTGCTGGAAGGTTGTTTTACTTTATCCTTAACCCATTTCATGGGGTTATTTCTGATGTATTTTCGGATTATCTCCAGTTCTTTCTCCGTCCGGATAATGCGGTCATGATACCGTGATTGCCATGCAAAGGGTACTTGGTTCGTAGTAGCGAATGCTTTAACACCAGCCTTGAACCCACGGATTACCGATGCGAGGTTTTCAGATTGCGGTCCGTATGAATTGGGGATCCAACAGGGGTAACCCGGTTTATGGAATGACAGGATACCATGAATGTGGTCGGGCATCACTACAAATTCATCCAGAACAACAAATGGAAAATGATTGGGGATTTCCGTCCAATATTGTTGTGCAATTTTCCCTATCGGTGTGGCCTCCAGGGATGCAAAATTTTGCTCCCCTGCTATCTCACCAAAATAATGCTCCCGGTTTTTGGTGTTGATGGTCACAAAATAAAATCCGGGCGCACCGTAATCCCAATATTGAAACCGGGTGGTGTCTGATCGGTATTTGTTTTTATATCGCTTCACAACTATTCTATTTTGGTTATGTGGGGGACGCAAAATTTTGCGTCCCCTACCGCAAATTTCCTTTAAACATATTCATTTCCATTCGCACCCTGCGGCCCATCCCCAGGGTAGTAGCCCGCACCAGTTTCTCCATCCCGTGTTTGTGTTTGATGTGGTCGATGGCCGCGTACAAACGAATGCCTTCGGCTGTGTCGTCAAACAAACTGATCTGGTAGTTGCCGTGCACCAGTCCGCTCAGGCGAACGCCTACCAGGCGAATGAGCATCCTGCGGTTGTAAAGTTTATCGAACAGTTGCGTTACGGTTCGCAGCAACACATGATCAGACGAGGTGTAGGGAATCTGGATCTGTTTCGTTTCCGTATCGAAATTGGCATAGCGGATTTTTACCGTAATGCATGACGTGAGCTTTTTCTGCTCGCGCAACTGAAAGGCTACCTTCTCCACCATAGCAATCAAAATCGACTTCAACCGCTTTACATCAATCGTGTCAGTTTCAAAGGTACTCTCGGTGGAAATGGATTTCTGTTCGCTGTACGGCACCACGGGTGATTCGTCAATGGCGTGCGCTTTATTCCATAACGAGATGCCGTTCTTGCCAAACGCACTTACTAAAAATTTCAAGGGCATCTCCCGCAATGTAGCCACCGTGCGCACGCCCATATCGTAAAGAAAAGCCGAAGTTTGCTTGCCGATCATCGGAATTTTCTCCACCGCCAGCGGGGCCAGAAATTCTTTCTCCGTACCGGCCGGAATCTGTTGCTCGGCATTTGGCTTGAATTCATTGGTGGTTACTTTCGATACCAGCTTATTCACCGACATCCCCAGTGAAATGGGCAGGCCGCTTTCATGAATAATTTTTTTTCGCAACTCCTTCGCCCATGTAAAGGCGCCAAAAAACTTGTCCATGCCGCTGGCATCAATGTAAAACTCATCAATGGATGATTTTTCAAACATCGGCACCGAGTCGGCAATGATATCCGTAACCAGGTGCGAGTGTTTACTATACGCCTCCACATCGCCCGAAATTACCAGCGCATCGGGGCACAGTTGCATGGCCAGGTACATGGGCATGGCCGAGTGCACGCCAAACCTGCGCGCCTCGTAACTGCACGCAGCCACCACGCCCCTGCGGCTTTGCCCGCCAATAATCAAAGGTTTCCCCAACAGCTTCTTATTGCGTTTGCACTCCACCGCTACAAAAAAGGCGTCTAAATCCAGGTGTATAATGTTTCTGTCCACAGCGCGATATTAACTAATTATTTTAGTATTTTGTTTTACTATTAAACTAATTATTTTAGTTTTGTGCTGTCGCTTGCCATAGCGCACTGGAATTGTGGGTGGTCCCGATTTATCGGGATACCTTACATTCCTTGGATGTGGTGAAATTCTGGAAATGAAAAAAATCGATTAATGTATAGAATATTATGAAACCCTGAAAAAGGCGATTAGGATTACAGCAAAGAGCCTGACTAAACAACGGAGCCTTGAGTGTGAGACTGACTTAATACAAGAGATGGCTGGAACATTTTCGAAAATTTATATTCAAATTGTCTTTGCCGTTAATGGCCGGGAAAACCTCATCGCACAAGATTGGAAGGATGAGTTGCATAAATACATTGCGGGTATCATCAGAAAGAAAGATCAAAAATCGATTATCGTCAATGGAATGCCCGATCATATTCACGTCTTTGTTGGTTTACGGCCCGCAATGTCGATCGCTGACCTCACCAGAGATATCAAAAACAATTCATCTAATTTTGTCAATGAGCACAAATGGGTTAAGGGGAAATTTTCCTGGCAAGAGGGTTATGGTGCCTTTTCCTATTCGCAATCGCAAATAAAAACCGTGTATAACTATATCCTCAATCAGGAAGCCCACCATAAGAAGAAAACATTCAGGGAAGAATATGTTGATTTTTTGAAAAAATTTGAAATCGAATACAATGAGAAATATCTATTTAGATGGATTGATTAAGAATGGTTCCATTGGAAATTATGTCACCCCTTCGGGGTTTTTGAAGCGGGAGCATCTTGATTTGCTACAATAATGCCAGCCCTTCGGGCTTATGAGGAAAGCACCATAAAATGTAGTAACAAACCCCTAAGGGGTGATAGGATTGTAGCAAAGAAATAAACGAAACATTCCGAACCCCGAAGGGGTGACAGGATTATAGAAAAGAATATAAGTAAGCAGAGGAACCCCGAAGGGGTGACATAATTTCGGGAATTATCATCGAAACATTTTCTCCGGAAGATTTGCAAAGCCGGAAAGAATTAAGAACATAGAACCCGAAAACAAACCCCTAAGGGGTGATAGAATTGTAGCAAAGAAATAAACGAAACATTCCGAACCCCGAAGGGGTGACAGGATTA
>CAZOYJ010000232.1:0-5040 GCA_964583905.1 uncultured Roseivirgaceae bacterium
AATCCCGATCTGGTGGTGGAAGAAATGACAGTATTGGATGAAAAACTGTTTAAAGAAGAGGCCCGTGAGATAGAAAAACAATTCAGCCAGAAAGACCAGCAGCTTCAGGAGCGGATGCAGTCAAACCAGGAGATTACCCGCAAAGAGTTACGAAACATTGTGAAAGAGTACGAGAAGCAGGAACAAAAGCAAACCAAAGAGCCCGATGTAATTGCGAACACTTCCTTCCGGGTTGATAGCGCAGCCTACAAAAAAGATTCTGTGTATTGGGCGGTGATCAGGCCGATACCGCTTACTACCGATGAAATTAAGGGTTATAAAAAAACCGATAGCCTGGCCATTGAAGAGCGGAAGAAAGAGGCTGGCGATACCGTGAAACGGTCGGCAAAAAACAAGAAAGGTTTTCAGCCCTGGGATTTGATTGTTGGCGATGTTTATAAGGTCTCCAAACACTCCAACTTCGAAATCAAGTTCCCGGAAGTTTGGTTTAATACCGTGGAAGGGTACAACCTGATTTATCGCCTGAACTTTGGCGCGATACTTCAGGATACGAATCGCACCCGGTTAAACATTATGCCCACCTTCCGGTATGCCTTTGCGCGGGAGCAACTTTCTGGTCATCTCACGTTTCGGTTGCGAAACAAGAATTACCGCTTTGAAGTGCAGGGCGGCAGGTATATAAAACAATTCAATGCCGATGAGCCCATCCTGCCGATAATCAACACGTTTACCACGCTTTTTCTTGAGCGTAATCTCATGAAAATCTACGAGCGCGATTTTGTGGATGTGCTGTATCGAAGAAGGTTCAGTCCGAAATTTACGGCTGAAGCAACGGCCTCCTGGGCTACACGGAGAGAACTGTTTAACAACTCTTCACACAAGTGGATCGACCGAAGGAAAATCGAAGACTACACACCGAACGCTCCGGTAAACGAAGAGCGGCTCAACACCAGTTTTAATGAACACCAGGCCATTATTGCCGGGTTGCACATGAGCGCACGGCCCTGGTTGAAATACCGCATCCGGAATGGAAGAAAAATTGAGATCGAAAGTTCTACGCCAACCGTGCTGCTTACCTACCGGAAAGGCGTGAAGGCATTTGACAGCGGGATCGACTTCGATCTTATTGAAACCGGCATCAAACACGAATTGAAAGTTGGGGTACGCGGCCGCCTGCATTTTGCAGTACGGGGTGGTGTGTTTCTGAATGCCGACAGTCTCGGGTTCATGGACTACAAGCATTTCCTGGGTAATCAAACACCTTTTGTTACCTCCGACCCGGTTGGGAGTTTCCGGTTAATGGATTATTACCGGTACAGCACAGCCGACAAATATGCCGTGGCGAATGTACACTACCAGTTCCGCAGGTTTTTGGTAACGTCTATACCGGAAGTTCGGATGTTTGGTATTCGCGAAAACATTTTTGTGAACTACCTCGCTACCCCCACCTCAAAAAATTATACGGAAGTAGGGTATTCGATTGACGGCATACTTCGCATTTTCAGGCTGGAAGCTGCTGCTGCTTTTCGCGATGGCAAATACCTGGATTACGGTTTTCGGATTGGCATTACCACCGGAATTGCCATGCGTTTCTCCGACAATTAAATCTTCGACTGCCCAACAGCCGGTTGTTGCGAATGGGTTTTTTGTAACTTTCCGCATGACCATTACGCTTGATGATTTCTTAACGCTTCGTCATGAACTTCCCTCCGTTGATGTTAGGTCGGAAGGGGAGTATGCCGAAGGTCATATTCCGGGTGTGGTTAACATTCCATTGCTCAATAATCAGGAACGGATTGCCGTAGGCACGGATTACAAACAAAAAGGACAGCTCGAAGCAATCAAAACAGGCTTTCGGCTGGTTGGCCCCAGACTCAATGAAATTATTGACGATGCGTTGCGTGTTGCTGGCGGTAAAGAATTGCTGGTTCACTGCTGGCGTGGCGGTATGCGATCGGCTAATTTTTGCAAGTTTGTAGAAATGGCGGGAATAAAACCCCGTGCATTGGAAGGTGGGTATAAGGCGTTTCGGCACAAAGCTATTGAGTCATTTTCTTTTCCGTTTAAGTTTGTGGTGGTTGGCGGCTGCACAGGGAGCGGGAAAACTGAGATCCTACACGCACTCCAGGAAACTGGTGAACAGGTCATTGATCTTGAAAAATTGGCAAGCCATAAAGGTTCGGTGTTTGGCGGATTGATGATGCCCCCACAATCAACCACCGAGCAATTTCAAAATGATTTATTTGAAGAAATCCTGAAGTTGGATAGTACAAAGCGCATATGGATTGAAGATGAATCCATTGCTGTTGGAAAAGTATTTCTACCTGATTCGTTATGGCAAACGATGCGGGCGAGCCCGGTTATAGAAGTAGACGTTTCAAGAGAAGTTCGTGTAGAACGCCTGGTGAAAGAATACGGATCAACAGACCCGGATGCATTCTTGTCGGCTATGGAAAAAATTACCAAAAAATTGGGTGGCCAGCATTTTAAAGCGGCTAAGGAGAAACTTCTGGAAGGCGATATGCCATCGGTTATCGATATTCTTCTGACGTATTATGACAAAGCATACCTGAACGGGCTTGAGCTAAAGAAAAAGCGGATTGTTAAACGGGTATCGTGGGATGGGAAAAGTTTGGATAGTGCAATTCAAAATTTATTAACCACATAGGCATGACAATGGACACATCACACACTTCCCACAACGATGGATCCCTTAGGGAACTGAAGGGCGAGTGAGGGCTAACAAACGGCATGTTTTGTAATTGATAATGGCGACACCTTGAAAACATTTTATGACCGACATTAAACTCACCCAATACTCCCACGGCTCCGGATGCGGATGTAAAATCGCTCCGGCAACATTGGAGAAAATACTTCACTCAGATGGTGTTGCAGGTTCCTTCCCGGATTTATTGGTAGGGAACGAATCAAAAGACGATGCAGCGGTTTATCATGTAGGTGATGGCAACTGCATCATCAGCACCACTGATTTCTTCATGCCGATTGTTGACGATGCCTTCACCTTCGGTGAGATCGCTTCCGTGAATGCCCTCAGCGATGTATATGCGATGGGCGGAAAGCCCCTCATGGCGCTCGCCATTCTCGGTTGGCCGGTAGAAAAAATTCCAGCGGAAGTTGCGCAAAAAGTGCTGGATGGAAGTCGCGCGGTGTGTGCGCGGGCCGCAATACCCTTAGCCGGTGGTCATAGCATTGACAGTCCTGAACCGATATTCGGATTGGCCGTTACCGGTACAGTTCGGCAAGAAAATCTGAAACGAAATAATACGGCCAAAGCGGGAGACCTGCTTTATCTCACCAAACCCATTGGCGTGGGAATGGTTTCAACAGCACAAAAGCGCGGGCTCGCCTTAGCAGCGGATGTTGAGGAAGCGGTTCAGGTAATGACAACACTTAACACCATTGGTGAACAATTTGGTAAACTGGACTGCATAACCGCCATGACTGATGTAACCGGATTCGGCTTACTGGGCCATTTGCTGGAAGTGTGCGAAGGCAGCCGGCTTTCAGCAGAACTTTCGTATTCGAAAATACCTTTGCTTAAAAATCTGGTGCACTATACATCCAAAATGATTTATCCGGATAATACCATGCGCAACTGGCAGAGCTATGATAAAAAAGTTACGGGCATTGGAAGTGAATCGTTGTTAACCTTATGCGACCCGCAAACCAGTGGAGGATTGCTGGTGTGTGTGGATGAAATGGAGGTTAAATCCTTCCAACAGTTTTTGCTTGCGCAGGGTATCCGCCTTGCACCCATCGGCAGGCTGACTCCTGCAACACCATCACCACAAATCATCCTACTCCCGTGATGGAAGCCATTACGCAACAGTTGTGGGAGGCATCTGAGAAGAAAAGAAAGTGCAGAATCACCCTGCAGGGTGAGCCGCTACCCAGGCTTATCCATCCCTACGGCATTTGTCAGACAACCGCTAACCATATCGTTTTGGTATGCTGGCAGGAAATGGGTTTTACGCGGGCGGGTGCCAAAGCCGGATACCGGAATTTACGGTTGCCCGACATTGATGAGGTGGAGGTACTTGAAGCGCATTTTCAGAAGCGCGATGATTTTAACCCGCTGAACGGCCAGTATAAAGACTGGGTATACCATCTTTAGTAGATTTTTGCGTCTTTTTTGTCCGGGCTGCGTCTCTTTATCGTAAAACTGTACACGCAATGGAAGAACTGGCTATCACCACACTAACCACAATCCGCGAGGAACTAAAGGCTTTTATATTTCGCAAAGTCAGGGATAAGGCCCTGGCGGAAGACATCGTTCAGGATGTTTTTCTGAAAGTCCATGATAAGGCGAAGCAGTTAAAGGATCCTTCCAAAATCGCAGCGTGGATTTACCAGATTACAAGAAATACCGTAACGGATTATTTTCGTCATCAATCAAAGTCAGTTAACCCGGTTGATCTGGATTGGGAAAGCGACCCCGAGGATTTCAACGATTGCGTTGCTTTCTGCCTGAATGAACTGATTAAAACGTTGCCCCATAAGTACCGTGAAGCACTAGAATTAACGGAGCAGGAAAATTTATCCCAACTTGATTTGGCCTCCCGGTTGGGCATTTCCTATTCCGGGGCAAAATCAAGAGTACAACGCGCCCGCGTTATGCTGAAAGAAAAAATGGAAAGTTTGTACCGTATCCAAACCGATGTTTACGGAAATGTTATGGTTTGCGAAAATCAAAAGTCATGCGGTTGCGATGCCCAACAGCATATCGAAAATTTGAATAAGGAGATGACAACCGTGTAAGGCCATCATCTCCTTCATGGGTTAGCAGCAGCCCGATCCGCCACAACATCCACCGTCTTTACGGATGATCTCGTTTTTCATGTCTGAAACATTTTAAGTGGAACATTTATGCAGACCATCTTTTGGTCTTTCATGCTGATGACGGCAGAATGAGCAACAAAGACGCGGGATCACAAACAATTTATTTTTCCGGAGCGGTTGCGTCTTTTAGAACGGGCCCCCGTCATCCTGGTAAACCGTATCGCCACATGAAAAAATTCG
>CAZOYJ010000233.1:0-5029 GCA_964583905.1 uncultured Roseivirgaceae bacterium
CAATGCAGTGAAAGTCATTAACTCCATTCAAAGTGATAAGCCCATAATTTTTGCCCCTGATATTAATTTAGGTAAGTACTTGATAAAGCAAACCGGCCGTGAGCTATTGTTGTGGAATGGCAGCTGTATGGTGCATGAAAATTTTTCGATTGATAAAATACTGGAGATTCATCGTCTGTACCCGAAGGCAAAATTTATTGCTCATCCTGAATCGCAGCCTCATATTCTGCGCATCGCATCCTATATCGGATCAACCAAAGGCATGATCGATTTTGTCAAACAAGATCAGTGTGATGAGTTTATTGTAGCCACGGAAGCAGGTATATTGCATCAAATGCGCAAGGAAGCATCTCATAAAAGGTTGATACCTGCCCCTGCCTTTGACGACAACGCGTGTGCTTGCAGTGAGTGCCCGTATATGAAGATGAATACTCTACAAAAACTATATTCTTGTTTACAAACAGAAAAACCCGAAATAACCGTTGACGAAACCGTGCGGATTAAAGCTAAAATGACGCTTGACCGTATGCTGCAATTATCTTAAACGCCCTCACTAAGGGATTCTGATCCTTTAGTTCAAACTGGGTCTAAAACTATTGTATCTTCTTAATTGCTCATGACTGGGCCATTAAATTAATAAAATAAAGGACAATATTATCTTTTTATTGCTTAATATATAAAGAGTAATATATCTTTTATTAAGTTTGATTTTCAAACTTCTTTACCATGAGCAAGAAAAATTTTATCGAGTATCTGTTGAACCCAAAAAACTGGTGGTTGCCCCTATTGGTCATCTTTGTGATCAGCATTACCGGAGTTTTTATGATGGGCCTCCATACGTATACCGAAGCGCCCCCGGTACCTTATTTTGTAACGAAAGAGGATAAAATTGTCATAAGCCAGCAGGACATCCAGAACGGCCAAATAGTATTTCAGAAATATGCATTGATGGAATATGGCAGTATGTTTGGCGATGGCGCTTACCGCGGTCCGGATTATTCAGCCGAGGCCCTCCACTTCACTTCGGTATTCATGACCGATTTCTATTCCCGTCAGCACCATAATAAGGTCACCGACAAGGAAATAATACAACTTGGAATCTCGGAAAAAGTAAAAAAGGAAATTAAAGCGAACACCTATGATGCATCATCAAATACGGTAACCTTAAGTGAAGGGCAAGTTTATGCCACTGATGAACTGGTCAATTATTATATACAGGTGTTTACCAACCCCCAACATGAGCAAGCTTTTTCACCGTCTGGATATCTGACTGACCCCAGTGAAATCCGTGAACTCAGTGCTTTTTTTTTCTGGGGCGGATGGGTTTGTGGCGTTGAGCGCCCCGGAAAATCCTACAGCTACACCCACAACTGGCCCTACGATCCGGTAGCGGGAAATACCCCAAGCTCAGCCGTTGTTATCTGGAGTATTATTGGCTCATTGGGCCTGGTGATTGGCTTGGGCATTGTGTTGTACTACCACGGGAAGTTGGAGAAACTGGATGATGCTGCCTTCACCACTCAAGCCGCGCCTCTGATGACGGAGGCTGGCGTGAAGGGCTTTCAGCCCACCCTTACACAAATGGCCACGTATAAATTTTTCTATGCCGCTATCCTGCTTTTTGCCATACAGGTTTTGGCAGGTATTCTCACCGTGCATGACTTTGTTGGGTTTATAAACTTCTGGGGGTTCAATATTTCTGAGGCCTTGCCAATTACTGTTACAAGAAGCTGGCATGTGCAGCTATCATTGTTGTGGATCTCAGCTTGCTGGATTGGCGCCTCCTTCTTTGTAATGCCCATGCTTTCACCTAAAGAACCACGCGGACAGGTCCGCTTAATCAATATCATGTTCACTTTTATTGTGGTGCTTGTTGCCGGTGCGGTGGTTGGACTTTTTATTGGGCCAATGGGCCTGGCAGGAGACGCCTGGTATTGGATCGGTCACCAGGGATGGGAATACCTGGAACCCGGAAAAGTCTGGCAAGGATTATTGTATATCATTTTTGGATTCTGGGTAGCAATCCTTTATCGGGGACTTAAACCGGTGATGACGCTCAGTAAACCCTGGGCACTCCCCAACTGGTTGCTCTATGCCACGGTAAGTATCCTGATATTATTGTTTTCGGGGTTGATGTTTACCCCCAAGACCAACTTTGTTATTGCTGATTTCTGGAGGTGGATGGTGGTGCATATGTGGGCGGAAGCTTTTTTTGAAGTTTTCACTACCGTGCTGATCGGATATTTTATGGTGTTGATGGGGTTGGTTAGCGAACGGGCTGCTACTCGCGTGATCTACCTGGCCTGTCTACTGTTTCTTGGCTCAGGGTTATTAGGTATATCTCATAATTTCTATTGGAATGCAAAGCCGGTATTTACTATGGCCCTGGGGTCGGTTTTCTCTACGCTTCAAGTTGTCCCTCTTATTTTACTAACCTTAGAAGCCTGGCGATTCACTAAACTTCCCTCTCAACTGGAAAACGGGCAGACTGAAAAGAGAAAAATGGCATTTGGATTTCCTGGCGTATTTCTTTTTTTGATTGGTGTAAACTTTTGGAACTTTCTGGGTGCCGGGGTGATGGGGTTCATTATTAATTTACCCATTGCGAATTATTATGAACACGGCACTTACTTAACCGTAAATCACGGCCATGCCGCACTCATGGGCGTATATGGTAATTTGTCTTTGGCAGCGATACTGTTCTGTTGTCAACTCTTGTTCGATCCTAACGTGTGGAATAAAAAATTGGTGAGCACTTCGTTTTGGTCCATCAATATTGGTTTGATGCTTATGGTTGTGCTTGATTTATTTCCGGCCGGTATTCTCCAATTCAATGCCGTAGTTGAAAACGGACTTTGGTTTGCACGGAGCAGTCAGTTCATTGATAGTACGCTGTTTCAAAATCTCACCTGGCTACGGATTATTGGCGGGTCGGTCTTTGTTTTAGGGGGGGTAATTCCACTGGCATGGTTCATCACGACTAACCGGAAACACTTGAAAAAAAGTGCAGTACCTTTTAACGGTAACCAAAGTTCTGGAAACGGGTACCCAAAACCTGCCGAGAAAAGAAAAGAGTTTGGTGTTTCAGTTGAATGATAAAGAGTAAACGTGACCATTGCTGAGATTATAAGATCGGAGCCTTTAAGCGTACACGTATTTAAAAAGCACGGTCTGGATTACTTTGATTCCATTGACCTGGAATTTGAAACAGCCTGTATAGAGTGTGCGGTTAACCCGGATACGGTAAGGAAGGAATTGATAGCCATAAGGCACTCGGCTAAACGCTTGGCGGAGCCATTTAACCAATTTATCATGTTGTTATTGTCGCACCACGATTCTCTTAAGGAGAATATCCATTGCATTCGCCATGCTATGGACTTGGCGGACATCCATGAACATACTTTCCGGTACGAACTGCTTACCATTAAATGCAAATTTGAAATACTGGTTGAAAAACTGGAGGTCCACCTTTATAAAGAAGAAGAGTTGCTGTTTCCTGAATTTCTCAAGCTTTGGCACAAGCTTCAGCTGTCTGCTTATAGTTCCCTTTCGTTCTGCCTTGAATACCCTATTGAAAGCCTTGAGTCGGAGCACGAATCGGTCATAGCCATACTCGAAGAGATCAAACAATTAAGACGCTATTCTAAAACGCCACAACAAGGAACTGAGTATTATCAGAATGTGTGTAATGAATTGGATAAGTTGGAGATTAAAATATATAATTTGATCCGACTTGAAAATTCTAAACTGTTTCCTGAGGCACTGGCTTTGGAGGACGAGATGAACAACTTTAGTGATAAAAAATGACTCAAAAATTAAATTGTATTTTTTAAACTTAACTCTAACCACTTATGGAGCTCAATCAGGAAATTCTCAGCGACATTGTAATTTACATGAAGTATGCCCGCTACATTCCCGAACTTCATCGCAGGGAATTGTGGCCTGAAATCTGCGGCCGATACGAATCCATGATGATTGAAAAATATCATCATTTAGCAGATGAAATTAAGGAAAACATGCAATGGGTTCTTCAAAAGAAAGTTCTTCCTTCCATGCGTGCCATGCAATTTGCCGGGGCACCAATCATTAAAAACAATAGTCGTATTTACAACTGTGCCTATATGCCGGTAGATGACATAAGAGCATTTTCAGAAGCCATGTTTTTATTACTGGGTGGAACAGGTGTAGGATTTTCTGTTCAACTTCATCATGTTGCTAAATTACCCCCCATTCAAAAAGCGGAGAATACGAGAAGGTTCCTTGTTGGCGATAGCCTCGAAGGCTGGGCCGATTCTATTAAGATGATTATGAAGGCTTATTTCGGACAAAGTAACGCCATACCAAATTTTGATTATACAGATATTCGTCCCAAAGGAGCCCGGTTGGTAACAGCAGGGGGTAAGGCACCGGGGCCAGAACCGCTGAAGGTTTGCCACGCGCACCTCATGGCAATACTTGAACGGAAGAAAGAAGGCGAACAACTAACCCCGTTAGAATGTCATGATTTGATGTGCCATATCGCCAACGCTGTGCTGGCAGGAGGTATTCGTAGGTCAGCCATGATTTCACTCTTCTCACCTGAAGATGAAGAGATGCTTACATGTAAATTCGGAAACTGGTGGGAGTTGAACGAACAACGAGGACGCGCCAACAACTCAGCCGTGCTTTCTCGAGACCTTACCACTCAGCAGGAGTTCTTTGATCTCTGGAAAAAAATTGAATTATCCGGAGCGGGAGAGCCAGGATTTTATTTTAGCAATCACCCTGACTGGGGCACTAATCCATGCTGTGAAATTGCTCTTCGACCTTTTCAGTTTTGTAACCTGTGCGAAATTAACGTTTCGGATGTTGAAACGCAGGAAGAGCTCAATGCAAGGGCGCTGACTGCCGGGTTTCTTGGCACATTGCAAGCTGGCTTTACAGACTTCCACTATTTGCGTGATGTATGGAAAAACACAACCGAGCAGGATGCTCTAATAGGCGTTGGTATGACAGGCATTGCCAGCGGTCGGGTTGCCAAATTGGATCT
>CAZOYJ010000234.1:0-4995 GCA_964583905.1 uncultured Roseivirgaceae bacterium
GGTTTGTATTGATTACAACGCTCATTTAAGGTTGCAGGTGCCCAAGAAATCATTATGATTTTATGGAAAGTTGATGACGTGGATACACAACTTCTCATGAAAATATTTTATGATGATTATTTTGCATCAAGAGATTTATATAAGGCCTTCAGATTTGCCCAGGAAAAGCTCAAGGAAAAATACCCTAACCCATTTTACTGGGGGGCGTTTATCCTAGTAGGGCGGGGGGATTAGATACTTCGTGAAATGGGTTTGGATGGACCGCTTGCCTTAAAAAACTGGAATAGGGGAGGGAATTTTGTAATAAGGGTAAGTCAGAAGCTCAACATCTTTATCGCAGTCAGCGCTGCCTCTTCCCCTTTATTGCCATACTTTCCACCAGCCCGATCAAGGGCCTGTTGTTTGTTTAGGGTGGTGAGCACTCCGAAAATTACAGGCTTGTTGGTTTTTAAACCCACTTCTGTAATGCCGTATGAAACTGCCTGGCAGATGTAATCAAAGTGCGGTGTTTCGCCCTGAATAACGCAGCCCAGGCAAATCACCGCATCAATGCTGTCGCGCTGGGCCATCCATTGTGCGCCAAGGGAAAGTTCAAAACTGCCGGGAACATTTTTACGGATGATGTTTTCTTTTTGAACACCGTGAGCCAATAAGGTGGACACGGCACTGTGATATAAGGCATCCGTAATTTCTTCGTTCCATTCAGCCACCACAAGGGCAAAGCGTGTAACCGATAAATCGATGCGCGATATGATTTTTCCGGATGATAAGGGGCCTGGCATTTTATTTTCCTGCTTACTTCTCTCTTTCTTTCCAAAGTCTAGGATTTCTACTGGTGTGCAATATACCAATTACAACAATAGTGTCGGGCTGATTTATGAAGTGAACCATAAATGGAAAGTGTTTGATTTTAGCACACCGAATATTCTCATAACAGATAGCGTATGCCAATGGGTTGTCAAGGATTTTTTCAATTTTTTGGAAAAAATTGTTATAAAATCTTTCGCCTAATCCACTCTGTTTCCAATTGTAATCAAGGTCCGAGTTTTTGGTTAAAACCAGGCGCTTCACGGCTTGCCGTACTTGACCTTAATTTCCTCCCAGGTAATCACATCGGTAGGATTTGCATGATAGGCTTTTAAACGTTCATCGAGAATACGTTTGTGTTCATCGCTAATTTCGAAATCATCAGTATCATTGGCTGCTTTAAGAATTTCATACACCGCTTTTAAGAGATCTTCGTCAGCATTATCAACAAATTGATGAAGTTCTTTTTTGATTTCAGTGATGGTCATATCAGCTAATTTTTTACAATTTACACAGAAATATAATAAAAATGGGACCTGTAAAAACCGGGTCCCATTTCAAATTACAGCGTATATCGTTCTTACGAATTACCTTCCAATCGGGCCTTAAACTTTCGGGCATTCGGGTATTCGGGTGACTCCCAGTATTGATTGATGATTTTATCGTAAGCTTCTTTAGCTTTTTCGTTTTGGTTCAGTTTTTCATACGCCAGCGCGGCCTTCATCAGGTAGGTGGGCGAAAAGAATTTATTGGGCTTGTAGTTGGCGGCTTTATTGTAATAGGTAACGGCATCTTCATATTTGCCTTCTTCCATGTACGCATCGCCAATAAGGCTGTAAGCACGGGCTTGTACCAACAGATCGTTCGAGCTGAAGTCTTGCAGGTAAAGCCGGGCAGCTTCGTATTTCCCTTGCTTTAAAAAAGCTACCCCGGCATAAAAATGGGCCAGGTTGGCAGCATCTGAGTATTTGTATTCGTCAATGATATCGATAAAACCCAGGTTGTTGCCATCCCCGTTAAGGGCCTGGCTCAGGCTGTCGGCTTCGAAATAGTATACGGCCTGAAACATCTCCTTCTGCGCCTGGGCATCCTGGCTCGACTTATAAAAGTTAAATCCAAAATAACCGGCAACAAGAAGCAGCACAACAGCCACAACTCCCGTTACTAATTTTGAATTTTGTTCCAGCCAATGTTCTGCACCTTCCAGTTTTTCGGCCAGTGCCTCCGGACTTTCTAACAACTCTTCTTTTTCTTTTTTCTTAGCCATGCTGATAAAAAATTTTACCCCATCAAGGCAGGTATCCACCCAGGAGGGGCGCAAAACTACTAATTACTCAATATTAAACAAAGCTGGATTTAGTCGACAATAAAGGGGTAATCCGGTTCGTGGTAAATGTCGGTCATTGCTTCGGATGGATCCGGGTATGCCGATTCTTCAGCAAATTTCACACTTTCTTCAACTTGTGCCATTACTTTTTTATCGATGGCTTCAAGATCCTTGGTTGTAGCCAGTTTCTTATCCAGCACGGCCTTTCTTACAACTTCAACCGGGTCGCGTTGTTTGTATTCTTCCACCTCATCTTTGGTGCGGTATTTCTGAGGATCGGACATGGAGTGTCCTTTATACCGGTACGTTCTGAACTCCAACAGGGTTGGGCCCTCACCGCTTCGAGCGCGCTTAGCTGCGCGGGCAACAGCCAGGTGAACTTCCTCCACTTTCATGGCATCCACCGGCTCCGAGGGCATATCGTAGGCTTCGCCCAAGGTGTAAAGTTCATGCACGTTGGAGGTACGTTTTACCGAAGTGCCCATGGCATACCCGTTATTCTCGATCACGAAAATCACCGGAAGTTTCCATAGCATGGCCAGGTTTAAGGCTTCGTGAAAAGCCCCCTGCCGCACGGCCCCATCACCCATATAACAGATGCAGAGGTTATCGGTCTTGTTATACTTTTCTGCAAAGGCAATTCCAGCGCCAAGGGGAATCTGAGCGCCAACAATTCCATGACCGCCTATGAAATTAACAGCTTTGTCGAAGATGTGCATAGAACCGCCCTTGCCTTTTGAGCATCCGGTTTCTTTTCCAAATAGTTCGGCCATAACCGCATTTGGACTTGTTCCCAAGGCCAACGGATGAGCATGATCGCGGTAAGCGGTAATCCACTTATCGCCTTTTTTAAGGGCCGTTACGGCACCGGCAGCACAGGCCTCCTGACCGATGTACAAATGGCAAAACCCTTTTATTTTCTGCATGCCATAAAGTTGACCGGCTTTTTCTTCAAACTTTCGCATCAGCACCATGCTCTCATACCAAAAAAGGTAAGTTTCCTTAGAAAAACCTGATTCCTTACTTGCAGGGGCTTTGCTTTTCTTAGCTTTGGCGGTCTTGGCCATATAATTATTTTTAATATCGGACTGCGAAAATAGGGCACAAATGTACAATAGCCAAGCCTGCCGAAATAGACATTTACCTGGTTTTCTAATTCTTTAGACCCCACAGCCTTGCACCTGGAGAAACTTCAACTATTGAATTTCAAGAATTATGAAGAACTCACATTGCAGTTTCCTTCGCGGGTCAATTTTTTACTTGGCCTCAACGGCAGCGGTAAAACAAATTTGCTGGAAGCCATATATTATTTATCGGCTACCAAAGGTTTTTTTCATTCGGTCGATATCCAGAACATCCGACAAGGAACAGACTCTTTTTTTATAAAGGGTGCTTTTTCGCTTTCCGGGAAAAATCACGAGGTATTGTGCCAGGTGCAACCGGGGAAGAAAAAGGTTTTTCAGGAAGATTCAAAAGATTATGAAAAACTAAGCGACCACATCGGAAAATATCCCGTGGTGTTGATATCCCCTATGGATGTTGATTTGGTGAAGGAGAACAGTGAGGCCAGACGAAGGTTTTTTGATCAGATGATAGCGCAGATTGACCATGCCTATCTTGAGGCGCTGGTAGTTTATAATCATGCCTTGAAACAACGCAATGCCTTGCTCAAAATGTTTGCCGAACGAAATACGTTTGATGGACATATGGTTGACCTTTATAATCAGCAACTGATTGAATATGGAAACCAGATTTTCACGAAGCGCAAGGAATTTGTTAAGGAGTTTTTGCCTGTCTTCAATTCTTCTTACAGCTTTTTGGTAGAAAGGAAGGAAGAAGCCAGTCTTCGTTACGCTTCGCAGCTAAACGAACAGGATTTTGAATCGGGGTTGAAGGGTAGCCTGAAAAAAGATCTGGCAATGATGCGCAGTACATTTGGCATTCATCGCGATGATTATATTTTTGGTTTTGCGCACGGTGACTTAAAGCGGTTGGGGTCGCAGGGCCAGCAAAAGTCGTTTTTGGTGGCCATCAAACTGGCCCAGGTAGAAGTGCTTAAATCGCATTGCGGTTTTGGTCCCATTCTGTTGCTGGATGATATTTTTGATAAATTAGATGATGTGCGGATTGCCCGGCTTCTTCAACTGGTTACCCATAAAAGTTATGGGCAGTTATTTATTACCGATGCCGGCCCTCAGCGAACCAAAGACCTTATGAAGCAGTTGAAAATCAATGGTGACATTTTTAACGTGGAAAACGGAACGATTTTGAAGGAAACGTAATGAAAGGCAAGGGAAAAGATGATTTTTTACCCATAAAGGAGGCCATTAGAGACTTACTCAACTCCTATCACCTGGAGTCTAAATTCGATGAGGCCCAGGTAGTAACCTCCTGGGAGCGGTTGGTTGGAGGCCCCATTGCCAGACGAACCCGAAAAGTTTATATTAAAAATAAGGTGCTGTATGTGGAATTTAAGACAGCGGCCATGAAAAATGATTTCCTACTTCATAAATCCAAGGTGCTGGAAGTATTTCAGAAAGAATTCGGCCAACAGGTCATTCGCGACATCATCATTCTGTAGAACCACCCGAAAATAGCCTTTGACTAATTTTCGCGGGATTTTGAAAATGTTTGACTATACCAAAAAACCGTATAATTTTGCACTCCTATTTTTTGAAAACGCAGTTTTTGAGTGTGTCTGAATGCGATTTCAAATGTTGTTCTTGGAAATATTTAATCGG
This sequence comes from uncultured Roseivirgaceae bacterium, assembly GCA_964583905.1. Taxonomy (GTDB): domain Bacteria; phylum Bacteroidota; class Bacteroidia; order Cytophagales; family Cyclobacteriaceae; genus UBA2336. The sequence continues at coordinate 4,876 of CAZOYJ010000234.1, forward strand.
GATTGGTGCGGTAGAAACCCTATTCCCGACCTAATCGGGGGAATACCAAAGCGGCCAACTGGGACAGACTGTAAATCTGTTGTCTTATGACTTCCTAGGTTCGAATCCTAGTTCCCCCAC
>CAZOYJ010000235.1:0-4933 GCA_964583905.1 uncultured Roseivirgaceae bacterium
AATGGTGAAGTGGTAGACGGCCTGACCTACGATGGCCTGACCGATGTGTACAACCAGTGCGCCATGGGGGTGTGTGCCGACAACACCGCGAAAGAAATGACCATCTCGCGCGAAGCCCAGGACAACTATGCCATCCAATCGTACAAACGCTCGGCAGCAGCCTGGGCGGCCGGGAAATTTAAGGATGAAGTGGTGCCGGTAGAAATCACCGATCGTAAAGGCAATGTTACGCTGTTCAGCGAAGATGAAGAATACAAAAATGTGCACTTCGATAAAATTCCGGAATTGCGGCCGGTCTTTACCAAAGATGGTACCGTAACCGCAGCCAATGCGTCAACCATTAACGATGGCGCTTCCGTGCTGATCCTGATGAGCAAGGAAAAAGCGGAAGAACTGGGCGTAAAGCCTATAGCAAAAATTCTTGGCTTTGGCGATGCCGCACAAGATCCGATGTGGTTTACCACCACCCCATCCTTGGCTATTCCCAAAGCGTTGCACCACGCAGGCGTATCGGCAAAGGATGTTAGCTATTACGAAATCAATGAAGCCTTTTCAGCCGTGGCTATTGCCAACAACATGAAGCTGGGTCTTGACCCGGAAAAAGTAAATGTAAATGGCGGGGCCGTAGCGTTAGGTCACCCGTTGGGTGCGTCCGGTGCACGCATCATCACCACGCTCATCAACGTTCTGAAACAAAACAACCAAACAATTGGTACAGCCGGCATCTGCAATGGCGGAGGTGGGGCTTCAGCCATGGTTATTGAGAATTTATAATTTTTCAGATTCCAGATTCCAAATTTCAGATTAACCCAATCTGGAATCTGGAATTTGAAATTGGCAATCCATCAACAACAATCACCATCCTATTGCGTTATACCCGCAACCCTTCGTATTTTTCGCTTATGTGCCGATTGTTATTTGTTTTCATTTTCCTTTCCACAACGGTTTTTGGTCAGCGTGAAGTGCGCACGTATTACGACCCTGCGCGAAAACAGGTGCAGGAAGTGTACGTTGTAGCACGTGAAGACCAGGAAAAGTTAATCGGGAAGTACCAGAAATTCTATCCTGATGGAACCCTTGCGGTAGAAGGAAATTTTAACAATGGTAAAAAATCCGGGCAGTTTGTTGAATACCATGAAACCGGTCAACCGTCACGCAGAATGGTATACGTAAACGGCATGCGCCACGGTCCGGTGGAAGTGTTTGACGAATCGGGGAAGAAAATCCAGAAAGCCTATTATCAAAACGACTTACTCGTAGACAGCGTGCAATCGTTTTACGATAATGGCATCATGAAAAGCGAAACCGTTTTCAAAAAAGGAAAACCCGAAGGTGTGGTGCGCGAATATTATAATCATGGAAGTCTGAAAAGTGAAATCCACTATGTAAACGGAAAGCCAAACGGCATCACCCGCTTGTTCTATGAAAATGGAATTGTGTCCTCGGAAGCCAACTACAAAAACGGCATCATGACAGGATTCATGAAAGCCTACTATACCAACGGCCAATTGGAAACTGTATCCACCATGGAAGAGGGCGCTAAAAACGGGCAGTACAAAAACTACGACCCCGAAGGGCATCTCATCCTGGAAGGCGCCTTCATGTACGGCAAGTTGCATGGCGACAATACCGCGTACTATCCTGACGGAACGGTAAAACATAAATTTAATTTTAACGAAGGCAGAAAAACGGGTACCGGATTAGTTTATCACCCGAATGGAAAATTGAAACTAAAGGAATCCATCTCGCTTACCGGTAAAGATTGGATTGTTGAGGAATTCAGCGATACCGAAAAGAAAGTTTCGGTTAAGCGCTACCGCGATGACCTTCCCCACGGAACCTGGATAACGTACTACGAGGATGGTAAAACTGAAAAAACAAAAGAGACCTGGGAGGCCGGAAAACTTTCGGGTATGCGGTACGAATACTTCGCCAACGGAAAGGTTTCGGTAGCGGAAACCTACAAGTTCAATTTACTGAACGGTCCGTTTAAGACATATTATGAAAATGGTTCGCTGCAATCGGAAGGTGAATGCCGCTCGCAGCGCAAACACGGTCTGTTTACAGCCTACCACCCCAACGGCAACGTGAAAGAACAAGGCGAATACGTAGCCGACAAAAAACACAAGGAATGGAAAACATTCGATGAGAACGGCAACCTGGTATCCACGCTCCTCTTTAAGGCGGGTATTCTGACGGCAGAAAAGTAACAATGCTATTGTGCGATCTTTTGGCGTAGTCGTTGATTTCTTTAACCACCTCAATCCCCAAAAATAATTTCCGGATAAATAGTACTTTGCACAGTTAATATTTCCATGGAAGCCATAAAGGAAACCCACTTCAACTTTCCCGGTCAGACCGGTTTTTATCGCGGTAAAGTACGCGATGTGTATTACTTCGGAAACATCATGGCTATGGTAGCCACCGACCGGATTTCAGCCTTCGATGTGGTTTTGCCACGCGCCATCCCCGACAAGGGAAGGGTACTGAACCAGGTTGCTGCGCAAAACCTGGAAGCCACCAAAGACCTTGTACCCAACTGGGTGTTGGAAACCCCCGACCCCAACGTAACCATCGGCATTACCTGCGAGCCCTTTCCGGTGGAGATGGTTATCCGCGGCTACCTGGCCGGGCATGCCTGGCGCGAATACAAAGCCGGCAAGCGAATGCTCTGCGGTGTGCCGCTTCCCGAAGGACTGAAAGAAAACGATAAACTTCCCCACCCCATCATCACCCCTACCACCAAGGCCCATGAAGGCCACGATGAAGATATTTCAAAAGAAGAAATTCTGAGCAAAGGCATTGTCAGCGAAAGCGATTATACCCAACTGGAAGAATACACCCACACCCTTTTTGCCAAGGGAAGTGCGCTGGCCGCACAGCGAAAACTCATCCTGGTCGATACCAAATACGAGTTTGGAAAATATGAGGGAAAGATTTTCCTGATTGATGAAGTGCATACCCCTGATTCATCGCGGTACTTCTATGCCGAAGGGTATGAACAGCGGCAGCAAAAAGGTGAACCACAAAAGCAACTCTCCAAAGAATTTGTGCGGCAGTGGCTGATTGAAAACGGCTTCCAGGGAAAAGAAGGCCAGGTGGTTCCGGAAATGACCGATGCCCTGGTTACCTCGATAGCCGACCGGTACAAAGAACTTTACCACCAGGTAACCGGCAACACGCTGGAACCGCTAACCGGCAGTAATATTCTCGAAAGAATCGAACGAAATATCCTTAAGTCGCTAAATTCCATTAATTTTGAACCGAAAAATTAAGTCTTAAAATTACGTCAATTGGAAGGATTATGAAGTATACCATCGATAAACAAGAAAAATACAGCCTGCTGCGTCTGCATGAAGATAAACTCGATTCAAGCGTTGCTCCCGGCCTGAAGTCAGAACTGATTACCTTGCATGCAGAAGGGGTGAGAAATATTATTCTCGACCTTTCGGAAGTAAAATATACCGATTCATCAGGACTAAGCGCCTTATTGGTGGGCAACCGCATTGCGCAGGAAGACGGAGGCATCTTTGTGCTTACCTCCCTCTCCGAACACACCCTGAAACTCATTAAAATTTCCCAACTCGACTGCGTGCTCAACATTCTCCCCAAAGTGGAAGAGGGTATCGATGCGGTGTTTATGCACGAGATTGAGAAAGACCTGAGAAGCGACAACTAATTAACGTATGTGATAAACCTGATAACCAAAACTCACCCGGGTTTTGGTTTTTTATTTTAGATTCAACACCTGTGAGTTTCCGGATTACCATACTTGGATCAAGCGGAGCCGTGCCGGCTTTCGGGCGGTATCCCTCTGCGCAGTTGGTCGAAATCCAGAATCACGTTATGCTGGTTGATTGTGGTGAAGGCGCCCAGATGCAACTCATGAAATTTGAAGCCAACTGGCACCGCATCCGTCACGTCTTCATCTCCCACCTGCATGGCGACCACTACCTGGGCTTGATGGGCCTGCTCTTTACCATGCACCTCAACCACCGTGAAGCTGACCTGCACCTCTACAGCCATAGAGGGTTGGATGAAATTATCCTTGCCCAACTCAAGCATTCACGCTCGGCTTTGCGCTTTAAGCTGATCTTCCATCGGCTTACCCAGGGCCAGCGCGAAATTATATTAGAAACCAAACACTTTACCGTTGAAACCATCCCGCTCGTGCACAAACTCGATTGCTCGGGTTTTCTGTTCCGCGAAAAGCAAAAACCAAGGCGGATCAACAAAGACAAACTTCCGGATGGACTCGCCCCGACAAAACTCATCGGTCTGAAAGCCGGTGCCGATGTTACAGACGATGAAGGAAAGATCATCTACAAAAATTCAGATCTTACCTTACCGCCCAAACGATCGCGCAGCTATGCCTATTGCTCCGATACGGTGTATGATGAGGGGCTGACCGACCAACTAGAAAACATTGATGTGCTCTATCATGAAGCTACTTTCATGGAAGCGGAAAAAGACAAAGCCCTCGAAACCCTGCACACCACCGGAGCACAAGCCGCGCAACTCGCCCGCAAGGCAGCGGTTGGCAAACTGCTTATCGGGCATTTCTCGGCACGGTATAAGGAACTAACCGAGTTGCTGGGCGAAGCCCAGGCTAATTTTACGAACACCGAACTTGCCATTGAAGGAGAAACTTTTGTAATTCAGGAATGAGTAACCTTACCCTCGACCAAAAAAAGAACCGCCTCTTCGTTGTATTGTGCGGCATCTTCCTCACCAATGCGTTGTTGGCAGAGATGATCGGCACAAAAATATTTTCGGCTGAAGGCACCGTAGGCATGGAACCCGCACACCTGAACATTATGGGGTTTATCATGGACTTCAACCTTACAGCCGGGGTAATTATCTGGCCCATTGTTTTTGTAACCACCGATTTGATTAATGAATACTTCGGCAAACCCGGGGTGAAGCGCATCAG
>CAZOYJ010000236.1:0-4926 GCA_964583905.1 uncultured Roseivirgaceae bacterium
GGGCGCGATCCATATTTCCGTACAGGATTTTCTGACCGAAACCATGAAAGAAAAATCCACCGCCTTTAATGTCGAACTGCAGGTTCTTGCTTTTTAACTGAATGACCAGTTCAGCCGGAACGAAAATTGTGAAGTTGGGGCCCACCAGCGGATCTTTGGTTTCAAACGGCAAACCTTTCATATTCAAACCCGACATGCGGTATAACGATGCCCCGGTTTGCAGGGCAAGAAAATCCGTGAGGTTAATGCCTACCCCGCGAATAGAAAACGGACTAATGGGTGTTGAAAAGTATCCGTTTTTCGGGATGAAGTACGAAAACGATAAGCCAAACTCCTGGGCATGTGCTGCTGTTGAAAGCGCCAGGAAGAAAAACATCAACCGGGTTAATTTCATTGCTTATTTTTTAGCGTTGTATTCGAAAAATAATTTCTGGAGGTAAGCCTTGGCGAGGTCGAACTTGGCTTCATCTGTTTCGCCCTCTTTCCGGATGTATTGCCGGCCCGGATTGTCGTAAATAAAATACGTTGCCGGATCCAGGTAACCATACCCATCGTTAAAAACATAGAAAGCAAAATTCTGTACAGGCGAGCCGAGCAGATTTTTGCTGAAGGTAAAATCGGCCGAAGGTTTATCCAATTGTGCCAACAAGGTGTTGGCCAGATCGGTCTGACTTCCCAGCGTATGAATAACGGTATCTTTTTTAATGGCCCCGCCAATCCACAACATCGGGATCCTGAATTTTTCTTTTGTTTCGTAACGTTTGTTTCCCGGGTGGCGATGACCGTGATCGGCTGTAATAATAATAAGTGTATTCTCCCACCACGATTTGGTTTTCGCGGCTGAAATGAATTCTCCCAAAACCTTGTCGGTATAGTAGCAGGAATTCAGGAACAGCGCTTCATCCCCCGGTTCGGTAAACACTTTTTCCATGGGCACCGCATACGGTTCATGGCTGCTCAGGGTAAGTACGGTTTTAAAAAATTTACCGGATGTGGTATCCAGTTCATCGAGGGTTTGATGAAATACATACTCATCGTGAACGCCCCACTTGGAGGAATTCAGGTCGCTGTCAAAATGCTCATCGGAAGTGATGTGTTCAAAGCGTCCGGTGGTGAGGAAGGAGCGGTAGTTGGCAAAATCGGCATCGCCACCATACACAAAAGAAGTACGATAGCCCAACGCTTCCAACTTCACGCTCAGGTAGGTGAGTCTTTGTGTCTTTTGCGGATACTTGATGATCGATCCTTTCGGTTGTGCCGGAAAGGAAGCCAGCAGGCTCACCAACCCTTTGTCGGTGCGATCGCCATTCGCGTAAAACTGGTCGAATAAAATTCCTTCGCGGCAGAGTGCATTGAGGTTGGGCGCTACACCGGGCATCCCACCCAGGGGCTCAATAACATCGGCTGTAAAACTTTCCAGGATGATCAACAAAATGTTGGGGTTTGTGGATTTCAATACCTGAAAAGTGGTGTCCTGCTCCGGGTATAAGGTTTTGAATTTCGCTTCCGTAAGAATCCGATCGTAAAAATCTTCCGGGTATTTTATGGCGTTGTCGTTTTGTAAACTGTAAAGAAAATTCCAGACCACGTTGATGCCGGCATGATTGGCAAACATTTTTGTCTTGTGGTAGTACACTTTACCCACATTCATCGTGGATGTACCCAAGCTTCCGCGGATGGGAAAAAACATCAGCCCTGAAGCTATAAGGATGACCAGGGCATGTGTATAGTTAACGGGTTTTAACCGGCCAACCGCAGGGATAATCAGTTTTCGATAGAGCGTAGTGAACAACCCAATGAACACGACCCCCACCAACAGCAGTTTAATTCCTGTCCACCAACCCGTGGTGCCTGCAGCTTCGGAGCCCATGTAAAAAAAAGGCGTGATGTTCATCCGGAAACCCCAATGGCGATAAAGTTCCAGGTCAACGATAATAACAAGGCAGAATAATACGATAAATACCAGGTGCACAACATGCAGGCTGATCAGCACCCACCGGTTTACGGTAAACACCGTTACCGTGAGGATAAGTCCGGAAAGTACGATCAGATAACCCGTCATGCTGAGGTCCATCTTCATGCCATAGGCCAGTGATGTCAGCACCTCGCTGAACAGCAAATCAACTGAGTACGAATAATTGTACCCCATAAACACCATCCGGGCTAACCCGAAAAAAGTCATCCAGAACAGCAGTAAAAAAAACAGGATTTTAAGTCGGTCGCGCATGGAGGATTCAGCCGTTGGTCAGGTTAACGGAAGCACAAAGATAAGCGCACTTAATTTTCAAGTAAAATATACTTAACATTAGGCTGCAAATTAAACTGTATGCGCATACTCAGACTACTGAACGCTGTTTTTATGCTGGTGCTGATCGGATCGTGCACCACGCGCGAGCCGGCAGACCTGCTTATTCTTGGCGGTAAAATTTATACAATGAATGAGGATGATCCGGTAGTGGAGGCGGTAGCCGTACGGGGCGACAAGATTGTTTTTGCCGGCAGCGAGGAAGAAGCCAGAAAGTACGCCCATGAAAACACACAGATCATTGACCTCGAAGGCAAGGTTATGACCCCGGGCTTTATCGAAGGGCACGGGCATTTTATGGGTGTCGGCTACAACGAACTCAACCTCGACCTGATGTATGTAAAGAGTTACGATGAACTGGTGGCGAAAGTAAAAGAAGCGGTTGACAAGGCACAACCCGGCCAGTGGATTTTAGGCAGAGGCTGGCACCAGGATAAATGGACTACAAAGCCGGAAGGATTGGTAAAAGGATTTCAAACCCATCATCTGCTCAGCGAAATTTCTCCCGATAACCCGGTTTTCCTGCGGCACGCCAGCGGACACGCTGCATTAGCCAATGCAAAAGCCATGGAAGTTGCCGGTGTGAATCAGCTCTCCAAAGAAATGCTGATGGAATCTTCCGAAGAGGGTGGTGAAATCATTCGCGATGACTTGGGCAACCCTACCGGGATCTTTAATGAACGTGCTATGGGACTCATCTCCCGGTTTATTCCCTCCGATGATGATGAGCGCGATCAGCAAGCGCTTGAGTTGGCCATCCAGGCCTGTTGGCGTAACGGTATTACCAGTTTTCACGATGCCGGTACTTCACGCGAGAACCTGGCATTGTTCCGGAAATTTAAAGCTTCCGGAAAACTGGGCGTGCGCTTATACATCATGTTGACGGGCTGGGATCGGGAGTTGGTACAGGAATGGTTTAGTAAGGGCCCTGAAGTTGACCCGGATAACCTGCTCACCATTCGCTCGGTGAAGTTGAATTGCGATGGCGCCCTGGGCTCACGCGGAGCCTGGTTGTTGGAACCGTATTCCGACCGCCCCGATTTTTCCGGTATGGCTACGCTTTCCATGGATACCGTACTGGCTACAGCGCAAGCGGCCTTGAATGCGGGCTTCCAGGTTTGTTCGCATGCCATTGGCGATCGGGCAAACCGTGAAATACTGGACCGGTATGAAATAGCGTTGCGTGAGTTGCCTCCGGTGGTGGTGATGGATCACCGCTTCCGCATTGAGCATGCTCAACACCTGCACCCCGATGACATCCCGCGTTTTGCCGAGTTGGGCGTTATCCCCGCCATGCAGGCCATCCACATGTCGAGCGACAGGCCCTGGGCCATTGAACGGTTAGGGGAGAAGCGCATTAAGGAAGGCGCCTACATGTGGCAATCGTTGTTGAATTCGGGTACAAAAATTGTTAACGGCACCGATGCACCGGTTGAACCGTTAAATCCAATTCCAAGTTTTTATGCATCGGTTACCCGTAAAACCTTAACGGGTGAACCGGAGGGAGGGTATGAGCCGGAAGAGAAAATGACCCGCATCCAGGCGCTGCGTTCGTATACGTTGGATGCCGCCTACGGAGCGTTTGAAGAAAACAGTAAGGGTTCCATTGAGCGTGGCAAACTTGCCGACTTTGTCGTCTTCACAAAAGATATTATGACGGTGGATGAATCGGAAATACTGAGTACTGAAGTAAGCCTGACCATCGTGGGTGGCAAGGTGGTGTATACCCGGCAATAAAAAACCTGAAATGCGGGTGGTGATTGTTGTATTCCAGTTCATCGGTAGAATAAGGTAATAAGGTTGGTATAATTATCTCTTCTTGGTTACTAAGGTAATAAGTTGTTAGAGAATTGCAGTTAAGCGGGCGACCAAATTCTAAAGCACCTGCCTAATTGAATTTCTATTTTTTTTAACAATACAGAAAAACAGCATTTCATGATTCTCATCGGCCGTAAGGGCGCATTAGATTAGATTAAAAATGAGGCTATTAAACATGAATCAGGTAAAGACCTTATTACCTTAGTAACCAAAATGCAATACCCCAACAACCTTATTAGCTTATAAACCCCAGCGCAGACTTTTCTGGTAAAATTTTATAAAAGAGTCATATTCCTGGGCAAAACTTATCTTTCTATGGTGTTCGGGTTGATTTAATATGTACTTACAAACTTTGTCCACATCAGATTTTGACACCGAAAATGCCGAAGCGGATTGTTGCCACGCAAATTTTCCTTTACAAAGTTTTTGTTCATTTATAAATCGATCCGTACTATCTGCCACGGTGGAAGCCAGCATCTCTTCGGATAATTTTGGGGAACGTGATACAAGAAAGTGAACGTGTTCGGGATTTGCGTAGATGGCATACAGCTTGGATTCATTATTGTTCACGATGCCCGTCATATACTTTTCAATTCTTACCCGATTACTTTCCTCAATAATGGGTAGGCGTTTGCTTGTGATAAGAATAAAATGAGTGTAGAGATTATTGTATTCTATTTTCATCGGTAGTATAAGGTAATAAGGTCGATAAAATTTTCTTCTATTGGTTACTAAGATAATAAGGTTTTTGGGAAGTGTAGATAAGTGTGGAACTCCCGAAATTCCAAAAGGCTAACAAAATG
>CAZOYJ010000237.1:0-4902 GCA_964583905.1 uncultured Roseivirgaceae bacterium
CGCCCATGTATCCGGAAAACAGATCATTGTTTTCGATGAAGAAGCCTCTTCGCTCAGGAAAGAAAAGATTGAAGCGCGTGAGGTTCGTAACCTGCCGGTCAACATCAACCTGCGAGAAATCAGGATTGATGGTGACATCAAGGCTCATGGAGTTCAGTACTGTACTTTTTACATCCACACCTGCCTGCAAATCGTAATCATTACCAGTTCCTGCCAATTGGTTGGCGGAAATGCCGGAGCGTGCATATGGATTGATGAAGATGTTTTTTCCGGGCCTGGGCAGTGAATCTTCAAAATGCACTACACCTGTATACCCGACATCCCACGGATTGAATTGTACCGGAATGTTTGTCCAGGAATGCAGCTCATTTGATTTGCGATCATTCCTGAAAAAATTGATTCCCCAGTCGTTTTTATCGGCCGTATATTTCAGGATCTTAAAGGGAATAGCTATTTCTGCAACCCAATACCGATCATATACTTTGGTGGCAGAAAACCACTTGTTATCCCAACTGAAATTCGGGTCACCAAACGTATTGTAAATAATATCTTCGGTTTGAGTATTATAAGGTGTTACTGCAAAGTAGTAGGCCATGGTTTTTTCATTGAACGGATCAATGATCAGGGCAAAAGCATCCGCTTCAATAAAGGGCCGGTCGCGCTTTAAGGTCTGAATGATATACTGTCCGCTGTCATAACATACTGCACTGACATAGAGAAAGTCCTCATCATACAAGATTTTAACCTCAGTTTTCTTTCTCGCCTTGTTCTTATCCTCCGGAAATTTTATCCAGAACTCAGAAGTGGGCTTGGCTTCTATCCAGGCTGCTTCGGAAAGCTGGCCATCAATCAGTATGCTTTCTGAGATTTTGGTCCCTTCCAGTAAATACGGAGTAGGATTATCGTGAGCAGCTTTGACCGTAACAACACTAATGATTAGACTGCTTGCGCCAATAATCGCACTGATTGCTTTCATATTGTTTTCATCGTTGTTGCCCCATGCCAACAATGTTGCCAAACATGTGTTAGGAGGCACTTTCGTTTACAAATGGCTATGGTCAGGGACTAGTGGTAGGGTCCGGATGATCGTACTGACCGGAATTGATAAATACCGCTCAATTCCGGACAGTTATCTGGCTTTGCAGGCTATTTATTCTATCGTGATTGAATTTGCCCATTATTGTTGGGGAGATGCCTCAGCGAAATCCTTGTCGCCTTCAAACAAAGGAGTCTCACCTTTAATCCTTTATTAAGTAATCTTGACGAACTCTTACGATGACGTAAATAGACCAAGAGATTGAGATTATTGCTGTTGTGATATATAACCTGTTAATTATGTTATGGCAAGTCAACTTATAACTTTTACTGTCCGAGTTCGACCAAAACAATCCATTTATGAACATGTTTGTGATTTTAATTGCATTCTGCACACAAATGAATTTTAATAACTGATCGACAAAAGAAGTTGATAATTTGCCACTCATCACGTTAATTAAACTTCCATAAACTATTTTCTGAGACTGCAAACCCGATTCTTGTTTGGTCTGCAATTTGTTCACGGGTTGGAATGATACTGGCGTTTCCAATAGCATGGTACTTTGCAAATGGCTGGCTGCAAAGTTTTGCATATCGAATTAATTTAAGTGAGGAGTGGATGACATTTGCTCTTTCGGGTATCTTAGCTATCGCTATTACCATGCTAACGGTGGGGTATCATGTGCTTCGATCTGCCTTGATTAATCCCGTGAACTTGGTGCGTGATGAATAGTCTGTTCTTCAGGCGAACCGGTATCTCCCAATGAAAAACGCATTGCTAATTATCAGCTTCACTATTTCTTTTAGTTCTGAAGCACAAAGCCTTATGCCTGTAAGCAATAAGGATGTCGAGATAGTTTTTCAATCAGTCAATATTATACCGATGAACACGGAAACTGTTCTGTACGGTCAAGATGTCGTCATCAAGAATGGAAAGATAGCATCTCTTGGTAAGCACGGTGAAGTGAAATATGATAAAAGCGCGATCGTGATTGATTGCAGAAACAAATATCTGCTTCCCGGATTAGCCGAGATGCATGCACACATTCCGCATGGAGAGGATCTTCAACCCATGGAAGATGTACTCTCGCTTTTTGTCATTAATGGAGTAACAACGGTTCGGGGTATGCAGGGGCATCCAACGCATCTGGTGCTCCGGGAAAAAATTCAACAAGGAGAAATTGTAGGCCCTCGGTTTTATACGGCCGGACCCGCGCTGAATGGTTATAATCTCAGAATCGGGGGAGGACCGGAGAAGATTGTAAGGGAACAGAAGAAAAGTGGTTACGATTTTTTAAAGCTTACCGATCTTACACTAGACGATTTTAATGCGATCGTTAAAACAGCAAATGAAGTAAATATTTCTTTCGCAGGTCACGTCACCTGGGATGTGGGCATCTGGAGGGCCATTGATGCTAAATATTCCTCGATTGAACACCTCGAAGGCTTTATTGAAGGACTTGTAAGAGAAGACATTACGGAGGAAGAAGTGGGATTCTACTGGACAGATGCTGTGAGGAAGGCAGATACTTTACTGATCCCAAAACTTATAAGAGGTTTACGTGAACATAGCATTGCCGTTGTGCCGACTCAAAGTTTGTTTGAACGCATGCTATCCGCTAAAAGAGGTGAGGAATTGCGCAAAGAGCCTGAAATGATTTATGTGGATGCAGAAACACTAAATGGATGGGTGGGTGATAAGAATTCCATTGTGGATGATCCAATGTACCATGAAGTGGATGTAAAACGTGTTCTCGAATTCAGAAGGAAATTGATTTATGCGTGTCACCGGGGTGGTGTGACCTTGTTGATGGGATCGGATGCGCCTCAGATTTTTAATGTTCCCGGTTTTTCCCTACATCATGAACTGCAATACCTGGTAGAATCCGGACTAACTCCCTATGAAGCCCTGCAAACAGGAACGGTTAATGTTGCCCGGTTCTTCAGCCAGGAGCAATCATCGGGAACAATAGAGGAAGGAAATGTTTCAGACCTTGTTTTGTTGAGTTCAAATCCACTAGAGGATATCAAAGCATTGAAATCAATTGATGGCGTAATGCTTGGGGAAAATTGGCTATCAGGGGAATACCTTATGGCGGAAAAAAAACGATTGACGAAATGAAAGACCTGCGGGTCAGCCAGTTAATAAAGCATGAGTTATATAATGTTTATGCGCCTGCCTGCCGGCAAAGGCAGGTTATGTTAATATAGCTTAGGTATCCGGGCCTACACCAATCTTCAATAAAAGTTTTTTTAGTCCCGATTGTTATCGGGAGGGTTTTAGTATTCCTTTCTCCCTCATCCACCACCGGGCTGGGTAGCGACACCCTGACGCCCAGTTAGGGTTTAAAAACTCTTTGGCGGGCTTTGGTCCCGATAGCTATCGGGATGGGAGGCTTGCCTGCCGTAATGCAATGAAGGCAGGGATGCGCGCCTGCCCGACCGTAGCGCAGCGAAGGCGGGGCCTGACAATCCTGACGCCAGGGTCAGGACAGGTTGTGTGTTGCTGCTGGGGAAGACTATTTATTTAATTATTGTATTTAACTATTCTCCAATTTTCTTTTGTTCCAATCTGGTACTTCGGACTCAGCTGATGGAATTTTTTTTTAAAAGAACAAATACATCATAGTAATCCCGAAAATATTTCGTTGCAACAAGGTTTTGATTTTCATGTTTCCCACCACGTCAAGTGGTACGCAATTAATATTACCTATTAAAGGCGTACTTTTAAAATCAGACACTTTTTATCCTGGTTTGGCCTCATCCCAGCGCCAGCACTTTGGCATGCCCGGCCTTCCTGATCTCCCGGATGCCATTGGGATGCCATGCTCCATACCGGATGCCGAAGCCGAGCACCAGGCTATACGCTTCATCGGGTGCCACCATGTCAAGCTCCACCTCAAGTGTAGTTGCCGCCAGCTCCCGGGCTACGGGCCACCACGGTGTGGCCGCCAGCACCGGCATCATCCGATCGTAGGCCGGGGACGTTGGCCGGTAGCCTTGTGGCTGAAAAACCAGGTCGGGCATGATGCCCAGTGTGACCAGCACACTCACATAGGCATGGGGTGCAGGAAAGAAATTGATGCCCGTAACCAGCATAGGCAAATGCACACGTGCAGCCGCCCCGGCCCGCTCAAGGGTGAACGTAAGATTGGAACGCAGTACTGATTCGACAGGGTGGGTGTGGTTCAGGGAGAAGCCTTCCAACAACGACCGGTTTTCCGACAGCCGGATGTGGCGCTGGCCCCACGTCCGGTGCGTGTCAAGTTCCTGGATGGGTTTGAACATCCGGTTGAGCAGGCCCGCCACCCCGGGCAAGTTGCCGGTAGCGGGAAGCGGGTACAAGGCCCTGAGAAACCACTTGCTGGCGATAGACCGCCCACTGAACTCGGCATTGTTCCGCCTCACCTGCTCGAAAGCCGGAGCAGTGCGGATGGTGTGGCGCGAAGCACCCCCGCGGGTGCGCACAATAAGCTGGCCGGTGCTGCGTAACCGGTAGACCGACAGGTTTCCAACAGGGCCCGTAAAGCGTAGTGGATCAAGGAGTTTTCCCATAGGAGCGTAACCTAAACGTAAATCACCACGACCGCAAAACCGGAAGTCCGGATTTGGTAAATAAGGCAACTTATTTCCGCATTTGTCCGACTTTAGTCCCCTGGTAATCCGGGGATAATCCGTACTCATATAGAGTCGGGTTAGGTACGGGTTAAGTACAGGTTACATACGGCTTATGTACGGGTTATCTTCCCGGTACACCTCACCCTGAGTGCACCCCGGCAGGAGCCGGGGTGCGGACCACGGGCCAGTACCTCCGGGAAAGTGAGGTTTACGAGGCGGGCTTGAGGCGGGCTTTGCGCTCCTGGCGTA
>CAZOYJ010000238.1:0-4886 GCA_964583905.1 uncultured Roseivirgaceae bacterium
ATCTTAACTATTTACTCTACAGAATAAATCAGGTACAGGAGGGGTCGCCTGATTTATTATTGGTCGGAATTTAGCATCATAAATTTTATTTTTTAACTACTTTTGAAATTGTAGTTTTGGGCATGTACATCTTCAAAAAGCTCTTTCTTCCACATAAAAATATTAAGGTATTCTACTACCTGGGCTGTGTCTGGAGAGAAATCTATCCAAAACTATTTTGCAGGCTCAGGTTGAATAATAAATTAAAGTCGCTCAGTGATTACGATCTTGCATATTTGACCTACAGAGTAAACTACTATAATAAACTCACAAATAATAGTGTACTGGGCAAAGGCGCTATTTGGCTAGGCGAATTAAAATTACCAAGGCGTAAACGTGTTTATTATTTTGACACAGTTGAATTTACCCGGTTTTTCCCGAACCAGTTAAAAGCGAGCTTTCTATTCGGTGACATTACCCATATACCCGATGAGCCCACCATTACAAAAAGTCGTCCAATACAAGGTAATAACACTAATTCAGTCATTCTAAAACTGGAAAAAGCACGGCATTTCATGTTCGTGAAATATGACAAACCCTTTACTGAAAAGAAAAATATGTTGATTTGGCGAGGTGTAACAAGAGATAAAACACAAAACCGCAAGCACCGCATAAAATTCATGGAAATGTACTTTAACAACCCCGTTTGTGATCTTGGAAAGATAAATAAAGGCGGTGGCCCTGATGAATGGATGCGTGGAAAGCTGACAATTGATCAACACCTGGAGTATAAATTTATTTTGAGCCTGGAGGGTAACGATGTGGCATCAAACCTGAAATGGGTAATGTCCTCCAATTCCATTGCGGTTATGCCAAGACCCAAATACGAAACCTGGTTTATGGAGGGCACCCTTAAACCCGATTATCACTACATTGAAATAAAAGACGATTATTCAGATCTTGAAGAGAAAATCAATTATTATATCAGTCATACAGCAGAAGCTCTGAAAATAATCGAACAAGCACATGACTATATAAACCAATTTCGAATGAAGAGAAGGGAGGAAATATTATCATTATTAGTATTGGAACAATACTTTGTTAAAACCAGCCAAATGAAGCCTGTTAGTGCTATTGGAAATTAATACCTTTGAAATATACGGATCAGATGAAAGTTTCCCTTTTTGAACGACTCACGGTAAGCAGACGAAAACGACTACTGCGGTTTAAAGATAGTGTCATCGCCTACCTTTCCAGTATGCCATTACAGGAAATAAAGGAAGACCACAAGGAAGTGTTGCACTTCCTTAAACATTACGGGCTTAGTGTATTCCCGTATGAATTTGCCAACAAATACAATCCCACTGATATACCCATTTACTTTGATTCAAGCCATAAACTCCTGTATACACCCTGGGAAGGAGGTAACTTATATTATCAGAATGGATCTCAAAAAGCAAAAGCACAACGTTATTTTAACAGCCTTCGGCTTGAGCAAGATCAACTTTCTCCACACCGGTACTTAACCAAAGATTTTAATGTTTCAGAAAATGATGTGATCGCAGATGTTGGTGCAGCCGAGGGGAATTTCTCGCTTAGTGTAGTATCGAAGGCGCGGCATATTTTCTTGTTCGAACCTGAAAAAAATTGGATAAAGGCACTTAAAGCAACTTTTGAACCCTGGAAGGAAAAGATTACTATCATAGAAAAATTTGTATCGGATAGAACCAATGCAAAATCCACCACTCTTGATGACTTCTTTAACGAGCACAATTATGATGTTACTTTCATCAAAGCAGATGTAGAAGGAGCTGAAGAAAGCCTTATTCGCGGAGCCACGAAACTGATGCATCATCAAAAGAATTTAAAAATAGCCATATGCACATACCACCAACAGGAGGATGCAGTCTTATTGGAATCCATTTTAAAAGAAAATGGATTCTCCACTAAATTCTCAGATGGCTATATGCTCTATTATTATGGCAGGCAAAACATTGTAAAACCTCCTTATCTTCGAAAGGCAGTTTTACGGGCATCCAAAGACTAAACACATCGTGACGCTCTCAATTGTACTGGTCAACTATCGGGGATGGAAGCAGCTTCGTCCATGCCTTGAGTCTTTGCGGTTTCTGAAGCAGGCCTCTTTCCAATGGGAAGTGATCATTGTGGATAACCAGTCTGATGACGGCCAACTGTTAACCTTTATTGAAGAATTTCCTGAATTTACATTCGTTGAGAACACCGGTAATCATGGATTTGCCAACGGCTGCAATACCGGAGCCCGGCAAACTTCAGGCAAGTTTATACTATTCCTGAATCCGGATACACAAATTCAACTAAATGCCTTGGTGCATTTGTTAAAAATCGCAGAAGAACATCCGGAATTTACGATTCTTTCCTGCCGGCAGGTAAATGATCAGGGGGAGGATACAAAGCCTTATGGTTACTTTCCGAGGCTTGCCACGCTAACAAGCTTTACCCGTGTTTTTTACAGGTTGCTTCATAAGCCGCTTGCTGTTCAAACGTTGTCGTCAGGTTATACTGCATTATTTCCCGAATGGGTGTCAGGTTCACTCATTTTAATAAGTCGAAAAAAATTTAATTCCTTGAAAGGCTGGGATGAAGACTTCTGGATGTACTATGAGGATGCCGATCTATGTAAACGGGTCAGAAATTCGGGTGGGGAAATTGGTTTGTTAAACGATGTGGAAATCATCCATAATCATGGCGGTGCATCACGGGTTAATCCATACGTAAAAGCATTAACTAAAACCGAAGTGATGATTTCTAAGCACGTATATCTTCACAAACACTTTCACGGTTTTAAAAGAAGTTACCTGCAGTTTATCCTTGTGTTCAATAACCTACTGTTCATACCCCTGATAACCGCCTTGGCCGGATGGTTGTTTTGGTTTAAACCCTCACTTTATGTTTATGCTAAACGGTACAGCAATTTACTGGGATACTATATCGGGGTGTTTACGCACAAAACGTGGATTAGCCCACGATCGGTAAACTTTAAAACAAACGGGTAATCAGCTAACCTATTCTCCCGAATCTTCTTCCTTCTTCTTTTCATTTTTCTTCTGTGCCTGGCGAATCTTATCGCCATCCTTCAATCGCTTGGAAACCACCAGGAACGGCCCGGTAACCACTTCTGTACTGTCGCTGATGCCGGTTAGGATTTCAATGTTATCGTAGTCGCTGATGCCGGTTTGTACCTCCACCATTTTTGCCACCCCGTTATCGTTGACAAACACCACAACCTTATCGTGCTTTTTTGCAGCAGCCGGTTGCTGACCGGTATTATCAGAAGGCTGCATATTCTTCTTAGCATCATCTGGAACACGGGTTGTAACGGATGCCAGCGGAACAGAAATAACATTCTCTTTGCGCGTGGCTAAAATTTCAACGTTTGCAGTCATACCCGGACGAAACGGATAACGTTTACCGGAAGCCACCAAATCCTGGTACGACTCATTCAAAATCAAAATCCGGACTTCAAACTCGGTAATGGCATCGCTTGAGGTTTTGTCGCGTGCGGTATTGGCAATGTGCGTTACAATACCTTTAAATTGTTTGTTCAGATTCAGGTAGGCATCCACATCAATTAATGCCGTATCGCCAACATGAACGCGTACAATATCATTTTCATTAACGTTTACCCGCACTTCCATCAGGCTGAGGTCAGCAATGCGTAACATTTCGGTACCCTGCATCTGCGCGGTACCTACTACGCGCTCACCTTTCTTCACATTGAGCTTTGAAATAAAGCCATTCATCGGAGCCATCACACTGGTTAACCGAACATTCTCACGTGCTTCATTCACTGTGGCTTCACTGCTACGCACAATATATTTAGCGGCCTGTACATTTTGTATAGCCGACTTCAGGTCGTTTTCAGCTACTTTAAAATTCTGTTGAGCCATCTGCCACTCGGCTTCCGAAATCACGCGTTCTGTCCAAAGTTTCTGCTGGCGTTCATACTCCTGTTCCGAACGCAGGTACGTAGCTTCGGCTCTTGCCAACGCTGCCTCAGAGGAAACCATGTTGGCGCGTTGCTGGTTCAACGAAGCCTCGGCCCGCTCCAATTGCGACAACCACGTATCGGGACGAATCTTTACCAGCAGTGTACCCCGCGAAACCGAATCGCCATCTTCCACCATTAGCTCGCGAATTTCACCCGAAACTTCTGGGGCAAGTTTTACTTCTGTTACCGGCTGAACGGTGCCGGAAGCGCTCACTTTTTCAATAATGGTAGTACGGCTGGCTTTTGCCAGGTCAACTTCCAACTCCTTGGGTTTCCCGATCCACCCTTGCGATCGTCCGATCACAATGAACAGGAGCAGTACCACAACCGCTCCAATGAGAATATAAATGAGTTTGTTTGATTTACGCTTTTGCTTTGCCATGTAGGTGTATCTTAAAAATCTGAAAATTTAAAACTCAAGAGGTAGGCCCTGGTAAAAATCAAGTACCTTTTTTCTGAAAAGAAAATCGTATTTCGCCCGCAGTAAATCAGACTGCGCCTGGAATAGATCATTTTCGGCAACCTGGTATTCAACAAAATTTGCTGCACCTAATTCAAACCTTTGTTTAACCATGCGAAAGGCCTCATCACGGGCAGCAACTTGCTTACTGGTTGACTGATACGTTTTGGATGCCGCGAACGCATCGTTGTAGGCAGTTTCTACCGATTGGCGTAACTGGTTTTCATTCTCTAACAAAGAAATATCAGCCAACTCACGGCTTATGGCAGCCCGCTGAACAGCCGACCGTGTTTGCAAACCATTGAAGATTGGAATCTGTAAGTTAAAACCCAGTCCTTTGCCCAGGTTATTTTTAAACTGCTCGCTATACCCAACGGTGCTGAAGGAAAGTTGTGGTACTACCCGGTCATTATATAC
>CAZOYJ010000239.1:0-4861 GCA_964583905.1 uncultured Roseivirgaceae bacterium
GCCACCCTTATAATAGGTAGAGTCGGTTGTGTTACGCACTTCCCGCGGTTCATCGGGAGCATACCGGTATACCATGCCCGGGCCAAATCGGAAATACAAAGCATACCGCAACCCGACATCAAGGTACCATTTCGGAGTTAACGAAATTCCGCGTTGAATGTAAAATGCAGTTTCCAGGGATTTCTCCGCAGGCAGGGTCAGGTTCCGGATCGTTGAATTTTCCGACCCGGGTTTCAAACGACCGGGTTGAAAGGTGTACCATGTAGCATTAAACCCAAACATTATCGGATTACCTCTATCATACACAAAATCAGCGCGTAACGTTGGGTAAGTAATGCCATACTTTAATTCAAAGGCTTTTGCAGGATCGTCATCTTTCACCTGGTATCCATACCGGCCAACCCCTAATGTATAACTGCCGAATAACGAGGCGCTGTGCGTATGGTCATACCGCATCACGGCTGTCTGATTTTGCCAGGCCATGGTGGTGTCGTTGCCGAGGCTGAACTGATCGTGACTACTATAGGTACTGAAGGTTATCTTGCCCTTTTGCGTACGGTGGCTAACCTTAATCAAGCCATCGTAAAAAAAGGCCGAGCTGTTGCGCACGTTTTGAAAACTGGATTCAATCGCTCGTAACATCCAGTCGGAATACGAGGCGCGCAGAGAAAGCAGGAGAGAGGTGGTATCTTTTTTTATCGGACCATCTAACGTAACACTGCTGGAAATAAACCCGATGCCGCCCTTACCCGACCACCGCTCGCGATTTCCTTCACGTGCCGCAATGTTCAGGGCCGAAGCTACGCGGCCGCCATACTCGGAGGGAATATTGCCCCGGTAAAAGGATACATCGCTTACCGCATCGGGATTGAAGGCAGTAAAAAAGCCCAGCACATGGGAGATGTTGAAGATAGGAATGCCATCCAGCAACACCAGGTTCTGATCAGCCCCGCCACCCCGAACATTGAAACCGGTGGCGGCTTCGCCCACTGTACTCACCCCCGGCTGCACCTGAAGTTGCTTAACAATGTCGGCTTCGCCTAAGAAAGTGGGCGCCCGCTTGAGGGCCTGCATCTGCAAACTGATCTGTCCGCCTATACGCTCGGCAATGCGCTCCCCGGAGATGATCACTTCATCCAGGTAAAAAGGTGTTTCCTGCAAGTCTACATCTACCGATCCGTTGCGGTAAATCTTCAGGTTAATAATTTTCTCTTCGTAATTCAGGTACCGGTATTGAAGCACATATTCCCCGGCCGGTAGGGTAAGGCCATAATGCCCGGTAGGGGTGGTGGTTGCCGATTGATTTAGGGGCGTAACAAATATGCTCACACCGCTTAACGGAAGGCGGTTTTTCATATCGGTAACCTTGCCGGTAAGGGTTACCCGGTTGCCTGGAATATATTCCTCATAACTGCCCACGCTAACCGACTTGATTTCTTTTTTCTCGGCCATGGCCGTCTGCAACACCGATGTACGGGCAAGTGCGGTACGCTGGTCTTTTATTATAATAACCTGGTGCCCGCTCAACATGGTAAAACTGAATTCGGTGTCCTTGAAAAGTTCGAGCAGCATTTCTTCCAGACTCATGCCGTTGAGTTCGGCTCGAACACGGAAAGGTGTTAGCCATTCATCCCGAAAATAAAACCTGAGGCCATGTTCCTGCTCCAGCAGGGTAAATACCTCTGTCAGAGGTTGTTGATTACGCAAATCCGAAAGCTTGATGGCAGGCATTTCCTGGGCATGCAGGACTGCAACAACACATACCAACAACAGCACGGACAGGAATTTCAGTTGGGGTACCATCAGAAGTCTTTCAACAACGTGATTAAGATACGTTTTTTTATTTTATCGTGTACCCTTCAGGTGGATTGGAACCAATACGTGACTAAGCATACAACGCTTCCTGCTGCTCGGCTACCCGTGCACTGGTTATGTACTCATCGTACGTCATCAGCTTATCAATGCAGCCGTTCGGGGTGAGCTCGATGATGCGGTTGGCCACGGTTTGGGTAAACTCATGATCGTGTGAGGTGAACAACACCGTGCCCGGGAAATCTTTCAACGCATTGTTGAAGGCGGTGATGGATTCCAGATCAAGGTGATTGGTGGGCTCATCTAAAATCAACAGGTTGGCACCGGCCAGCATCATGCGCGAAATCATGCAGCGCACTTTCTCGCCACCGGAAAGTACCGTACACTTCTTAAACACTTCTTCGCCCGAAAACAACATCTTGCCGAGAAAGCCGCGGATGTAAACTTCATCCCGGTTTTCTTCTTCCGCATACTGCCGCAGCCAATCCATCAGGTTGTCGTCTGATTGAAAATACGTTTCGTTGTTGGACGGGAGGTAGGCCGTGGTAATGGTCTGGCCGAATTTTACGGTGCCGCTATCGGCATGGAGTTCACCCACCAGAATTTGAAACAAGGAACTAATCGCCAGACTGTCTTTGCTCAGAAACGCAATCTTATCACCCTTGTTCACGTAAAAATCCAGGTGACTGAACAGGGGAGTGCCGTTGACCGAATAATTCAGGTCGACTACATGTAAAATCTGATCGCCCGCCTCCCGGTTTTGCTTGAATATGATGGCCGGGTACCTGCGGGTAGACGCCTGAATCTCATCCACGTTGATCTTCTCCAACAATTTACGCCTGCTGGTAGCCTGCCGCGACTTAGACGCATTGGCGCTGAACCGGGCAATGAACTCCTGCAACTCTTTTCGCTTTTCTTCGGCTTTCTTGTTGGCCGAGGACCGCTGGGTTAATGCCAGCTGACTGGATTGATACCAGAAGGAATAATTGCCGGTATACTGGCGGATAGCCTGGAAGTCGATATCGATAATATGCGTACAAACCGTGTCGAGAAAGTGGCGATCGTGAGAGACTACGATAACGGTATTCTCGAATTCAAGTAGAAAATCTTCTAACCAGGTTATTGTATTAATATCCAGATCATTAGTAGGCTCATCCAAAATTAAAATATCAGGGTTTCCGTATAGGGCCTGGGCGAGGAGCACCCGCACTTTTTGGGCGCCATCGAGTTCTTTTACCAATTTATAGTGATCGGCTTCCGCGATACCCAAACCGCTGAGCAGGGCAGCGGCATCGGAGTGGGCATTCCAGCCGTTCAGTTCGGCAAATTCACCTTCCAACTCGGAAACCCGGATTCCGTCCGCCTCCGAGAAATCGGGATTGGCGTACAGGGCATCTTTCGCCTGCATAATGGTCCAGAGCCGGGGATAGCCCATAATCACCGTATCCAGAACCGTAACCTCATCAAATTCATAGTGATTCTGACGCAATACGGCCATACGCTTGCCGGGTTCGATGCTCACATTCCCGCGGGTAGGGTCGAGTTCGCTGGATAAGATCTTCAGAAAGGTGGATTTACCGGCACCATTGGCGCCAATTACGCCATAGCAATTGCCGGGCGTAAAGCGCAAGCTGACTTCATCAAAGAGTACGCGTTTTCCGAATTGGAGCGAAAGTTTGTTTACTGCGAGCATTGAATTTAAAATAAGCGGCAAAGGTACGATAAGCGATGACAGGAGGAAGCCCCGGACGGGATTGTTCTGTGGAGTCTGGAGTGGACTCAAAGGATAGGGCCAGGCTATTCCTTAAAATTAAACTTAACATAATATAAATTATATAACTCTTCTATGGATTTGCTGCCTACGAGCATACTGTGCATTTAATCGCCTGGGACTGAATGATGACAAGCGAGGCCGCGCATTCCTGGCGCCAGCCAAATGTCTCATGCCGCGCTTCGCGGTAGCCAGCATTACACATCCTTGATCCATCGCTCTAAGAGTTATTCCAGAAAAAACCTACTTGTCAGTTTTTGATATATGTCAAATATGACATATATTTGTCTAAAGACAAAATGGATAAGGAGCTAGCTTGGATGCATGGTGAAGTGAAAACACCTCCCTTTTCAAAGGCGGCACGCATTGAGGCCGGGGTTTTACTTCGCAAGCTGCAACGGGGTGAAAGACTTTCCATGCCACACTCGCGACCAATGCCCTCGATTGGTAGACGATGCCATGAGCTTCGTATAGATGACGAAAATGTAACATGGAGAATTGTTTACCGGATCGATTCAGACGCGATTGTGATCTTGGAAGTTTTTGACAAGAAGACTAATCAAACGCCCAAACACGTGATTGACAGTTGCAAGCAGCGGATTAAAAATTATGATGATAACTAAACGAGTAAAAGAAATGAATAGCGCAAAGAAGAAACGTCTTGAAGCAAGTGGATGGAAGGTTGGCAGTACAGCTGAATTCTTGAATCTTTCGCCTGAAGAAGCCGCCTATATTGAGCTTAAGCTTGCCTTAAGCAAAGCTCTCCAGGATCTGCGTAAGTCAAAAAATCTTACTCAAATTGATCTTGCCAAACGCATAAAATCAAGTCAATCAAGAGTAGCTAAGATGGAGGCAGCTGATAATTCGGTCACTATGGACCTTATGTTTCGCTCACTATTCGCACTTGGTGCATCCAAAAAGAAAGTAATTGGAATGCTCGGTTAGTAAAATATTTTAAACACGCCACAAAGTTACGGCCTTGCGGAGTAGAAAGCTGCAAGGGTTCGCGGAGTTTATCCCTCATTTTCTGCGGGGCCTGCTCCTAAAAAAATCCCTGCCTGCCTTAGCTTCTCGCGAAGGCACGGTCCACCCCTGCCAAGCCGAAGCTCCTCGCGAAGGCATGGCTCCTCCCCTCCTGCCAGCCCTCCTTCCCCGGGTAGTATTTTTTTATGGCAGCCCTTGCACCGTAGTAATGACCTAAAATAAATGAATTATGTTCAAAGATGTAAGGAAGTCCAACCCAGCATCAGCACACATTGTCAGGCAGCGCATCCCCCC